>NZ_JBHVUS010000044.1:0-74633 GCF_042884005.1 Kitasatospora sp. NPDC058162
GCCCTCCGGGCGCTTCGTTCTTTCGTGTTTCCAGCTTATCAGATGTTTTCCGCTCCGTTTTCCGGGGCTTCGTCATCCAACTCGCCGGTGTCTTCTGAGGTTTGACGCCCCGTCCGACGTTTCAA
The DNA here is from genome assembly GCF_042884005.1 of Kitasatospora sp. NPDC058162. Taxonomy (NCBI): domain Bacteria; kingdom Bacillati; phylum Actinomycetota; class Actinomycetes; order Kitasatosporales; family Streptomycetaceae; genus Kitasatospora; species Kitasatospora sp. NPDC058162. Next base: position 126 of record NZ_JBHVUS010000044.1, read on the forward strand.
ACTCTAGCCGATCCCCGCTCCGAAAAGCGAATCCAGCCGCAATCCGATAAAAGCGCACGCCGAATAAGCACCGAGCCGAGACGCGAAAAAGCGAAACGACCGGTACGGACCGGAAGTGGTGTTTCAAGGGATTGGCCGCTCCGGGACCGTCCGCGCAAACGCGTGTCCGGTGCTCCCTGCCGAGCGACTAGAGAACACTACCCCTCTCCGGCGCCTGGGGCAAACCGGTGCCGGAGACGGTCCGGGTGCAGAGCGCGCGGCCCTGCTTCACGTACTCGCCGTTGGGGTGGTCGTTGCCGGAGACCCAGCGCAGGGCGGTGGCCTCATCGCGGCCGCCGTCGCGGTGGCGGCGGAGCAGTCGCTCCTCGCGGACGGTGTCGTCGGTGTCGACGTACCAGAGCTCGCGCAGCAGCCGGCGGGCGTCCGGCCAGGGGGTGTCCGCGGAGGCGAGGTAGTTGCCCTCGGTGATGACCAGGCGGGTGTGCGGGCGGACGACGTGGCGGGCGGCGACCGGTTCGTCCAGGGTGCGGTCGAAGTCGGGGACGTAGATGTCCTGGAAGCGGTCGGCGGCGACCCGGCGCAGCAGGGCGACGTAGCCGTGGGCGTCGAAGGTGGCCGGGGCGCCCTTGCGGTGGGTCAGTCCGAGGCGGTCGAGCTGGGCCGCGGAGAGGTGGAAGCCGTCGAGCGGGAGGTACGCGGCGGTGCCGGGGCCTTCGGTGCGTTCGACCTCGGCGACCAGGTGGCGGGCGAGGGTGGACTTGCCGGCTCCGGGCGGGCCGACAAGTCCGAGGATCGTACGGGCGTTGCTGCCCGGGCCGCGGAGGAGTCCGCGGGCGAGGGCGGTGAGGCGGTCCTCGTTCATGGCCGCACCCTACTCACTGGCCCGGGCCCGGCGGCCGGCTCAGTCGACGGCCAGGGCAGGGACGAGGGCGGGCTGCTCCAGGGTGAGCGTGCCGGCGTCCGCGTCGAGCACGGCGGGGACGCCGAGCGGGACGGTGAGAGTGGACGGACAGTGGCCGAAACCCAGTTCCCAGAGCACGGGCACGCCGAGGCCGCCGAGGCGGTCGAGCATCACGTCCCGGACCCGTTCGGGCCGCCCGCAGCCCTCCCAGGAGCCGAGGGCTATACCGGCCACGCCGTCGAGGGCGCCGGAGCGCAGGAACTGGGTGAGCAGGCGGTCGAGCTGGTAGGGGTGCTCGTTGACGTCCTCGAGGACCAGGATGCTGCCCGTGTAGGAGGGGCGGGCGGCGGGCGTGCCGCGCTCGGCGGCGAGCACGTGGACGCAGCCCCCGGCGGTGACGCCACGGGCACGGCCGGGGACGAGCGCGCCCGCGGTGGGCGAGGTGAGGACGGTGGTGGCGGCGGGGTCGAAGAGGGTGCGGCGCAGGTGTTCGGCGGTGGGGCCGTCCTCGACGAAGGAGGAGGCGGCGGCCATCGGCCCGTACAGGGTGGCGAGGCCGAGGCGCCGGGCGAAGGCCTCGTGCAGGGAGCTGACGTCGCTGAAGCCGATGAAGGGCTTGGGGCGGGCCGCGCGCATGGCGGTCCAGTCGAGCAGGTCGACGATGCGGTGGACGCCGTAGCCGCCCCGGGCGCAGATGACGGCGTCGACGGTGGGGTCGAGCCAGGCGTCCTGGATGTCGGCCGCGCGGTCGGCGTCGGTGCCGGCCAGGTAGCCGAGGGCGGGGTGGGTGTCGAGGACGTGCGGGGCGACGGTGACGCGCAGGCCCCAGGTGCGGAGGATCTCGCAGCCGGCGGTGAGTCGCCCGGCGTCGATCGGGCCGCTGGGGGCGACGACGGCGATGTGGTCGCCGGGGCGCAGCTGCGGCGGGCGGGTCAGTCCCTGGCCGGGCGTGGGCGGTTGCTGGTCCATGGACCGGGCCTTTCGGGGAAGGGGCGGCTGTGGGCGGCCTCGGGGTGTGGTCGAGGCCGCCCGGTGACGATATGCCCGCCGGTCGACCGGCCGATGTCCGTGGACGGACGGACCGCAGTGGGTCCGTGCGGGTTGCGGCCGTAGAGGGTGTTGACGGCGTTGAGGGCCCTTCAGATCGCGCCCATCACCTCCCGCACCTCGGCGAGGGTGGCGTCGGCGATGGCGTTGGCCCGTTCGGCGCCGTCCCGCAGGACCTGCCGCAGGTGGCCGCGGTCGGTGGCGAGCTCGGCGCGGCGGGCGCGCAGCGGGCGGAAGTGCTCGTTGACGGACTCGATGACGGTGCGCTTGAGGGCGGCCGCACCGCCGTCGCCGATCTCCTCGGCGATCGCCTCCGGGTCGCGGTCCTGGCAGAGCGCGGCGAGCAGGACAAGTCCGGAGACCTCGGGGCGGGCGCTCGGGTCGTAGGTGATGCGGCGGTCGGCGTCGGTCTTCGCGCCGCGGATGATCCGGGCGGTGGTGTCCTCGTCGGCGCCGAGGGCGACGGCGTTGCCGCGGCTCTTGCTCATCTTGCCGCCGTCGGTGCCCAGCAGCATCGGGGCGTCGGAGAGCAGCGCCCGGGGGCGGGGGAAGACGGCGCTGCCGTCGGCGTGCGGGTAGCGCTCGTTGAAGCGGCGGGCGACGGTGCGGGCGACTTCGAGGTGGGGCAGCTGGTCCTGGCCGACCGGGACGAGGTCGGCCTTGCAGAACAGGATGTCGGCGGCCTGGTGGACGGGGTAGGTGAACATCAGTCCGTTGACGGCGGCCTGGCTGGAGTGGGCGATCTCGTCCTTGACGGTGGGGTTGCGGCTCAGTTCGGCGACGCTCACCAGGCTGAGGAAGGGCAGCAGCAGCTGGTTGAGGGCGGGGACGGCGCTGTGCGCGAACATCGTGGCCCGCTCGGGGTCGAGGCCGGCCGCGAGGTAGTCGAGGACGAGGTTCTCGGTGTGCTCGGCGAGCCGGTCGGCGATGTCGCGGTCGGTGATGACCTGGTAGTCGGCGACCAGGACGAACATCTCGACGCCCTGGTCCTGGAGCCGGACCCGGTTCCGCAGGGTGCCGAAGTAGTGGCCGAGGTGGAGCGGGCCGGTGGGGCGGTCGCCGGTGAGGACGCGGTGGGAGGACGGGTCACCGAGCGGGTCCGTGGCGGTGAGGTCGGACGTTCCGGCGGCGGTAGCGGTGGTGGTGGCGGTAGCAGCGGTGGTCATCGGGTTTCTCCCTCGGTACGGCGGTGGTGGCGGCCGTCCGGGGCGAGGGGCCCGTCCCGTGGGGAAACGCGACAGGGCCGTCCGTCCCGGACGGCCCTGGTCAGGCGAGTGTGGTGGCCGTCCTAGGACGGCCACCAGCACAGGCCCACGAAGCGCTTCATGGCTCCCACCATAGCGTCAGTCCTCCACGACCAGGGCCCTGGTGTCGTGGCGCAGCGTCTCGCCGCGGAAGAACTCCGGTCGGATCCGGCCGTACCAGGTCATCAGCGCGGCGCCGAGCAGCAGGATGCCGACGCCGATCACGAACACCGAGCCGATGCCGAACAGCGCGCCGCTGCCGTAGTCGGGGGACCAGGCGTCGGTGAGGGTCTGCAGGAAGACGGCGCTCAGCAGCAGGCCGCCGAGCAGCGGGGCGGCGCCCTTGAGCAGCAGGTCGCGCAGGCTGCCGCGGAGCGAGCGGCGGAAGTACCAGACGCAGGAGAAGGCGGTCAGCGCATAGTAGAAGCAGATCATCAGACCGAGCGCCAGGATGGTGTCCTGGACGACGTCCTCGCTGATCAGGCTCATCCCGACGTAGAACACGGCGGTGGCGAGACCGGCCGCGACGGTCGCGTACCCGGGGGTGCGGAAGCGCGGGTGGACGGTGCCGAAGCGCGGCGGCACGGCGCGGTACGCGCTCATCGCGAGCAGGGTGCGGGCCACCGGGATGAAGGTGGTCTGCAGGCTCGCGGCGGCACTGGCGACGACGGCCAGGAAGAGCAGGATGCTCCACGGCGAGCCGAGCACCGGGCGGGCGAGCGCGGCGAAGACGTTGTCGGCGGTCGCCGGGTTGCCGAGACCGTTGCCGGTGCTGCCGACGCCGGCGAACATCTGCGCCGAGATCGCGACCAGCAGGTACGAGCCGACCAGGGTGACCATGGAGACCAACGCGGCCCGGCCCGGGGTCTTGGCGCTGCCGAGGGTCTCCTCGTTCATGGTGAGGCAGGTGTCCCAGCCCCAGTACATGAAGATCGACAGCGACAGGCCGGCGGTGAACGCGCTGAACGAGCCGACCTGGAGCGGGTTCAGCCAGGAGAAGGAGAAGCCGATCGAGTCGGGCAGGTCCCCGGCGGCGGCCTTGCCGATGGCGATGGCCGAGAACAGCAGCAGCACGGCCAGTTGGAGGCCGACCAAGCCGTACTGGAACCACTTGGTGGCCGTCATCCCCCGGTAACTCATCGCGGTGGCACCGGCGATGAGCAGCACCACGGTGAGCAGGTGGACGGCCTTGTTCTGGTCGAGCCCGGCGATCCAGTCGCTGCCGCTCATCTCGCCGAGCATCAGGTAGAGGAACTCCGTCGCGACCCCGGCGAGGTTGGAGAGCACGATGATGGTCGCGACGGTCAGTCCCCAGCCGGCCATCCAGCCGATCCGCGGGCCGAAGGCCTTGACCGTCCACGTGAAGGACGTCCCGCAGTCCGGGAAGTCCTTGTTCAGCTCCTTGTAGGCGAACGCGACGAGCAGCATCGGCAGGAAGCCCGCCAGGAACACCGCCGGCATCTGGACCCCGACCGCGGTGACCGTCGGTCCCAGCGTGGCGGTCAGGCAGTAGACCGGGGCGACCGTCGAGACGCCCAGTACCACGCTGCCCAGCAGGCCGACCGAGTTGCCCCGCAGGCCCTTGTCCCCCGCTCCCCCAGCCGTCCCCTGTTCGGGGACGCCACCACTGGTGCCACTGACCGGGGCACCCTGCGGAGCGCCGGGCGCCATTGCCCGGCCGCTGCTTGTGTGCTCTGAGAGCTGCTGATCAAACACCAGCGCACTCTAAGTCGCATGAAGAAGGTTGAATAGACCAACTCTTGGTGATTTTATGCACTTTCGATGACCTTTGACGCTCCGGTGAGCGACCCCGCACGGAGGGTGCGGCGGGCGGCGAGATAGGTTTGCCTCACCTAACCTCTTCCTCGACCGTCCGGTCCCGACCGTGAAGGAGCGTCGCGTGGCCCCCGACTCCGACGACTCGACCCTCGTGCCCGCCTCCGGCCTCGTACCCGCACCCGCGCCTGCGCCTGCTCCGCGCACCGCCAGCCGCCGTCGCTTCCTCACCGCCGGAGTGACCGGCGCCGCCGTGCTCGGCCTCGGCGGACTCCTCGCGGCCTGCGGCAGCTCGGGCGGCTCGGGCGGCTCGGGCGGCGGCGGAGGCAACGGCGGTACGAAGCCGGGCAGTGGCGGTTCGCCCGACCAGAAGTCGGTCAAGCAGGGCGGCGACGACTACGCCACCGTCATCGAGAAGATGAAGGGCTTCGGCACCGACGCCGCCCCGGGCGTCTACCCGCGCACCGTCAAGCACGCCATGGGCGAGACCGTCATCCCCGCCAAGCCCACCCGGGTCGTGGTGCTGGACACCGGCGAGCTCGACAACGTCGTCGCGCTCGGCATCCAGCCGGTCGGCGTCGTCCACACCGACGGCTCCAAGTCGCTGCCCTCCTACCTGAAGGACAAGGCGGGCAACCCGGCCGCCGTCGGCACCATCAACAGCCTCAACCTGGAGGCGATCGCGGCGCTCAAGCCCGACCTGATCCTCGGCAGCCAGCTGCGCGCCCAGGACCAGTACGCCCAGCTGTCGAAGATCGCGCCGACCGTCTTCTCGCTGCGCCCCGGCTACCCCTGGAAGCAGAACTTCCTGCTCAACGCCAGCCCCTTCGGTCTGCAGGCCGAGGCCCGGGCGCAGCTCGACGCCTACCAGGCGGCGGCCGCCGCGATCGGCACCGGGCTCGGCGGCAAGCGGCCCACCATCACGCCGCTGCGCTTCATGCCGGGCCGGACCAGGCTCTACGCCGAACTCTCCTTCATCGGCACCATCCTCACCGACGTGCCGCTGCCGCAGCCCGCGATCGAGCAGGTCAAGGAACTCGCGGTGGAGGTCAGCCCGGAGCAGATCGACAAGGCGGACGCCGACTGGATCTTCTACGGCGTGTACGGGAGCCCCAGTTCGACCAACCAGGACGCGGTGCTCGGCGGGGCGCTCTGGAAGACGCTCGGCGCGGTCAAGTCCGGTCAGGCGCGGCCGGTTTCGGACGAGACCTGGTTCCTCGGGCTCGGCGTCATGGCGGCCAACGCGGTGCTCTCCGACCTCAAGGGCTTCGTCGCGCCCGGCAGTTGAGCCGATACGCCTGGTAGGGGCCGCCGCTGATCGCCCGGCGATCACGGCGTGCTCCCCAACACACGCCCGGGAATGACGCTTGGAGCTGGTGGCGCGGTGCGGGAGGATCGTCGGGACCGTCCCCCGAAGGGCCCGCCGATGACCTCGCTCCATCCCCGTTCCACCGACTCCGCCCTGCCCGGCCCGCCCGCGGACGGTGCCGGCTCCTCGCCCCGGGCCGACGCGCTCGGACCGCCCGGCTCGGGGGCTCCGATCTGCGCGATCGCGACGGCACCCGACGCCCACGCGGCCGTCGCCCCGGGCGTCCCCGCCCGGGGCGACTCGGTGCCGCAGCCGCGCAGCCCGGAGGACGTCGAGGCGCAGCTCCGGCGTGCTGCGACGGGCGGGGCTGCAACGGACGGCGCTTCGACGGACACCGCCACGACGGGCGGGGCTGCGACGGACCGTCTTGCGACCGACGCTGCCGCGACCGCGGCCCGGCTCCGGGAGGCCTTCGCCGACCGGCTGCGGGCCGCGCGCGCCGAGGGGCGCTCGGTCGCCGAGCTGGCGGCCGCGTGCCGGCGGCCGGTTGAAGAGGTACGGGCGCTGCTCGGCGAGACCGCGGAGAAGGCCGAGGAGAAGACCGCGGAGGTGGCCGGACCGGGGTTCGTCGGCCTCCGGCAGCCCGCGGCGCCCACGGAGGGCACCCGGCCCACGTCGGCGCCGCGTTCGGCGCGCGAGGAACTCCGGAGCCTCGGCTCACGACGGCCGTCGCCCTCCCGCCGGCTGCGCCGGATGCACCCGCTGGCCGACCCGACCGGGCAGGAGGCGGCCGCACGGGAGACGGCCGCGACCGACCCGACCGGCATCCGGCCGCACGGTGCGGGGTGGGCGGGTGCACCGGCCGGTGCAACGGGGGTGGTGACCGGTCACCTGGCCGCGCTGCCCCCGGCGCTCGCTGCACACGGTGCCGACTCGGCGAACGCCTGGGCCGGGGACGGGGCCAGGGCCGTTGCCGGGGATTCCCGGGCCGAACCGCCGCTCGGCATCCTGATCGGCGGCAGCCCGGTCCAGCCGGACGGCCTCGGCCGCCCGGAGGAGCGGACGCCGGTCCGGGTGGCGGCGGAGCCGATCCGGGTCGGGCGCGGAACCAGCCTGGTCGTGCTGCCCTCGTGGCGTCCCGCCATCGCCGTCTCGGTGTCGACCGAGCAGCTGGTCGCCGAGACCGGGCTCACCGTCGAGCAACTGGCCCACGCCCAGCTCACGGTACGGATGAACCCCTGGGCGCTGCACGACCGGGAGCTGGACCTGCACGGCTGGGAGCCCGGCCCGGCCGGCCCCACCGGGCGTGCCCGGCGCGGCGGGCGGGGCTAGGCGTACCCGGCGCGGTCGGCGCGGCTAGCGGGTGTTCGGGATGTAGCCGAGGTCGACGGGTACCGGAGGGCGCCCGTCGACCGCCCAGCCCGTGCGGACGGGCTCCAGCAGCTCCGGGAGCCGGGGCGGCCAGAGCGCGTCGGCGTTCTCGTCGGCGAGGTCGGCCGGGGTCCACCAGCGCCAGTCGAGGATCCGGTCCTCGGCGTGCACCGCGCTGACGTCACCGACCGGGCCGCGGTGCGGTCCGCGGGTGAGGTAGATGTGCTCGTGCTGGCGGACCGGGGTGCCGTGCCAGGTGAAGTCGTGCTCCCAGGTGCAGAGCAGCGGACCCGGTTCGAGGTCGGTCCAGCCGGTCTCCTCCCACAGCTCGCGCCGGGCGCCGACCGGCGGGGTCTCGCCGGGCTCCAGCCCGCCGCCGGGCATGGTCCAGTGGACGCCGACCTCGTCGTTGTCCGAGCGGAGCAGGAACACCGAGCCGTTCCCGTCCAGGACCACCGTGCGGGCGGCCCGGCGGGGAACGCGTCTGCGCGGTCGCAGCAGTCTTCGCATCGGGACACTCTGACAGCGCCGGCACCGGGCGTCGACCGAATTCACCGCCCCGGTCACCCACTTGGGGCGGCCCCGGGCGCCCGACCGCCGACGGGACGCAGCCGGAGCGGCCCGCTGGCCTTACCCTGACCGCCATGCCCGTACCCTCGATCCTCTTCCCCGCCGATCCGCTCAACCCGCGCCGGCCCGATCCGCACTTCGCCTGGGAGGCCCGGCTGCTGCGGGAGTTGGGCGGCGAGCACCATCTCGTCGACCACGACGCGCTGCTCGCCGGACACGCCGAGGAGGCGGTCCGGCGGGTGCCCCAGGACGCCGGGCCGCTCTGGTACCGGGGCTGGATGCTCCCCTCCGCCCGCTACGCCGAGTTCGCCGCCGCCCTCACCGCCCGCGGCGGCAACCTGCTGACCAGCGCGCCCGGCTACGCGGCGGCGCACGAACTGCCCGGCTGGTACGGGGTGTTCGAGGGCGCGACCCCGCCCAGTGTCTGGATCCCGGCCGACGGGACGGCGGCCCCCACACCGGAGGAACTGGCGGACGCCGCGGCCCGGCTCGGCGGGACCGGGCCGGCGATCGTCAAGGACTACGTGAAGTCGCGCAAGCACGAGTGGCACGAGGCCTGCTACGTCCCGGAGTTGGCGGACCTGGCGGCCGTCGGCCGGGTGGTCGGGCGGTTCGTCGAGCTGCAGGGCGAGTTCCTGGCCGGCGGGGTGGTCCTGCGGCGGTACGAGGAGTTCGAGCGCACCGGCGGGTCGGACCAGGACGGCGCGCGTGTCGGGGGCGGTCCGGATGGCGCGGACGGCGGGGACGGCGCCGGACGGGCCGTGGAGGCCCGGGTGTGGTGGCTCGACGGCCGGCCGATCCTGGTCGGGCCGCACCCGGACGCCCCGCACCAGCGGGTCGAGCCCGACCTCACCCACGTGCCCGCGCTGGTGCGAAGACTCGGCTGCCGCTTCGTCACCACCGACCTCGCCCGCCTGGCCGACGGCTCCGGCTGGCGCGTGGTGGAGGTCGGGGACGGCCAGGTGAGCGACCTGCCGCGCGGGGTCGACGCCTCGGGCCTGCTGGCCTCGCTGATCGCCGCCTGAACCCGCTGCTCGACCGGAGGGGCAACTCCGGAGGGGTGGTCGGACGGCCCGACGGCCGGCCCGGCTGTCAGACCGGCCGTCGGACCGGCCGTCGGACCGGCCGTCGACCGCGGCGTGGCGGCTGCCCCGCCGCTACCCCGCGGCCGCCCGGCGACTACCCGGCGGCGACCGTCTCGGCCGGTGCCGGGTGGCCGTCCGCGATGAACGCCTGCCAGAGCCTGGCGTACGTCCCGTCCAGGGCGAGCAGTTCGGTGTGGGTGCCGTCCTCGACCACCCGGCCGTGGTCCAGGACGACCACCCGGTCCGCGCGTTCGGCGGTGGTCAGCCGGTGGGCGATGACCAGGGTCGTGCGCCCGCCGCTGAGCCGGTCCGCGGCCTGGTTGACGGCGGCCTCGGTGGCGAGGTCGAGCGCCGCGGTGGCCTCGTCCAGCAGCAGGATGTCCGGGTCGACCAGTTCGGCCCGGGCCAGCGCGATCAGCTGGCGCTGGCCCGCCGAGAGGTTCCGCCCGCGGCCGGCCACCTCGTGGTCGTAGCCGTCCGACAGCCGGACGATCATGTCGTGCGCGCCGACCGCCCGGGCCGCCGCCTCCACCTCGGCCGCCGAGGCGTCCGGGCGGCCGTAGGCGATCGCCTCGCGGACCGTGCCCGCGAACAGGTACGCCTCCTGCGGCACCACGCCCAGGCGGTGGCGGTACTGGGCCAGGTCGTAGCGGGTGAGGTCCACCCCGTCGACCCGGACGGTGCCCTCGGTCGCGTCGTAGAACCTGGCGACCAGCTTGACCAGCGTCGACTTGCCCGCGCCGGTCTCACCGACCAGCGCCACCGTCTGACCGGCGGGTATGTGCAGGTCGACGGCGCTCAGCACCTCCGGTGCGCCGTCCACCCCGCCGTTGTAGGCGAAGCCGACGCCCTCGAAGCTGATCTCACCGCGCAGCCCCTTCGCCACCGGGACGGGGTCGGCCGCCGGGGCCGTGGTGGTCGGGGTGCGCAGCAGTTCACGGATCCGGCCGAGGCCCACCGAGGCCTGCTGGTAGCCGTCGAACACCTGGGACAGCTGGTTGACCGGGGCGAAGAACAGGTCGATGTAGAGCAGGTACGCGACCAGCGCGCCGACCGTCAGCGTCCCCGCGTCCACCCGGGCGGCGCCCACGATCAGCACCAGTGCGGCGGCCACGCTGGAGAGGAACTGGACGAACGGGAAGTACAGCGAGATGTAGAACTGCGCCCGGACCCGGGCCTCCCGGTAGGCGATGCCGCGGGCCACGAAGCGGTCGGTGTTGGTGTCCAGGCGACGGAACGCCTGGACGATCCGCATGCCGGCCACGTTCTCCTGGAGGTCCGCGTTGACCGTGCTGATCAGGTCCCGGGAGAGCTCGTACTGGTCCTTGGACTTCTTCCGGAACACCAGGGTGGCGATCACCAGCAGCGGCAGCACGGCGAAGACCACCAGGGCCAGGCCGGCGTCGATGATCAGCAGGGCCAGGAAGATCCCGGCGAAGGTCAGCAGGCTGACCACGGCGGTGACCATGCCGGTCTGCAGGAAGGACGTCAGCGAGTCCAGGTCGGTGGTCATCCGGGTCATGATCCGGCCGGTCAACTCGCGCTCGTAGTAGTCCAGGCCGAGCCGGTTGAGGTGGGCGAAGATCTTGAGCCGGAGGGTGTAGAGCACGCGCTCGCCGGTCCGGCCGCTGACCCGGTTCTCGGCGCCCTGCACCAGCCAGTCCAGCAGCACCACGACGAGGGCGGTGATCGACGCCACCGCGACACCGGACATCAAGCCCTTGCGGACGCCCTCGTCGATGCCGTGCCGGATCAGCACCGGCAGCACCAGTCCGGCGGCCGCGTCCAGGGCGACCAGCAGGAAGGCGATGAGCAGCGGGATGCGGAAGGGGCGCAGCAGGCGGCCCAGGCTGAAATCGGGGTCACCGGCCTCGGCCTCGGCGCGCGGGACGGCGGGGGCGTCGGAGGCCGGCGGGAGGGCGGCGACCTTGGCCAGCAGCTCGGGGTCGGCGGTGCGGGCCGCCTTGGCGAGGGCGGGGGTGGGGAGCGCGGGGGGCTGCGGGGTGGGCTGGTTCTGCTGGTCTGCCGGTGCGGACTGTTCGCTCGGGTTGCTCTGGTTGTTCTGGTACTCGGGCTCGGCCTGCGGTTCCGGTGTGCGGCCGGCCTCCGGGTCGGTGATCAGGGCCCGGTACTGGGGACATCGGGCTTCGAGTTCCTCGTGCGTGCCGAGGTCCAGCAGTCGGCCGTGGTCCAGGACCGCGATCCGGTCGGCGAGTTGGAGGGTCGAGCGACGGTGGGCGATCAACAGGGTGGTGCGGCCGGTCATCACCGAGCGCAGCGCGTCGTGGATCTCCGCCTCGACCTGCGGGTCGACGGCCGAGGTGGCGTCGTCCAGCAGCAGGATCCGGGGGTCGGTGAGGATCGCCCGGGCCAGGGCGATGCGCTGGCGCTGGCCTCCGGAGAGGGTCAGTCCCTGCTCGCCGACCTTGGTCTCGTAGCCGTCCGGCAGCGCGCGGACGAACTCGTCGGCCTGGGCGGCGCGCGCTGCGGCGACGATCTGCTCGTCGGTGGCGTCCGGGCGGCCGTAGGCGATGTTGGTGCGGACCGACTCGGAGAAGAGGAAGCTCTCCTCGGGCACGATGCCGACCGCCGCACGGACCGAGTCCAGGGTGAGGTCGCGCAGGTCGTGGCCGTAGAGGCGGACGGCGCCGGCCGCCGGATCGTAGAAGCGGGGCACCAGCTGGGCCACCGTCGATTTGCCGGATCCGGAGGCGCCCACCAGGGCGAGGGTCTCGCCGGGGGCCAGCTTCAGGCTGAGCCCGTGCAGTACGGGGGCGGGGTGTTCGGGGTCGTAGCGGAACTCGACCCGGTCGAACTCCAGGGCGACGTCCGGGGTGCGGGGGCCGGTCGTGCCGGTCGTACCGCCGGTCGGAGCGTCGGCTGCGGTGTCGTCATCGGAGGGGACGGCGCCGTCCCGCGTCAGGTCCAGGGTGAGCGCGTCCGGGCGCTCCTGGACCAGCGGGCGCTCGTCGATCAGCTGCAGAACCCGCTCGACGCCGGCCCGGGCCTGCTGGCCGACCGTGATGACCATGGTCATCATCCGCACCGGACCGGTCATCTGCGCGACGTAGGTGGAGAAGGCGACGAACGTCCCCAGCGTGACCTGACCGTCGACGGCCAGCCAGCCGCCGAAGGCCAGCACCGCGACCTGGGCGAGGGCCGGGATCGCCTGCATCGCCGGGTTGTAGCGGGCGTTCAGGCGTATCGACCGGAGCCGGGCGGCGAACAGGTTGCGGGAGACCAGCTCCAGCTTGTCCTGCTCCTGTGCCTCCTGGCCGAAGCCCTTGACCACCCGGACCCCGCCGATCGCACCGTCCACCACGCCCGCCACGGCGGCCGCCTCCTGCTGGGCGGCCCAGGTGGCCGGGAACAGGCGCTTGCGGCTGAGCACGCTGACCCACCACAGCGCGGGGGCCATGACCAGGGCGACCAGGGTCAACGGCGGGGACAGCCAGACCATCACGCCCAGCGACATCACGAACATCAGCAGGTAGCCGGTCATCATCGGCAGCATCGAGAGCAGGCCGTTGATCAGCTGGAGGTCGGAGGTCGCCCGCCCCACCACCTGGCCGGTGTCCAGACGGTCCTGGCGGTGGCCGTCCAGCCGGCCGAGCGAGCGGAACAGGTCGCTGCGCATGTCGTGCTGGACGTCGAGGGCCAACTGGCCACCGTAGTAGCGGCGGACCTGGGTGCAGCCGAAGACCACGACGGCGGCGAGCAGCAGCAGCACGGCCCACGGGGTCAGCGATCGGGTGTGGGCGACGATGACGTCATCGATGACCAGCTTGGTGACCAGCGGCACCAGCGCGGTGACGGCCATGCCCAGCAGCGAGGCTCCGAAGGCGAGCAGCAGGCTGCGGCGGGACCGCCAGCTGTAGCCGATCAGTCGGCGCAGCCAGCCGTCGGACGGGGCGGGCGTGCCCGGGTCGCCGGTTGCACGCGGGTTACCGGCCGTACCCGGGTTATCGGTTGTGCCCGGGCTGCCGACCGTGCCCGGCTCGGGGCGTGCGTCAGTGGCCTGCGGGTTCGGGCCGGGGGCCGGTGGGCCGCTCGGGGATTGCTCCACCATGGATCCGTGAGTCTCGGGCATATTTAGGGATGCTAACCATTTCGTCGGGTGGCCGCCACGGCATTTCCGGCCGCTCGCCGCGGTCGGGGCTGACTTCGTTACGGCCCGGATCGTCCGGTCCGGCGACTGGGCAACAGCCTGCGGCCTGCGGTGATTCCCGATCGAACACAGCTGCGACCCAACACTCCGGCCCTGCCCCCAAGGATCGCCCGGGCACCCGACGCGCGCCCAGCGGCCCGGGGCGGGCGGACGCCGTCCTTTGGACCTAGGGCCGCAGCCCAGGTCGCGGCCTAGGTCGCGGTCCTAGGTCGCAGCCCTAGGCCGGGGAGTCGGCGGCGACGGATTCGGCGGCGGCCGCGAAGGCGCCGTGGGCGAGGGCGTGCAGCAGTGCGGCCATGCCGTCGCGCTGCAGACCGGCGCGCTCGCCCTGGACCGGGTTCGGGCCGAGGCTGTGCGGGGTCGAGTTGATCAGGCCGAAGACCGCGTGCACGGCGGCCCGCGCCACCGGCTCGGCGGTGGGGGCGGCGAGCGGCGGGTGGGCCTGCCGGACCACGTCCACCCACAGTTCCACGTAGCCGCGCTGGAGCCGCCGGACGGTGCGGCGGTCCTCCTCCTTGAGGTTCAGCAGCTCGCGGTCGTGCAGGGTGATCAGGTCGCGGTCGTTCAGGGCGAAGTCGACGTGGCCGCTGATCAGCGCGTCCAGCGTGGCGGCCGGACCGTCGCCGCCGCCCGCCCGGCGGCGCCCCTCCTCCAGCAGGCGCTCGCTGATGCCGATCAACAGGTCGGCCAGCATCGCGTCCTTGCCGGCGAAGTGGCGGTAGAGGCCGGGGCCGCTGATGCCGACGGCCTTGCCGATCTCGTCCACGCCCACGCCGAGGAAGCCCCGGGCGGCGAACAGTCGCGCGGCCTCCCGGCGGATCTGGTCGCGGCGTGGGAGCGCGGAGGCTGCGGGGACGTTCGGCATGCCGTCCATCGTAGACAGTCGGGTTATCGGCCGTTAACCTGGGCGCGTAAGTTAACGTTAATTAACGTGAGGATCAGGGGCGCACCGTACTCGGCACGCCCGCCTGCTGCCGAGGGCAAGGGAGCTCTTGGGAATGGTCATCTCAACCACCGGCGCCCCCTCCGGGGTCCGGCTCAACGCAGCGACCGGCACCGCGGCGGCACCGGGTGCCGCCGCGCCGGGAGCCGCCGCTCCGGCACCCCGGCTCGGCACCTCCGCCGACCCGGGCTCCGCGGCCTACCGGGCCAACACCGAGGCGCACCGGGCCCTGGTCGCCGAACTGCGCGCCAAGCTCGACACCGCCGCCCTCGGCGGGGGTGCCAAGGCCCGCGCCCGGCACACCTCGCGCGGCAAGCTCCTCCCCCGCGACCGGGTGGACACCCTGCTCGACCCGGGCTCGCCCTTCCTGGAGCTGGCCCCGCTGGCCGCCGACGGGATGTACGAGGGTGCGGCGCCCGCGGCCGGGGTGATCGCCGGCATCGGCCGGGTCGCCGGACGCGAGGTGGTGGTGGTCGCCAACGACGCCACCGTCAAGGGCGGCACCTACTACCCGATGACGGTGAAGAAGCACCTGCGCGCCCAGGAGGTCGCGCTGGAGAACCGCCTGCCCTGCATCTACCTGGTGGACTCCGGCGGCGCCTTCCTCCCGATGCAGGACGAGGTCTTCCCGGACCGCGACCACTTCGGCCGGATCTTCTACAACCAGGCCCGGCTCTCGGCCGCGGGCATCCCGCAGATCGCCGCGGTGCTCGGCTCCTGCACGGCCGGCGGCGCGTACGTCCCGGCGATGAGCGACCAGGCGGTGATCGTCCGAAACCAGGGCACGATCTTCCTGGGCGGACCGCCGCTGGTGAAGGCGGCCACCGGTGAGGTGGTCACGGCCGAGGAGCTGGGCGGCGGCGAGCTGCACTCCCGCACCTCGGGCGTGACGGACCACCTGGCCGAGGACGACGCCCACGCCCTCTCCATCGTCCGCACCATCGTGTCCGAGCTCGGCCCGCGCACGGCCAAGCCGTGGCCGCTCACCGCCGTCGAGCCGCCGGCCGTCGACCCGGCGGGCCTGTACGGCGCCGTCCCGGTGGACCCGCGCACGCCCTACGACGTGCGCGAGGTGATCGCCCGACTGGTCGACGGCAGCCGCTTCGCCGAGTTCAAGGCCGAGTACGGCGCGACCCTGGTCACCGGCTTCGCCCGGATCCACGGCCACCCGGTCGGCATCGTCGCCAACAACGGCGTGCTGTTCTCCGAATCGGCCGTCAAGGGCGCCCACTTCATCGAGTTGTGCGACCAGCGCGGCATCCCCCTCCTCTTCCTGCAGAACATCACCGGCTTCATGGTCGGCCGGCAGTACGAGGCGGGCGGCATCGCCAAGCACGGCGCCAAGATGGTCAACGCCGTCGCCTGCACCCGGGTCCCGAAGCTGACCGTGGTGATCGGCGGCTCGTACGGGGCCGGCAACTACTCGATGTGCGGCCGGGCCTACTCGCCCCGCTTCCTGTGGATGTGGCCGGGCGCCAAGATCTCCGTGATGGGCGGCGAGCAGGCGGCCTCCGTGCTGGCCACCGTCCGGCGCGACCAGTTGGAGGCGCGCGGCGAGGAGTGGCCGGGCGAGGCGGAGGAGGAGTTCAAGCGCCCGGTCCGCGAGCAGTACGAGCGCCAGGGCAGCGCCTACTACGCCACCGCCCGGCTCTGGGACGACGGCGTGATCGACCCGATGGACACCCGCACCGCTGTCGGTCTCGCCCTCACCGCCTGCGCCAACGCACCGCTGGCGCCGCCCGCTCCGTTCGGCGTCTTCCGCATGTGACCGCGCCGATGCGACCACTCCGCCGCAACCGATCCGGTGTCACCGCTCCGATGTGACCCCCCTCTTCCGGGTGTGACTCCTGCGGCGCCGGTCCGACGACCGGGCCGGCGCCTCAACCGCCCACCGCCACCTCCTTCTTACGGCTCCCCTCGACCCGGAGGAACGCCTCCCATGTTCGACACAGTTCTGGTCGCCAACCGCGGTGAGATCGCCCTGCGGGTGATCCGCACCCTGCGGCGGCTCGGTGTCCGCTCGGTCGCCGTGTTCAGCGACGCGGACGCCGACGCACCGCACGTCCGCGAGGCCGACGTCGCGGTCCGGCTCGGCCCGGCCGACCGCAGCGACAGCTCGGCCGCCGAGACCTACCTGCGCGCCGACCAGATCCTCGCCGCCGCCCGCCGCACCGGCGCCCAGGCCGTCCACCCCGGTTACGGCTTCCTCGCCGAGAACGCCGGCTTCGCCCGCGCCTGCGCCGACGCGGGCCTCGTCTTCATCGGACCACCTCCCGGTGCGGTCGAGCTGATGGGTGACAAGATCAACGCCAAGGAGGCCGTCCGGACCGCCGGCGTCCCGGTGGTCCCCGGCAGCCAGGCCACCGCGCCCACCGACGAGGACCTCGTCGCCGCCGCCGACGGGATCGGCTACCCCGTCCTGCTCAAGCCCTCCGCCGGTGGTGGCGGCAAGGGCATGCGCCTGGTGCGGGACCCGGCCGAGCTGCCCACCGAGATCGCCGCCGCCCGCCGCGTCGCCCGGACCGCCTTCGGTGACGACACCCTGCTGCTGGAACGGTGGATCGACCGGCCGCGCCACATCGAGGTGCAGGTGCTCGCCGACGCCCACGGCACCACCGTCCACCTCGGCGAGCGCGAGTGCAGCCTCCAGCGCCGCCACCAGAAACTGATCGAAGAGGCTCCCTCCGTTCTGCTCAATGCCGAGACCCGCGCCGCGATGGGCGCCGCGGCCGTCCGGGCCGCCGAGTCCTGCGGCTACACCGGGGCCGGCACCGTGGAGTTCATCGTCCCCGGCATCGACCCGGACGCCCCCGCCTCCGCCGCTGAGGGGGTGCGGGACTTCTTCTTCATGGAGATGAACACCCGCCTCCAGGTCGAGCACCCCGTCACCGAACTCGCCGTCGCCGTCGGTCCGGACTCGGCCCGACTGGACCTGGTCGAGTGGCAACTGCGCGTCGCCGCGGGCGAGCCGCTCTCCTTCACCCAGTCCGACATCTCCTTCCTGGGCCACGCCATCGAGGCCCGCATCTGCGCCGAGGACCCGGAACGGGACTTCCTGCCCACCGGCGGTCGCATCCTCACCCTGGACGAGCCCCGGGGCGAGGGCATCCGGGTCGACTCCGGGGTCGCCCCCGGAACCGTGATCACCAGCGCCTATGACCCCATGCTCGCCAAGGTCATCGCGTACGGGCCCGACCGCCCGACCGCGTTGCGCCGGCTCCGCGCCGCGCTGGCCGACACCCGCATCCTGGGCGTCACCACCAACACCGGCTTCCTGCGCCGACTGCTCGCCCACCCCGAGGTCGTCGCCGGCCGACTGGACACCGGCCTGGTGGAACAGACGGCCCAGCAGCAGCCGGCCCTGCTCGTCGCGCCGTACTCCCCGTCGAATGCGGCGGCGTCGAGCACGACCGCATCGAACGCGGCGGAATCGAGCACCACCGCCCCTGCCGCCGATGCCCCGGCGACCGAACCGCCGTCACCTGCCCACCTCCTCTACTACGCGGCCGCGCTGGCACGGCACCTGGACCTCACCCCGGCCGCCGACCCCGGCGGCTGGACCGACCCGTTCTCCCTCCCCTCCGGCTGGCGCCTGGGCGGCACCCCCGCCTGGACCACCCACCGACTCCGTACCCCCGGCCAGGACCCGGTCTCGGTGCGCATCCGTTCGATCACTGCGGGCAACGTAACCGAGGCCACTGACAATTCCCCCGAGCGCACCCGCGAGGTGGAGCTCCAGCTGGACGCCGGGCCCGTCCACCGGGCCCGTGCGACCCTGGTGTCCGACCGGCTGCACCTGACCGTCGACGGCCTGCAGACCGCCTTCGCACTGGCCACCGACGCCACCCCCGGCCTCCCGGCCGGCCCGGTGACCTGGCTCGGCATCGAGGGCGACGCCTGGCCGATGCACGCCTACGACCCGGTCGTCGAGAGCACCGCCGGCGCCTCGGCGCACCACGGCGCGCTGACCGCCCCGATGCCCGGCACCGTCACGGT
This sequence comes from Kitasatospora sp. NPDC058162, assembly GCF_042884005.1. Taxonomy (NCBI): domain Bacteria; kingdom Bacillati; phylum Actinomycetota; class Actinomycetes; order Kitasatosporales; family Streptomycetaceae; genus Kitasatospora; species Kitasatospora sp. NPDC058162. Next base: position 18,536 of record NZ_JBHVUS010000044.1, read on the forward strand.
CGTCAAGACCACGGCGGGCGAGACCGTCCGCAAGGGCCAGCCCCTGCTCGTGCTGGAGGCCATGAAGATGGAACACGTGATCGCCGCGCCGCACGACGGCGTGGTGGCCGAGCTGCGGGCGACCGCCGGCGCCACCGTCGCGATGGAGGACCTGCTGGTCGTGGTCACCCCGGCCGAGGAGGCCGCCGAGGTCGCGGAGGTGCGGTCATGACGTCCCGGGAGACCCCGGCCGGGGAGACCGCCGCCCGCGAGCCCGACGCACTCGACCTGGGCCTGCCCGACCCGGTCCGCGCCCCCGGCCTGCCGGAGGAGGTCCGGATCCACGAGGTCGGGCCGCGCGACGGGCTGCAGAACGAGAGCTCCCTGGTACCCGTCGAGGTCAAGGCGGAGTTCATCGGCCGGCTCGCCGCCGCCGGGCTGCGGACCGTCGAGGCGACCAGCTTCGTTCACCCGAAATGGGTACCCCAGCTCGCCGACGCCGAGGAGCTGGTACCCAGGCTCGCCGGACTGCCGGAGCGCCACCCCGGTCTGCGACTGCCGGTGCTGGTGCCCAACGAGCGCGGCCTCGACCGCGCGCTCGCCCACCACGCCACCGCCATCGCGGTGTTCGCCAGCGCCACCGAGACCTTCGCCCGGCGCAACCTCAACCGCTCGGCGGACGAGGCCATGGCGATGTTCCGCCCGGTCGTGACCCGGGCCGTCGAGGCCGGGGTCGCCGTCCGCGGCTACCTCTCGATGTGCTTCGGCGACCCCTGGGAGGGCCCCGTCCCAGTCGACCAGGTGGTCCGCTACGGCGTCCAGCTGCTGGAGATGGGCTGCGCCGAGCTGAGCCTCGGCGACACCATCGGCGTGGCCACGCCCGGCCAGGTCGGCGCGGTGCTGGCCGGGTTCGCGAAGGCCGGCGTGCCGGTCGGCCGGCTCGCGGTGCACTTCCACGACACCTACGGCCAGGCGCTCAGCAACACCCTGGCGGCGCTGCGCGAGGGCGTCACCACGGTGGACGCGTCGGCCGGCGGCCTGGGCGGCTGCCCGTACGCGAAGAGCGCCACCGGCAACCTGGCCACCGAGGACCTGGTGTGGATGCTGCACGGGCTCGGCGTCCGGACCGGTGTCGACCTGCGCGCGCTGGTCGCGACCAGCGGCTGGATGGCCGAGCGCCTCGGCCGCCCGAGCCCCTCCCGGACCGTCCAGGCGCTGCTCAGCGCCACCCGGGGCTGACCGCCCCGCCCGACTGCCGGGCGTCGGCCGCCCGAACGGTCCGGCCGGCGCCGCGGCACCACGTTCATCCGTCAACCACACCGTGCGACCGTCACACCGTCAGACGGACGCCGGTCACCCCGCTCACGCCCGCGGCCACCCCGGCCGGGCACCAGGAGGATCAGATGCTCGACCACCGGCTCAGCAGCGAGTACGAGGAACTGCGGCGCACCGTCGCGGAGTTCGCCCAGGACGTGGTGGCGCCGAAGATCGGCGAGTTCTACGAGCGGGAGGAGTTCCCCTACGAGATCGTCCGCGAGATGGGGCGGATGGGCCTGTTCGGCCTGCCCTTCCCGGAGGAGTACGGCGGCATGGGCGGCGACTACTTCGCCCTCGGCCTCGCCCTGGAGGAACTCGCCCGCGTGGACTCCTCGGTGGCGATCACCCTGGAGGCCGCCGTCTCGCTCGGCGCGATGCCGATCTACCGCTTCGGCACGGAGGAGCAGAAGCGCGAGTGGCTGCCCCGGCTGACCTCCGGCGAACTCCTCGGCGCCTTCGGCCTCACCGAGCCGGAGGGCGGCTCGGACGCCGGAGCCACCCGCACCACCGCCCGCTACGACGAAGCCACCGACGAGTGGGTCATCAACGGGACCAAGTGCTTCATCACCAACTCCGGCACCGACATCACCGGACTGGTCACCGTCACCGCGCTCACCGAACCGATCGCTCGTTCGAGTGAAGAGGGCGAATTCCGCTCGCCCGTACGGGAGATCTCGTCCATCATCGTGCCCACCGGGACCCCGGGGTTCCAGGTCTCGAAGAAGTACTCGAAGGTCGGGTGGAACGCATCCGACACCCGCGAACTGTCCTTTACCGACTGCCGCGTTCCCGCGGCCAACCTGCTGGGCGAGCGTGGCCGAGGCTACGCCCAGTTCCTGCGGATCCTCGACGAGGGCCGCATCGCGATCGCGGCCCTGGCCACCGGCCTGGCCCAGGGCTGCGTCGACGAGTCCGTCAAGTACGCCGGCACCCGCCGGGCCTTCGGCCGCCCGATCGGTGCCAACCAGGCCATCCAGTTCAAGCTTGCCGACATGGAGCTGCGCGCCCACACCTCCCGCCTGGCCTGGCGGGACGCCGCTTCCCGGCTGCTGCACGGCGAACCGTTCAAGAAGGAGGCCGCGATCGCGAAGCTGTACTCGTCCGAGGCCGCCGTCGACAACGCCCGCGAGGCGACCCAGATCCACGGCGGGTACGGCTTCATGAACGAATTCCCGGTCGCCCGCTTCTGGCGCGACTGCAAGATTCTCGAGATCGGGGAGGGCACGTCGGAGGTTCAGCGCATGCTCATCGCCCGGCAGCTCGGCGTCACGTCGTGACGATCGGTACCTGACCGTCGGCTCCCGGCCGTCGACTCCTGACGGCCGGTCCCAGCCGGCTGGCTACAGACGGCCGGCTACAGACGGCCGGCTCCTGATGGTCACCTCGCGGGCCGGGCCCACCGGGCCAACCCACAACTCCACAGAGGCTGTTGAGGACGTCCTCAGGGGATCACGATCACCGGGCGGTTGGCCCGCCGCGCCAGCCGCCCGGAGACCGAGCCGAAGATCTTGCCGAGGAGGCCGTGCGTCGTGCCGACGACGATCGCGTCGGCGGCGTACTCACGGCCCACCTCCTCGATCTCGTGGCAGATGTCGCCGCCCCGCTCGACCAGGACCCACGGCACCCCCGCGAGGAAGTCCGCGCAGGCGAGTTCCAGGCCCAGGACCTCCGTGCGGTGGTCCGGGAGATCGACGAAGACCGGAGGTTCGCAGCCTGCCCAGACCGTGGCGGGCAGGCGGTTGGCGACGTGCACGATCACCAGGCCGCACTGCGACCGGCGGGCCATGCCGACGGCGTAGGCGAGGGCGCGCTCGCTCGACAGCGAGCCGTCGAAGCCCACCACGACGCCGTGCTGGAACACCGGATCGAGGGAACGCCCGGACGCGTCCGTCACCGACGGGTCGGTGTGCCCACCGAGCGAGCCGGAGGCCGTGTCCGGACGCTCGGCACCGGGGCCGGGGCGGCCCGTCACCGGGGGCTCCGCAGGCTCGGTCGGGCGCCCGTCACGGCGCTGGTGCGGGCCGGAACGGTCGCGTCGGCCGAGGCTGCCGCGGCGGAGGCTGCGCAGGGCACGTGCCAGGCCTTGGGGTTCGGTCCGCCCAGGGCTCCCGGCCGCGGGCCGGACCGGCGGATCGGCCTGCGGGGCAGCGGAGTTGTCGGCTCGGCCGCCCGCCTCGGCTCCCCCATCGGCACCGAGGTCGGCAGTGGCAGCGGCGCGGGCAGCGGCGCCGCCGTCCGCAGGGTCTTCGGCGTGCCCGCCCGACCGTTCGTCGAGGTGCTCGGCATCGGACGCGTCGACTCGCTCGTCGAGCCGCTCGTCGAGGCGCTCGCCGGGCTGGCCGCCGGCCGCGTCGAGGTGCGTGCGGGCGCCGTCTCCCCGGGGCCCTGCGCCCGCACTGCGGGGCGCATCCGGTTCGACCGGTCGGGAAGGCTCAAAACCAGCCATGGCTCACGGCTCTTCAAGGGAGAGGGGCCGACAGGAGAGGACAACGCTGCCCGGGCAGCAGGCCCGCCCACGGGATGACGTCGGTCTGCGACGCGCAGCACCGTATGTGACCTGTTCCTTTCAGAGTACGACGAGCATGGGGCCCAGCCCAGCGGCGAAGCCCCGGAGCGACGTTGTTCCCGCGAAAGGAGGATGCGCCCGCCGTGGCAGTGCGCCCTGCCCGCAGGCGATCGCGCCCCCTCCAGAACGGAGGTTCTAAGGAGCTTGACTGAGCGGGCCCAGAGGCGCAACAGGCCCGCAGGACACCGTGACCGGACTGTCATGGATCGGCGACGATCTGTTGCGGGGCGTCGCCAACCGTCACGCCCCGCGAGCCCCGACCTGCTCACCGGACCGTCCCGGTCCGCCCCGTCCATCCGGTGTCCGGGTGCTTTCAGCCACTCCGTACGGCTTCGCGACGCGGTCTGGCATTTGCCAGATGCATGGGCCGGGCCGCTGGCACCATGCTCGGCATGCCCCTGCTCCTGTTCGACCTCGACAACACGCTGCTCCCCCGGGACGCCGCCTTCCGGGCCTGGGCGCAGGACTTCCTGTCCGAACACCACCTGCCGCCCGGCGACCTCGACTGGTTCGTCACCCTCGATGGCGGCGGCTACGTGCCGCGCAGCACCGTACTGTCCGCGGTGCGGCGCCGCTACGGCCTGGACGCCTCGGTCGAGTTGCTGCTCGCGCACTTCCGACGCGGCATCAACTCGCACATCCACTGCCCGGCCCGGAACGTCGAGGCGCTGCGGACCGCGCGGGCGGCCGGGTGGACGCTCGGGATCGTCTCCAACGGCGGCACCCGGCCGCAGTTGGAGAAGATCCGGCGGACCGGGCTGGGGCCGCTGGTCGACGGCTGGGTGATCTCGGAGGAGGCCGACTGCGTCAAGCCGGACCCGCTGATCTTCGAGATAGCCGCCCGGCGGTGCGGCATCCGACCGACCGGGGACTGGACGTCGCACACCTGGATGGTCGGGGACCACGCGCCCGCCGACATCGCCGGGGCCGAACTGGCCGGGCTGCGCAGCGTCTGGCTGCACCACGGCCGGCCGTGGGCGGAGGGCGGCTACCGGCCGACGCTGAAGGCGGCCGGGATCCCGGAGGCCGTGGGCCTGGTGCTGTCCGCCCGCAACGCGCCCTCGATCCGGGCGGAGGTCCGGACCGGCGCCAGGGCAGAGGCCAGGGCGGAGGTCAGGGCAGAGAGCCGGGCCGGTGTCCGGCCGGGGGTGCGCGCGGGCGGGCAGGCGCGGGGGCAGGCGGACGGGGTGCCGGTGCGTGCGACGGCGCTGCTCGGCGCGCGGTCCGGCGCACGTCCGGCGACGACCGCCCCGGCGGGTCCGAGTGCGCCCGTTCCCGTGCACGCCGGGACGGCCGTCGCACCGGCTTCCGGGGCAGGGCGCGGTGTCCGAAACCGATCAGGCGGGTTTGCCGCGACCGCCGACGGCCTCCAGGGCCCAGGAGTACGCCGGGGACCGAGCGCCGGGGCGGGCGACGACCTGCGGACGGGCGGCGGGGCGGAGCCGGGCGCGAACCGCGACCGGACGCTCGCGCCGGTGCGGCCGACCCCGCTCCGCACGGCGGCCGGTGGGAGCGAAGGTGCTGGTGGGACGGCTGGTACGGGTGGGACGAGCCCCGCCCGGACCGTCTTCGCCGCGGCGCCCGGCACCGCGAGAACCCCTACCGCTGCGCCTACCGCCCCCACCCCGGGAACGGCGAAGCCGGCCACCGTCACGCCGATCGGTTCCGCACCGCTCGGCCCCGCGCCCACCGCGGCAGCGGTCGCCCGGTAGCGGCCCCGCCCCGCTCGCCGACCCCGCACGGCCCGGCGCAGCGCGCCCCCCAGCCGCCGGAGTGGCCGCAACCCCGGAGGTCAGCCGCCCGGTGAGGTGAAGGTCCACCAGTTGGTCGTCCCCTGCCCGGTGAACCCGAGCTCGCGGTACAGCGGCTCGCCGGCCGAGGTGGCGACCAGGGTGGCCGGGCGGTCCGGGTGGGCGTGGGCCAGGACGGTCCGCAGCACGGCCCGGGCCACGCCCCGGCCGCGCTGGTCGGGCAGGGTGGCGACCCAGTACACCCCGGTGGCGGCCCCGTCGTCGTAGCTGAGGCAGGCGCCCGCCGGTGCGCCGTCGACGCGGCCGAGCCAGGCCCGGCAGCCGGGCTCGCCCAGCAGTCGCTCCGGGAGGGCTTCGCCGCGGGTCCAGGGCTGTCGGGCGGGCAGCGGGAAGCCGTCCACGATGGTCCGTTCGACCAGGGCGAGGGCGTCGCCGTGCGCCGCCTCATCGACCGTCAGGACGTCGCCGTCGCGGGTCCTCGAGACCACTGGCAGCTCGGCGGACGCACCGTCGACCGGTCCGGGTTCCCGGGCCATCACCGGCATGGGCGGCATCCGGACGGCACCGAGGCCGGTCAGGTCGAGCCCGCCGTACGGGTCCTCCACGGTGCAGCGGACGGTCTCCCACTCGGCCAGCAGTTCGGCCAACTGCTTCTCCACGTCAGCGGGTTGGACGTAGGGGCGGGTGATCAGGAAGCGCTGGGAGTCGTCCGGGGTGCGGGCGCAGCGGACGGCCGTGAGGCCCGGGCGGACGCGGTACCGCCAGCCGTGCGCGCGGGCTTGCGCGAGCCAGAAGGCGGCGGCGTTGTCGTTGGCCTGTTCGAGCCGGCTGTTGGTGTTCACGGCAGGAACGTAGCCCGGTGGCGGCGGTGCCGGTCGGCCCGTTCCGGCGCTGGCCGGATGAAGCCTGGGAGGCGCACGGCCGGCGCGCGTGCGCCCTCCCGTGCACCGCCGATTTTCGGTCAATTTCGTGCCGCGTCCTCCCCCTTGGGCAAATCCGCAGCCCAGACCCGCCGGCCGGGCGCCCGGAACCCGGACGCCCCAGGAACCGCCCCGCGACAACCAGCCACCGTTGCACGGGCCCTCTTCCCAGAAGGGTCGACGGGTGCCACGCTTCGTGATCGAATGCATCACGCCAAATTGCCATGTCGACATAGCGTCGGATGGTGAACTTGTCACAACGGCAACGGTCCACCCGATAGATTTCGATCTTGGCCAGCAGTGCCGCACCACCCACACCACACCACCGAGGGGGCTTGAGCGCCTTGAGCAGGGTGAGCAGGAGCGACGCGGGTCCTGACAGCGGCCAGGCGCCGGCCGGCACCGCGAGTCGGTCCGCGAGAAGCGCCGGCACCTCCGCGATCGGCGCCACCACCCGCACCTCCGGCACCCCGAGCCCCTCGGGCCCCGGCCCGCACTCCCCCTATCCCGGCGTACCGTCAGCGCCCGGCCACGCCCCGGCCGACCACGGCGGTCAGACACCCGGCGGCCAGGCGCACGGCGGCCCGGCCCCGTACGGTGCGCAGCCGGTCCAGGGCGGTCACCAGGGTGGCCATCAGAGCGGGCATCAGGGCGGGCGCCCGAACCCCGCCGGACAGCCCGTCAGCCGAGGCCCCGTCAGCCCGGGCCACGGCCAGGCGCACGGCCCGGCCCAGTCGCTCGGCGGCCCCGCCCAGCCCTACGGCGAGTACCCCGGCTACCCCGGGGGCGCGGCCCATGCCGGCAACCCCGCCCACGCCGGCAACCCGGGCTACCCCGGCCACCCGGCCTACCCCGCCGCCGGCGCGGCCCCGGGGCTGAACGGCTCCGGCCCCGGCCCGCTCGGCGGCGGCCTGGCCCTGGGCACCGCCCCCGGCCACGGCCCGCTGGGCCACGGCGGTCCCGGCGGCAACGGCTCCCCGGGCGCCCTCGCGACCATCGGCTCCCCGCGCAAGCTGTCCGGCCGACGCCGCCGGGAGACCGTCGCGGTGCTGATCTTCGGCGGTGCGCCGATCTTCGAGAGCTCCATCCCGCTCTCCGTCTTCGGCGTGGACCGCCAGGACGCCGGGGTGCCCCGCTACCGGCTGCTGGTCTGCGCCGGGGAGGAGGGCCCGCTGGCCACCACCGGCGGCCTGACCCTCTCCGCACCGTACGGCCTGGAGGCGCTCGCTCGGGCCGGGACGATCGTCGTACCGGCCTGGCGCTCGATCTCCCAGCCGCCGCCGGTCGAGGCGATCACCGCCCTGCGCAAGGCCCACCACGAGGGCGCGCGGATCATCGGGCTCTGCACCGGTGCCTTCGTGCTCGCCGCGGCCGGTCTGCTGGACGGCCGCCCGGCGACCACCCACTGGATGTACGCGCCGACCCTGGCCAAGCGCTACCCGCGGGTGCACGTCGACCCGCGCGAGCTGTTCGTGGACGACGGCGACGTGCTGACCTCGGCCGGCACCGCCGCCGGGATCGACCTGTGCCTGCACGTGGTGCGCAGCGACCACGGCGCCGAGGCCGCCAACGCGCTGGCCCGCCGTCTGGTGGTGCCCAGTCGCCGCAGCGGCGGTGGACAGGCCCAGTACATCGATCAGTCTTTACCGGAGGAGATCGGCAACGACCCGTTGGCCGAGGTGGTCACCTGGGCACTGGAGAACCTCAACCAGCAGTTCGACGTCGAGGTGCTGGCGGCCCGTGCCTACATGAGCCGGCGCACCTTCGACCGCCGCTTCCGCACGCTCACCGGCAGCGCGCCGCTGCAGTGGCTGATCACCCAGCGGGTGCTCCAGGCGCAGCGGCTGCTGGAGACGTCCGAGCTGTCGGTGGACGACGTGGCGCGCCGGTGCGGGTTCCGGTCGCCGGTCGCGCTGCGCGGGCACTTCCGCCGTCAGCTCGGGGTCTCCCCGGCCGCGTACCGGACCAGCTACCGGGCGCGTCGCCCCGGGCAGCAGCAGCCGACCCCGGCCGGGGCGCACGGCGCCGACCTCCGGCTGCCGGGCGCTCTGACGCACGCGGCGGCAGCGGCCGCCTCGGCGGGCGGCGGGCTGTTCGGCGGTCCGGTGCACGGCGGGCCCGCCGTGCACCCGTTCCCGGCCGGTCCGGGCGCGCAGGTGCCGGCCGGCCAGCCGGGCCAGCACGGGCAGCCGGTCGGCCACGGACAGCCGGTGCCGCACGGACCGGCCGGTCCGTACGGTCCGGGGCAGGCCGGGACGCCGGCCGCCCAGGGCTTCCACGCCCGCGCGGGTCAGCCGTACCCGCACCAGCAGGCCGCGCAGCAACCGCACCCCGGGCAGCAGGGTGCGGCGCGCGGTCCGGTGCGGTCGCCGCTGGTTCCGCCGCAGGCCGGTCCGGGTGCGGGGCGTCCGCCGCGCACCGCCGAGCACGCGGCGGCCGAGGACGGCCACCCCCAGCCGGGGGCGCGCGGCCAGGGCCAGGGGCACCGCAGCACGGTCGAGCGGCCCGGGGACGAGCCGGGCGCGGCCGGGCGGACGCACGGCGCGCCGGGCGGCCGGGTGCCGACCGGTGGCGCCGGGCAGCCGGCGGCCGGGTCGGGTGACCCCCGGGGCCGGCAGGCGCGGGCTCCGCAGGTCCGCGCTCCGGGTGCCCGGGCGACCGCGGCGGACGGCGCACGCGCGGCGCACGAGGCCCGGGCCGGACGGGACGGCCACGCGGTCCGCACCGGCCGGGAGGGCGAGCGTCCGGACGGTGCCGGCACCCACGACGGGGCGGAGGAGCACCAGGCCGACGCCTGCGCTCCGGCACCCCGGTCGGCTCCTCCGGTCCCCGCGGCGCGTGATCGCGCCGTAGGGTGAGTTGCGTGAATGACCGTTTGGTATGGATCGACTGTGAAATGACCGGCCTCGACCTCGACCGGGACGCCCTGGTCGAGGTCGCGGTACTGGTGACGGACTCCGAGCTGAACATCCTCGGCGAGGGCGTGGACGTCATCATCCGCCCGCCCGCGGAGGCTCTGGCGAACATGCCGGAGGTGGTGCGCACGATGCACACCTCCTCCGGCCTGCTGGAGGAGCTGGAGCAGGGCGTGACCCTGGCCGAGGCCGAGGAGCGGGTCCTGGCGTACGTGCGCGAGCACGTGCCGGAGGCCGGGAAGACGCCGCTGTGCGGCAACTCGGTGGCCACCGACCGCGGCTTCCTGGCCCGGGACATGCCGGCCCTGGAGAAGCACCTGCACTACCGGATCGTGGACGTCTCCTCGATCAAGGAGCTGGCCCGTCGCTGGTACCCGAAGGCGTACTACAACAGCCCGCCGAAGGGCGGGAACCACCGGGCGCTCGCGGACATCCGCGAGAGCATCGACGAACTGCGCTACTACCGCGAGGCGGTGTTCGTGCCGCAGCCCGGCCCGGACGCCGAGACCGCGCGCGCGATCGCCGAGAAGTACCGGGCCTCGACCGACTGACCGGGGCCCTCGCGGGGTCGGAGGGGGTGCCGTCGTTCGCCGGGACGAAACCCTGGCGCGAGCACCCTCTCGGATCCTGTAGAGTTCTTCCTGTCGGAACGGGAACGCGAGAGCGGGAACGGACCGGACAGATGGTGGGTGTAGCTCAGTTGGTAGAGCACCTGGTTGTGGTCCAGGTGGCCGCGGGTTCGAGTCCCGTCACTCACCCCAGAGCCTGAGGGGCCGATCTCTTCAAGAGATCGGCCCCTCAGGCGTTTTCGCGTTCCCCGATCGGGCGCGGGCTCAGTCTGATCGGGCGCAGGCTCAGTCCGATCAGGCGCGGGCTCAGTTGTGCCCGGCGGCCCGGGTTTTCCGGTCGGCCCCTGCCGCAACAAGCTACCGGCTAGTAACATCGTCGCCATGACCACTCCTTCGATCGGCCAGATGCTCGACGCCACCGTTCCGATGGCGCACACCCTCAAGCTCGAGTACCTGGAGACCACCCCGGACCGCGCCGTGCTCCGGCTGCCCGACCAGCCCGCGTACCACAACCACGTCGGCGGCCCGCACGCCGGCGCGATGTTCACCCTCGCCGAGTCCGCCAGCGGCTGCATCGTGCTCGCCGCCTTCGGGGACCAGCTGTCCCGGGCCGTGCCGCTCGCCGTGAACGCCGAGATCGCCTACAAGAAGCTGGCCATGGGCGAGGTCACCGCCACCGCCGTGCTCGGCCGCCCGGCCGTCGAGGTCGTCGCCGAGCTGGACGCCGGCGGCCGCCCCGAGTTCCCGGTCACCGTCGAGATCACCCGCGCCGACGGCGCCGTCACCGGTGTGATGACGGTCACCTGGACCCTGCGCCCCAACTCCTGACCGCCGCGCGGTCGGTGGCCCCGGGTGCAGCGCCCCGGGGCCACCCACGCGATGACTGTCCGTGACGGCGGGCGTGACCTCACCACCCGTCCGCTCGTTCTCAACTCACGTGCGAGCCAATCACGCGACCGAGCCCCAGGAACCCGCCCGCGGCGTCACCGGAGCGCGTCGGGCGGCCGCCCGGTGGCTGCCCCGCCCCCGCACCGTCGCCGCCGGCGGGGCCCTGCTCGCCCAGCTCTGGGGCGTCGGCGCCCCCGGCGCGTACGCGGCCACCGCCGAACCGTCGCCGGGCCAGCCCCGACCGGCCGTCCGCCGGACCGTGCACGGCGGGACCGTGCTCGACGGGCCGTCAGCCGCCCGCCCGGTCGCACCGGGGCAGCCGGGCGCCGGGGATCCCGGACGCTCCCCCGGGCTCGTCGGGGAGTCGACCGACGGCGGACCGGCCGACAGCCCGGCCGACGGGGCCACCGGCCCGGTCGGCGGCGCGGTCGGCGGCGTGCTCCAGGAGCGCATCCGGGCCGGCGGGCTCCCTCTGCCCGGTCAGGGCACCGCCGTCCCGGACGCGTTCGCCCTCGCCTCCGGCCTGCTCGGCTCCGTCCCGGCCCAGGGCCGCCCCAGCGGGACCCGCGCCTCCCGCGAGGGCGAACCCGCCGCTCTGCCCGCCGTCCCCCGGCCCCGCTCCGGCACGGGCACCGGCGACCGGAGCATCCCGTCCCCACCGGAGGCGGCCGGAACGCTCCCCGTCCGGGAGGCCGCGGCGCACGAGGGGCCGGGCACGGGGACGCCCGAGGCACTCGCCCTCGCCGACACCGCGTCCGTCACCGCCGCGGAGGACGGCACCGCCACCGCGACCGCGGTGCTCGCCCCGATCGCCGCCGGGCTGCTGCTCACCGGCGCGGCGATGTTCAAGCACCGCGGGCTGCCGCGCGGGCACTGAGCCCGCCCGAGGTCCGTCCGGCGGTCCGGGGCTGAGCAGCCGGCCTCAGGGCGCCAGGTCCACTTCCAGCAGCGGGAGTTCACGCCCCGGTATGGAGTCGGACACGGTGCTGCCGATCCGGACGGCGCCCATCGCCAGGTAGAAGGGCTCGGCGTTCGGGTCGGCGTCGATGGTGAAGCGGCGCAGGCCGGCGGCCCGGGCCCGGTCGCGGACCTGCTCGAACAGCGCCCGGCCGATGCCGTGGCCGATCCGGTCGGGCTCGACGAAGAGCATGTCCAGCTCGCCGGACGGCGGGGCCCCGGTCAGGACGGCGAACCCGACCACCCGGGCGCCGTCCTCGGCCACCGAGGCCCGTTCCAGGGCGGCGGCGTCCAGGGTCAGCTCCTCCCGACAGGCGGCCATGAACGCCTCGTCGTAGCCCCAGTACGCCTTGGCCCGCAGGGCGATGCCGGTGAGCAGCCCGGCTTCGCCCGGGCGGGCGGATCGGATGCGCATGCGGCCCCCTCGCGTCGACAGCCGGACACCCGCGGCCAGTGTGCGCCGCAACTCGGTCGTCTGCCAACCGTTTTACGACCCCGGGACGGCAGGGACCGTGCCAAGGGACCGGGTCAGCGGAAGACGCCCGGCGGCGGCTCCGGGGAGGGCGCCGCGGTGGCGTCGGTGGCCGGGGCGGCGCCGGCCGTGAAGTCGGCGAGGGCGCGGCCGTGTTCGACCCGGCCGAGGGCGGAGTCGGAGGCGACCCGGCGGGTCAGGTCGGCGATCGGCAGCGGGGTGTGGGCGGCGGCCAGGACGAGGTTGCCGAAGCGCTTGCCGCGCAGCACGGCCGGGTCGGCGGTCAGGCACAGCTCGGGGAAGACCGCACCGAGGGTGGCGACCTGGGAGCGGGCGAAGGGCAGTGCGCCGCCGTCGGCGATGTTGGCGGCGTACCAGCCGCCGGGGGCGAGGGCGCGGGCCGCGAGGGTGGTGAACTCGACGGTGGTGCAGTGGGCCGGGGTGCGGGCGCCGGAGAAGACGTCGGTGATGACCAGGTCGACGGTGCCCTCGGGGGTGCGTTCCAGCACGCTGCGGGCGTCCCCGCCGCGCACCTTGATCTGCCAGCCGCGCTCCAGGGGCAGTTCGGCGCGGACGAGTTCGGTGAGCGCGGTGTCGATCTCGGCGACCTGCTGGCGGGAGCGGGGCCGGGTGGCGGCCACGTAGCGGGCCAGGGTGAGCGCGCCGCCGCCCAGGTGCAGCACGGTCAGCGGTCGGCCGGGCGGTGCGACCAGGTCGATCAGGTGGCCGAGCCGGCGCTGGTACTCGAAGCCCAGGTGAGTGGGGTCGGCGAGGTCGACCAGGGACTGCGGGGCGCCGTCGATCAGCAGCGACCAGGCGTGCGGGCGGTCGCGGTCGGGCCGCAGCTCGGCCAGGCCGGACCCGACCGGGCGGGTCAGCAGCCCCTGCGCGTGGGTACGGCCGTCCGCCCCGGTGGTGAGCACCGGTTCGGGGCTGCGCGCGGCCCTGTTGCTTCGTCCCATGCGGACCATTATCGCCGGAGGCGTCATGGGCACTGTCGCCGGAGGCGACGTGGGCCGGTGTCGCCGAAGAAGGACACACCCCCTGGCCAGGGGCGTGCCGCGGGGATCCGGCCGGAGGCGTAGGGGCCCGGCGGGATCCGCGCGGCACGCCCGCTAGAACGGTCCGAGGCCACCGGCGGTGAGCGTGCAGGCGGCCTCGCAGAGGGCGGAGCGGAGCACCCAGGCGTCGGTGGGGCGGGTGGCCCGGCCGGTTCCGGCGGGCGGGATCACCCAGCGCGGGTCGGTGCCGCCGGGCACCAGGGCGCCGGCCGTACAGGAGCTGCCGGGCAGGTGCCAGGTCTCCCAGGTGCCGGCCGGGACGAGGAAGGAGACGGTGCTGCCGTTGCGGCTCTGCAGGACGGCCCCGCAGGCGCGGCGCAGCCGCAGGATGTCGACGGCCTCCAGGCCGTGCCGCAGGGCGACCGTCACGGTGTCGCAGCCGGTGAGGAGGGTGTCCTCGGCCGGGACGACGGCGTCCCGGCGCAGCCCGCCGCAAGAGCCCCGGCCGCCCTCGACCGGGCCCCGGCCGGGGAACCGGTCGTCGGCCGGGTCCGGGAGCAGGGCGGGGGCGGCGGCGGCGAGCACGCCCCCGGCGACGGGTCGGTACTGCGGCAGTCCGGTGGCCATCATGGGCCCTCCTGTACCTCGTCGGTTCGGAAGCGCTGCCGCCGGGGGTGGGGCCGCGGGGCGGGGACGGGCCGGCGGGACGGCCTGGGCTTCCACGTATCAGGACAACGCCGCGGGGTCGCCGGAGGCCACGGGGCGCCTTACAGCAAGGCATGGCATTTCATGGCGGATATCCGGCAACAACGCCCGCTTCGCCCCGTATTGATGGCAGATGTCCCGCAAACCCAATGTGGCCACTCGGTGACTCCGAGTACTCTCGGCGCCATGGCAGCCACCCCACCGGCCGAGCCGAACCGACCGTCCCCCAACACCGTGATGCGCGAGCTGCGCGGCGACCGCTCACCCGGCGAGTTCGCCGTGGCCGTCCGCCGGGCCGCCCGCGAGATCGGCGAGCACGTGTCCTGCGACGCCCGCTACGTCGGACGGGTCGAGTCCGGTGAGATCCGCTGCCCCAACTACGCCTACGAGCGGGTCTTCCGGCACATGTGGCCGGAACGCACGCTCACCGACCTCGGCTTCGCCCCCCGCACCGCCGTCCGCCGCCGCTCGGCGGACGGCGCGCGGGCGGCCGCCGAGTCGGCCGCGCTCCACCTACCGATCCATCCGCCGTTCCCGCCCCTGCCAGCCCCGCGCCCACCACTCTCCACCCAACTCCCGTACGCTGCCTCGCCGTACGCGGATCCAACCGCTCCGGACAGGCCGCCGTGGCCGAGGGCCGGCGCGGTGCCCAGGGGGCACGATGGATCGCCCTATCCCGACGAGGAGAACGACGACGTGCGTCGCCGTACGTTCCTGGCCGGCGGCTCGACCGCGCTGGCCACCGTGATCGGCATCGACCGCCCGGCCGCCGCCGGCCCGGTCACCCCTGCCGTCACCCCTGCCTTCACCGCCGCCGGCCCCGGCCTCGGCATCAGCCCGGTGGCCGGCCAAGGCGCCTTCCCCGGCGTGGAGTTCACCGCACCCGCACTGCACGGCGCAGACCCGGTGGTACCCGGGCGACCGGGACCGGTACCGCCGCCGCGCAAGGTCGGCGCCGCCGAGGTGTTCGGCGTCGAACAGGCCGTCCGGGACATCCGACTGGCCGACGACGCGCACGGCGCGGACGCCCTGTACGAACTCGCCGGGCAGTCGCTGCGCACCGCCTACCTGCTGCTCAACGAGGGCGAGTACAGCGAGGAGACCGAGCGCCGACTGCAGGCCGGCGCCGGTGAACTGGCCATCTCGGTGGGGTGGTTGGCGCACGACTCGAACCGGCTCGCGGACGCCCGCTCGTTCTACGCCGAGGCGCTCGCCACCGCCCGGATGGCCGGGGACGCCGCGCTGGAGGCGCACGTCTTCTGCAACAGCGCCTTCCTCGCCCGGGACGCCGGGCGCCCGCGCGAGGCGCTGCGCGCCGCACAGGCCGGGCAGTCGGCCGCCCGGGAGCTGGACTCCGCCCGGCTGCTCGCCCTGCTGGCCATGCGCGAGGCCGGCGCCTGGGCCGTACTGCGGGACCGTTCCGCCTGCGAACGCGCGATCGGCCGGGCCTACGCGCTGTTCGACCGGGGGCCGTCGGAGACCGACCCGGAGTGGATGTCCTTCTTCGGCGAGGCGGAGATCGCCGGGCTGCAGTCGCAGTGCTGGTCCGCGCTGGAGGACTGGGACCGCGCCAGCGAGCAGGCCGCGCTGGCCATAGCGCTGCAGGAGCCGCACTTCGTCCGCAACCGGGTGCTGTACACCGCCGAACTCGCCCACGACCGGCTCGGCCGGGGGGACTTGGCGGGAGCGGCGCACCACGGCTCGGCCGCCGTCGCCCTGTTCGGCGAGGTCCGCTCGGCCCGGATCCGCAGCATGCTGGCGGACACCGCGGGGCGGCTGCGCCCGCACGCCTCGGTCGCCGAGGTCCGCCGCTTCCTGATCGGCTACGACCAGGCCGCGGCGGCCTGAGCGGGTCGACAAACTGCGCTGACTGATCGTCAACGAAGGCCTCAGTGGCCCGCGTTCAGCCCCTCCAGGTGGGACAGGTCGTTCCAGACCTCCACCGCCGGGGCGCCGTACTCCCAGGACAGCACGCACAGCGCCGCCGTGCCGAGCTTGAACCGCTGGGCGTACTCGGGCGGCAGGCCCAGCCAGCGGGCGGTCAGGATGCGCAGCAGGTGGCCGTGCGCGAAGAGGACGACGTCCCGGTCGGCGCAGTGCATCTCGGTGGTGTCCGACTCCGGGACGCCGTGCTCCTCGTTGAGTCCGGCGAGGAAGGCGTCCACCCGGGCGGCGACGTCGGAGAGCTTCTCGCCGCCGGGCACCCCGTCGCGCCAGATCAGCCAGCCGGGGTGGTCGGTGGCCCGGATGTCGGCGCCGGTGCGGCCCTCGTACTGGCCGTAGTCCCACTCCAGCAGCTCGGGGCGGTCCACCGCGCGGTCGCCGAAGCCGGCCAGCGCGCAGGTCTCCTTGGCGCGGCCGAGCGGGCTGGTGTAGACGAGCGCGTCCGGCATCCCGTTCCAGGGGGCCTTGGCGAGCCGGGCGCCGAGCGCCCGGGCCATCGCCCGGCCCTCCTCGGTCAGCGGGATGTCGGTGCGGCCGGTGTGGCGGCCGGTGGCCGACCACTCGGTCTCACCGTGGCGGACCAGCACGATTCGGGCGGGCATGGGCAGGCTCCTCGCAACGGGGCGGTCAACGGTCGGTCTCACCCTTGAGCACCGGACTCCATGATCCCCCACCGGCTCGGCGGCCACGATCTCGGTCCTGACCGGGCCCGGGCACGATCGGCCGGTTACGGCCGGAACGGGCCGGAACCGCCCGGTCCGCACCGCGTTGTCGGACCCGGATGCGACACTGGGCCGCACCATGAACGTCTCGACGAACGTCCCGCTCGGCGGGCCCGCTGAGCCGCTCGCCCTGCGGCTCGCCGAGCTGCGCGGACCGGCCCCGCAGCGCAGTCTGAACGCCCGCTCCCTCGCCGCGCTGGCCGCCAATCCGGGCTGCCGGCGCCGCGCCGTCCTGGACGCGGCGGGAGTGGACAAGTCGGCGCTGGCCGCCCGGCTCGGCCGCCCCGCCCCCTTCGGGCAGTCCCCGTTCGCGATCGCCCGCGGCCTGGTCTTCGAGTCCCGGCTGAAGGCGGACGACCACGCCGCCCTGCTGGAACCGCTCCGCGCCCACCTCGGCGTCCCTGCGGACGACCGCGCCCCGCTGCTGGTCCCGGACCTGATGCACCGCTCCGGCCCGGCCGTCCGCGCCGACCGGACGGCCGAGGTGCTCGCCCGGGCCGCCGCCGACCCGGACGCCTGGACGCTGTTGGACCACCCGATGCTGCGGCTCGCCGTGGCCGGCAGCACCGCCTACCTGGAGCCGGACGCCCTGGTGGTGCACGGCGGGCGGTGCACGGTGGTCGAGATCAAGTCCTTCCCGGTGCTGGACGGCAGCGCGGACCCGGCCAAGGTCGGCGCCGCCGCCCGCCAGGCCGCGGTGTACGTGCTGGCGCTCCAGCACGCCGCCGCCGCGGCCGCCGGACTGCCGCTCGCCGACGACCCGTACACCGAGCAGCTGCTGCCGGGCAGCCCGCGCACCAGCGTCCTGCTGGTCTGCCCGAAGGACTTCGGCAACCGGCCGACCGCGGTCGCCGTCGACGTCCGCCGCGAACTGGCCACCACCCGCCGTCAGCTGAGCCGGATGACCGGCATCGGCCGGCTGCTGGAGGAGCTGCCGCCCGGCACCGACTTCGACCTGGCCGCCGACGAGGACGGCGCCCCGGCCCGCAGCTCCGAACAGCTGACCGCCGCGGTCGAGGCGGTCCCCGCCGCCTACAGCCCGGACTGCCTCTCCACCTGCGAACTCGGCTTCCACTGCCGGGCCCGGGCCCGCTGCGACGACCGGGTCGAGCAGCTCGGCCGGGGCGTGCGCGGCGAGCTGGGCAGCATCCGTACGGTCGCCGAGGCCCTGGCCGCCGCGGCCGGCGTCGAGGAGGCACACGGCGAGGAGGCACACGGCGAGCACGCGGACGGCGACGGCGCGCACGCGGACGGCGACGGCGCGCACGAGGCGGCCGCGCGCCTGGCCTACGCCGCCGCCCTGCGCGCCGAAGCCCTGGGCGGGCACGCATGAGCCTGCTGACCACCCTCGCCCGGCTGGAGGCCGTCCGCAGCGGTCGGGCCGAGCCGCTGGCCACCGTCCGGCACCGGCACCTGTCGGAGCGCCCGATGGTGGTCGTACCGCTGACCGCCGCCGGTGAGGCCGGGGCCCCGCTGGCCGTCATGCTCGGCACCGACCGGGACGCGCCCCGCCTGCACCTGGTGCCGCAGCCGCTCAACCGCACCCTGCGGTTCGACTACCTGGCCGCGCTGGCCGCCGAGCTGCTGCCCTACCTGGAGTCCTTCGGCACGGACGTCGAGCAGATCGAGGGCTCCGAGAAGGACCCGGAGACCGGCGAGAAGACCCAGGTCTTCCGCGAGCTGTGCGCCGACGCCCCGCAGCTGATCGTGCCCAACGGCGCGGGCGTGCACCACCTCGCCCTGATCGGCCGCTCGACCCGGTTCCGCCGCACCGCCGAGGACGCGGACCCGGGCCCCTACCCGGCGCCGCTGCGGGTGCCGCTGCTCGGCCGCTGGCTGACCCACCTCACCGACCGCGCCCAGGTGCCCGGTTCCAGCCTGCTGCTGCCGATGACCGGCCTGCTCGCCCGGCACTGGGCCACCGGCCAGAGCCACCTGGAGGACCAGCACCTGGCCGCCCGGCTGGCCTGGCACGACCCGCCGCCGGGGCTGACCGGCGCCGCCGCGGCCGAGCTGGCCGAGTCCGCCCGCGACGAGCAGGGGCAGCTGCTGCACCCGCCGGCCGGTCCGGCCACCGACCCGGGCTTCGACGAGGGCGTGCTCGCCCCCGCGATCGCCCGCTACGACGCGGCCGTCAGCGCCCTGCAGCACAGCACCGAGCAGCGCGACGAGGCCGCCGCCGAGCGCGCCCGGGCGGCCGTCCGCGCGGCGGTGGACCAGCTGGAGCGGGTGCTGTCCGCCGTCCTGCTGCCGACCTGGCGGGACGTCTGGAAGGGCCTGGACCTGCTGCGCGCCCTGCCGCCGGCCGGCCACCTGGAGGAGCGCTGGACGGGCGACCGCTGGTCCTACACCGGCCACCGGGACCGCCTGGCGGCGGGCGAGCCGCCGCAACCCCGGCAGGACGACGCCGTCACCGCCGCCCGCAAGCTCGCCCAGCGCGAGCGCGAGCAGGCCCGGCTGGACGTCCAGGAGGCGCTGGACGACCCGCTGGCGATGGCCGAACACCGGCTGTCCGGCGAGGCGTTCAGCGGGGTGGTGACGGAGGTGGTGCCGGACTACGACACCACCGGCCGCTCCCCCAAGCCGCGCCCGCTGGTCACCCTGCGCACCGCCGACCGCCCGCACGCCGACCTCGGCCGGGAGGCGCACCGGGTGCACGGTCCGTCCGCGCAGAAGGCGCGGATCGTGGCGGTGGACCCGGCCGAGGGCACCATCACGCTGCGGGTGCTGTCCGGCATGGGCCGCAAGAAGGAGCCCGAGCCGGGCAGCCTGCCGGAGCCCGGCGAGCCGGTCACCTTCACCCTGTTCGAGTTGACGGTCCGCCAGTCCGCACCGCTGCCCGAGCCGGACGACACCCCGTGGACCCACGGCGGCCCGCCCGGCACCGCCGCGCCCGCCCCGTTCGCGGCCCCGTCCGCTGCCCCGTCCGCCACCGCTGCCGCCGTCGAGGAGTGGGAGTGATGACCGAACCGATCAGCGCGCAGCCCCCGGGGGCGGCCGCCGACGCCGCCGTGGCCCGGATCCTGGCGGCCACCGTCCACCCGGCGCCCGGCGCACCGCGCGGGGTGGTGGTGGACTCCCCTCCCGGCGCCGGGAAGTCGACCCTGGTGGTGCGGGCCGCCCGCGAGCTGGTGGCGGCCGGCGAGCGGCTGATGATCGTCGCCCAGACGAACGGGCAGGTGGATGACCTGGTCGGCCGACTGGCCGAGAAAGCACCGGACTTGACGATCGGCCGACTGCACGCGGCGGACTCCCGGCCCGGCCCGGAGGTGCTCCGGCACGCCAACGTCACGCCCTCCGACAAGGTCGCCGACCTGGTCGAGCACGACGTGGTGATCTCCACCGCCGCCAAGTGGCAGTGGGTGCGGGCCGAGGCGCCGTGGCGGCACGCGATCGTCGACGAGGCGTACCAGATGCGCTCGGACGCCCTGCTCGCGGTGGCCCGGCTGTTCGAGCGGGCGCTGTTCGTCGGCGACCCGGGCCAGCTGGACCCGTTCACCGTGGTCGGCACCGAGCAGTGGGCGGGCCTGTCCTACGACCCGTCCAGCAGCGCGGTGGTGACGATGCTGGCGCACAACCCGCAGATCGAGCCGCACCGGCTGCCGGTCTCCTGGCGACTACCGGCCAGCGCGGCGCCGCTGATCTCCCGGGCGTTCTACCCGTACACGCCGTTCCGCTCCGGCACCGGCCCGGACGACCGCGGGCTGACCCCGGCCGTCCGCCCGGACGGCTCGGCGCTGGACGCGGTGATCGACCGGGCCGCCGAGCACGGCTGGGCGTTGCTGGAGCTGCCCGCCCGGCACACCGTACGGACCGACCCGCAGGCGGTGGCCGCCGTCGCGGCGACCGTCCGGCGGCTGCTGGAGCGCGGGCTGACCGCCCGCTCCGAGCAGGGCGAGGCCCCGCTCACCGCGGACCGGATCGCCGTCGGTACGGCGCACCGGGACCAGGCGGCGGCGGTGCGGGCCGCCCTGCTCAAGGTGGGCGTCCCGGTGGACGGCACGGTCGGGCCGGCCGTCACGGTGGACACCGCGAACCGGCTGCAGGGCCGGGAGTACGACGTCACCGTGGTGCTGCACCCGCTCTCCGGGCGCC
Organism: Kitasatospora sp. NPDC058162; assembly: GCF_042884005.1. Lineage (NCBI taxonomy): Bacteria > Bacillati > Actinomycetota > Actinomycetes > Kitasatosporales > Streptomycetaceae > Kitasatospora > Kitasatospora sp. NPDC058162. The sequence goes on from NZ_JBHVUS010000044.1 coordinate 39,337, forward strand.
CGGACGCGACCGCCTTCCACCTGGAGACCGGCCGGCTCTGCGTGCTCGCCTCCCGGCACCGGCACGCCTGCATCGTGGTCGCCCGGGCCGGGATCGCCGAGCTGCTGGACGAGCACCCCGCGACCGAGCCGGTCCAGTTGGGCGTCCCGGTGGCCTTCCCGGACGGCTGGGAGGCCAACCACCAGGTCCTCCAGCACCTCAGCGGCCACCGGGTCCACCTGCGGTAGCCGCTCGCGGGCTGACCGACCCGGTACCTGTCAGCCCTCGGAACGGGTCAGTCCTCGGAACGGGTCAGTCCTCGGTCTCGCAGACCGCGAAGGCCACCACGGACCCGTGGGCGGCCTGGGCGCTCCAGCCGGTGGCGTCGGCGGTCGGCCCGCTGGCGCGCACCGGCCCGTCGGCGTCGGGCTGGAGCCGGTAGCCGCCGCCGGTCAGGTGGGTGCCGCTCGGGCAGGTGGCCGTCGAGACGCCGCCCGGGCTGCTGGGCGGCCCGGTGACGACGTGCGCCGTCTCCGCGGCGGCGGCGGGTGCAGCCGGGGCCAGGACGGCGGCGGCCAGCAGGAGGCCGGTGGACAGTGCGCGCATGGGGTGCTCCCGGTTCGGTGGTGCGGATTCCGTGGTGCGGACTCCGGCGGTACGGACTCCGGCGGTACGGATGCTGTCGCCCGGTCCAACCGGTTCGCATGCGATCAGGAAGCGCGGCGCCCGGGGCACCGTCCCGGCGCGCGCCGGGGGAATAGCGCCTGCACGCGCACCGTTCCGCTACCGGCCGCCGCCGCGAGACAATGGACGACGGCCACAGGCGGGCGGTGCGGCCCGGAGCAGCCCACCGCCCTCCCTCACCCGAGACCCCGGAGGTGTCCGTCCATGCCCGACTCCCCCGCCGAGGCGCCCGAGCCCACCAGGCGTCTGCGCCCCGCGCAGCTCCTGTTCGAGCCGCAGTCCGCCGAACCGGAGCCGGAACGATTCTTCGACCTGGAGTCGATCGACGACCCCGCCGAGCTGCTGCGCCGCTCCACCGAGCTGGCCCTGGCCTTCCGGGCCGCCGCCGAGCGGGCCACCGACTTCCAGGCCGTCGCCGCCGCGCAGCTCGCCGACCCGCGCCGGTTCGACGCGCTGTCGAGCACCCAGGTCGCCGAGCGGGCGGACTGGACGCCGGACTACGCCGCCAAGATGATCGAGTACGGCCGCGGCCTGCTCCAGCCGCGCCGCCACGAGGACTGATCGCCGGTCCCCTGGCATATGCCAGCGGCGGAGGGTACGCGACGTCCCGCCGCCCTGTCCGGCGAACGGCGCTTTCCACCACGGCGGGGGCGCGCACGGCGCAGGCTGCTGGGCGTGGACATCTGGACGCACCAATCCGTGGAGTACGTCACCGTGGCCGGGGAAGCCTGGCTGGCCTCCGCCAGCGAGTACCCGCGCAGCATGCGCGCCCTCTGGGAGGCCCGCCCGTGGGCGCCCTCCGTGCTGCCCTGCGGGCGGGCCTTCGACGTGATCAGCATGCCGTCGCTGTTCGGGCGCCGGGTGCTGGACGAGCTGTGGGCCTCCGGCCCCGGCTGCGGCCCGGTCGCGGCCTACCGGGGGCGCACCCTGCTGTTCGTCCAGCCCGGCGCGGCGCCCCGGCTGCGCCGGCTGCTGGCCTGGGAGGAGTGGGCCCGGGACGTGCCGCCGCTGCTGTGCCACGGCAAGGGCGACGCGGTGACCGTGCCGCCGCTGCAGCGGATGGTGCACGGCCCGGACTCCTCCGGCCGGAGCGCCGGCCGCTGGATCGTCGCCCCGGAGGAGCGGGAGCCCTGGCTGCCCGGGGCCTCGGTGGTGCTGTGGGCCTGCGTCCGAGCGGCGCGCGAGCCCGGCCAGGGCGTGCCGGCCGAGCCGGTCCTCGTGACCGGCGGGTGAACGGGGGGCGGCCGGTATTCGATTTTGGCTCGACCGCCGGCCGCTGCTAAAGTCTTCTCTGTCAGCAGGCGCCGCTAGCTCAGTTGGTTAGAGCAGCTGACTCTTAATCAGCGGGTCCGGGGTTCGAGTCCCTGGCGGCGCACAGACAGCCGGAAGGCCCCTTGCGAAAGCAAGGGGCCTTTCGGCGTTTCCGCACCGCGAGCCGCCAGTCGCGAGCCGCGAACCTGAACAGCGACAGCCGGGCCGCCCGCCGGAGCGGACGGCCCGACCCGGGGCTCAGCGGCCGCGCAGCGCGCGGTAGCGGGCGACCAGCTCGGCGGTGGAGCTGTCCAGCTGCTCGCCGCCCTCACCGGTGAGCAGCACCGGCTCGATCCGCTTGGCGAGCACCTTGCCCAGCTCGACGCCCCACTGGTCGAAGGAGTCGATGTTCCAGATCGCGCCCTGGACGAACACCTTGTGCTCGTACAGCGCGACCAGCTGGCCGAGCACCGACGGGGTCAGCTCGGCGGCCAGGATGGTGGTGGTCGGGTGGTTGCCCTTGAAGGTCTTGTGCGGGACGAGTTCGGCCGGCACGCCCTCGGCGGCGACCTCCTCCGGGGTCTTGCCGAAGGCCAGCGCCTGGGTCTGGGCGAAGAAGTTGGCCAGCAGCAGGTCGTGCTGGGCGGCCAGGCGGGCGGGCAGGTCGGCGACCGGGCGGGCGAAGCCGATGAAGTCGGCCGGGATCACCTTGGTGCCCTGGTGCAGCAGCTGGTAGTAGGCGTGCTGGCCGTTGGTGCCGGGGGTGCCCCAGACCACCGGGCCGGTCTGCCAGCCGACCGGGGTGCCGTCACGGGTCACCGACTTGCCGTTGGACTCCATGTCCAGCTGCTGGAGGTAGGCGGTGAACTTGGACAGGTAGTGCGAGTACGGCAGCACCGCGTGCGCCTGGGCGTCGAAGAACGCGCCGTACCAGACGCCCAGCAGGCCGAGCAGCAGCGGGACGTTCTGCTCCGCCGGGGCGGTGCGGAAGTGCTCGTCGACCAGGTGGAAGCCGTCCAGCATCTCGCGGAAGGCGTCCGGGCCGATGGCGATCATCAGCGAGAGGCCGATCGCCGAGTCGTAGGAGTAGCGGCCGCCGACCCAGTCCCAGAACTCGAACATGTTGGCGGTGTCGATGCCGAAGTCCTGCACGCCCTGGGCGTTGGTGGACAGCGCGACGAAGTGCTTGGCCACCGCCTCGGTGCCGGCGTCCAGGCCGTCGAGCAGCCAGCCGCGGGCGGAGATCGCGTTGGTGATGGTCTCGATGGTGGTGAAGGTCTTCGAGGCCACGATGAACAGCGTCTCGGCCGGGTCGAGGTCCCGGACCGCCTCGTGCAGGTCGGCGCCGTCCACGTTGGAGACGAAGCGGACCGCGAGGTCGCGCCGGCCGAAGGAGCGGAGCACCTCGTAGGCCATCGCCGGGCCGAGGTCGGAGCCGCCGATGCCGATGTTGACCACCGTGCGGATCGGCTTGCCGGTGTGACCCTTCCACTCGCCGCTGCGGACCCGGTCGGCGAAGGCCGCCATCTTGTCCAGGACGGCGTGCACGCCGGGGACGACATTGACGCCGTCGACCTCGACGACGGCGCCGCGCGGGGCGCGCAGCGCGGTGTGCAGGACGGCGCGCTGCTCGGTGATGTTGATCTTCTCGCCGCGGAACATGGCGTCCCGCAGCTCGGCGACGCCGGTGGCGGCGGCGAGCTCGCGCAGCAGCTCCAGCGTCTCGTCGGTGACCAGGTGCTTGGCGTAGTCCACGTGCAGGTCGCCGACCTGCAGGGTGTGGGTGCGGCCGCGCTCGGGGTCGGCGGCGAACAGCTCGCGCAGGTGGGTCTCGCCCAGCTCCGCCCGGTGCTTGGCCAGGGCGGCCCACTGCGGGGTCCGGTCGAGCGGGGTGCGGGCGTCGGCGCGGGTCTCCGACATCGGTGGGTCCTCGATTCATCTGGGTGCAGAAACCGGCAGGGCCGTGCGTGAGGGCCAGGCCATGAGGGTCTTCCGCGAGGTCGTGACGGTACTGGTGGTGCGCCGACTCCGTTGACGGCCTGCCCGGGTTCAGCCTATGCAACCCGGGAGGGGGTGGCGCACATTCCGGCCCCCGGCGAGCGGACCCCTCGTCACTTCCGTTCGGTGCGCAGGTCCAGCCCGCGGAGCACCTGGTCGACCAGCTCCGGGTCGGCGCCGAGTTCGCTGCGGGCGGCGAGCATCTCGCGCCGGGAGGCGGCGATCATCTCCTGCTCGACGTCCCGGGCAGCCCGCCACTGGTCGATCCGCAGCTTCGCCTCGGCGGCCTCCTCCTCGGCGTAGTTCTCCGGGCAGAGCCGGGCCAGCCGGTCGTGCTGACGGTCCCGCAGCCGGTCGGCGACCTCGGCGGGCAGCTTGTCCTGCTCCTCCAGTTCGCCGAGCCGGGTGAGCCCGGCCTTGGCGGCGCGCCACCACAGCTGACGCACGGCCTGCTCGTGGGCGTCCTGGTCGATGTCCAGCTGGAGCCGCTTGGCCAGCCAGGGCAGGGTCAGGCCCTGGACCAGCAGGGTGAACAGCACCACGCTGAAAGCGATGAACACCAGCCGGCCGCGCTCCGGGAAGTCGGCGCCGGAGTGCAGGGTGAGCGGGATGGCCAGGGCCAGGGCGACGGTGGCCACCCCGCGCATGCCGGACCACCAGAGGACCACGCTCTCCTTCCAGCTGAACGGGGTGTCCTCCTCGGCGTCCTTGCGCAGCCGCTTCGACAGCCAGCCGGCCGGCAGCAGCCAGAGCAACCGGACCGCCACCACGACCGCGATGACCACGGCGGCGTCGCCCAGGAAGCCGGTCCAGCCGCGGCCGGCCTCCTTGAGCACGGTGGCCAGCTCCAGGCCGATCAGGCCGAAGGCGACGCCGGTGATCAGGATCTCGACCACCTCCCAGAAGGCGTTGCCGACCAGCCGGTAGGAGACGGCGTCGGCGTCGGAGGCCCGCTCGGCGAGGTAGAGCGCGCAGATCACCACGGCGAGCACCCCGGAGCCGTGGATCTCCTCGGCGACGGCGTAGGCGGCGAAGGGCACCAGCAGGTTGAGCGCGACCTGCTGGGTCGGGTCGTCCAGGCGCTCCGCGAGCTTGGCGTTCACCCAGCCGAGCACCACGCCGACGACCACCGCGAGCACCGCGGAGAGCACGAAGCGCACCACGGCGTGGCCGATCGAGAAGTCGCCGCTGACCACGGCCTCGATGGCGAGCGAGTAGATGACGATCGCGGTGACGTCGTTGAACAGGCCCTCGCTCTCCAGGATCGCCACCAGCCGGCGGGGCAGTCCGACGCTGCCGGCCACCGCCACCGCGGCCACCGGGTCGGGCGGGGAGACCAGCGCGCCGACCGCGATCGCGGCGGCCAGCGGCAGCGCGGGCAGCAGCCAGTGCACGGTGCCGGCCACCGCGATCGTGGTGACCACCACCAGGGCGACGGCCAGCAGCAGGATCGAGCGGACGTTGGCCTTGAAGTAGCGGACGGTGGAGCGCCGGGCGACGGCGAAGATCAGCGGCGGCAGGACCAGCGGGAGGATCAGCTCGGGCTCGATCTTGACGTCGGGGATCTGCGGGACGATCGCCATGACGATGCCGAGCAGGGTCATCAGGACCGGTTGCGGCACGCCCGTCTTTCGGGCGAGTGGCATGGTCACCACGGAGGCGAGCAGCACCAGGAAGAACAGGGGCAGCTGGCCCACGGGGAGGTTCCTCTCGACGGCTGGGCAACGACGGGCGGCCGAGCCGCGGCGGATCGCCGGGCTGCGGGCGGCCGGGCGGGCCACGACGGACGACCGGGCCACGACGGGTGCCGGGGCCACGACGGACGGCTGAGCGCCGCCCAGGATAAATCTGACAATGCGCCCATCGGTGGGGACACGCCGGACGAACGCTTGACCTCAAGCGCACTTCACGTTCGATGATCGGGGAGTTCGAGCAGCGAATCGGCGAGAGGAGCCCCCATGAAGGCGGTCACCGTACCGAGGTCCGGCGGTCCGGAGGTCCTGCGGGTCACCGAGGTGGCGGACCCGGAGCCCGCGGCGGGCGAGGTCCGGGTGCGGGTGTACGCCGCCGCCGTCCAGCCGGTGGACCTCGCGATCCGGGAGGGCTTCCGCCCGCCGGGGCTGGTCGCCGAGGAGCCGTTCGTCCTCGGCAACGAGTTCGCCGGGGTGGTGGACCGGATCGGGCCGGGCGTCGACCGCTGGCGGGTCGGCGACGAGGTGCTGGGCTTCCGGGTGCTGGGCTGCCAGGCCGAGCTGGTCGCGGTGGACGCCGACCAGCTGGTGGCCAAGCCCGCCGGAATGCCCTGGGAGCAGGCCGGCGCACTCTCCGCCTCCGGCCAGACCGCGCACGTGGCGCTCGACCTGCTCGGGGTCGGCCCCGGCGACACCGTGCTGGTGCACGGCGCCAGCGGCGGGGTCGGCACCGTCGCCGTCCAGCTCGCCCAGTCCCTGGGCGCCACCGTGATCGGCACCGCGAGCGAGCGCAACCACGACTACCTGCGCGAGCTGGGCGCGGTCCCGGTCGCGTACGGGGAGGGGCTGGTCGAGCGGGTCCGGGCGGTCGCGCCGCGGGGGGTGGACGCGGCCTTCGACGCGGCCGGGCGGGGCGCCCTGGCGGCCTCCGTCGAACTGGTCGCCGACCGGGACCGGATCGGCACCGTGGTCGACTACCCGGAGGCCGAGCGGCTGGGCGTCCGGGGGCTGCGGGCGCCGCGCACCGCCGAGCGGCTGGCCGAGCTGGTCCGGCTGTGGGAGGCCGGCGGGCTGCGGATGGAGATCGCCGAGACGCTGCCGCTGGAGAAGGCCGCCGATGCGCACCGGCTGGTCGGGACCGGGCACGTCCGCGGCAAGGTGGTGCTGACCGCCTGAGCGCCTCACCGTGCGAGCCCCTGGGCGCCTGGGGGCCTCCGGGCCGATTGTGTGTTTCGGCCGCTGACCAGGTAATGTTCTCCACGTCAGCAGGCGCCGCTAGCTCAGTTGGTTAGAGCAGCTGACTCTTAATCAGCGGGTCCGGGGTTCGAGTCCCTGGCGGCGCACAGACAGCCGAGAGGCCCCTTGCGAGAGCAAGGGGCCTCTCGGCGTTTCCGCCCACCCGCGCCCACACCCGCGCCCCGCCCACCGGTGGCAGGAAAGGTGGGAAACAGGTCATTGCTGCCATCACGGGCCGGTGACAGGCTGACCGCATGAGAGCGCGCAGCGTGGTCGTCGTCCTCTACGACGGCGTGCAGAGCCTGGACGTCACCGGCCCCCTGGAGGTGTTCGCCGCCGGAGGCGCGGCCGCCGGGCGGCCGGGCGCGTACCGGGTGACCACGGCCTCCCCCGGCGGTCGGCCGGTGCGCAGCGCCAGCGGGCTGCGGCTGCTGCCGGACGTGGACCTGGCCGAGGTCGGGCCGGTGCACACCCTGCTGGTCCCGGGCGGGGAGGGCTTCGAGGACCCGGACGCCGCCCTGGTGGCGCGGATCCGGGAGCTGGCCGGCCGGGCCGAGCGGGTGGTGTCGGTGTGCACCGGGGCCTTCCTGCTCGCCGAGGCCGGGCTGCTGTCCGGGCGCCGGGCGACCACCCACTGGGCCTTCTGCACGGAGCTGGCCCGCCGCTTCCCGGACGTGGCGGTCGACCCGGATCCGATCCACGTCCGGGACGGGCGCCTCGCCACCTCGGCCGGGGTCACCGCCGGGATCGACCTGGCGCTGGCCCTGGTCGAGGAGGACCTCGGCCGGGACGCCGCGCTGCTGATCGCCCGTCACCTGGTGGTCTTCCTGCGCCGGCCGGGCAACCAGGCCCAGTTCAGCACCCAGCTGGCCGCCCAGGTGGCGGCCCGGCAGCCGCTGCGCGAGGTCCAGCGGTGGATCGCCGAGCACCCCGAGGCGGACCTGTCGGTCGAGTCGCTGGCCGCCCGGTCGGCACTGTCCCCGCGGCACTTCGCCCGGGCCTTCGCCGCCGAGGTGGGGGTGCCCCCGGGCCGGTACGTGGACGGGGTCCGGCTGGAGGCCGCCCGGCGGCGGCTGGAGGACACCGACGACGGCGTCGAGGGGATCGCGCGCTCCTGCGGCTACGGCACCCCGGAGGCGATGCGGCGCGCCTTCGTCCGGACCCTGGCCGTCCCACCCGCCGAGTACCGCCGCCGCTTCCGCACCCGGCCCGACGATTCACCGCCCGTTGCTCCACCGCCCGTTGCTGCCCAATCCGTTGCTCCACCGCCCGTTGCTCCACTGCCCGTTGGAGGTCACTGATGCGCATCGCGATCCTGCTCTACCCCGAGTTCACCAGCCTGGACGTGGTCGGCCCGTACGAGGTGCTGTCCCGGATCCCCGGCGCCGAGGTGGTGTTCACCGCCGCGGAGCGCGGCCCGGTCCGCAACGACCTGGCCGGCCTGGCGCTGACCGCGGACGCCCTCCTCGACGAGGTGGACTCGGCCGACCTGCTGCTGGTCCCCGGCGGGCCCGGGACGGAGGCGCAGCTGACGGACGAGGCGGTGCTCGACTGGGTGCGCCGGGTGGACGCGACCACCACCTGGACCACCTCGGTCTGCTCCGGCTCGCTGATCCTGGGCGCCGCCGGGCTGCTCCGCGGCCGCCGGGCCACCACCCACTGGGGCGTGCTGGACCAGCTGACCCGGTTCGGGGCGGAGCCCACCGGCACCGAGCGGACCGTGGTCGACGGCAAGTACGCGACCGCGGCCGGGGTCTCGGCCGGGATCGACCTCGCGCTCACCCTGACCGGCCTGATCGCCGGGGACGAGACCGCGCAGGCGATCCAGCTGCTCATCGAGTACGACCCGCAGCCGCCGTACACCGCGGGCGCCCTCGCCAAGGCCTCCCCCGCGGTGGTGGAGGGGGCGAAGCGGCTGCTGGTGCCCTGACGGCGCCGCACGGGGTCCGCACCCGACGGGCACGGACCCCGCCTCCGGTCAGCGGCCGAAGTAGGCGTCGAAGTTCTTGGAGAACTCCCGGCCGCCGAACTGGTCCCAGTTGACCGACCAGGTCATCAGCCCGGCCAGGTTCGGCTGGGCGCCCGAACGCGGCACGTACGTCCCGCAGTTGGCCAGCTTGGTGAGGCAGTCCAGGGCCTTGTCCACCTCGGCCGGGGCGACGTAGCCGTTGCCCGCGTTGGTGGTGGCCGGCATGCCGATGGCGACCTTCGAGGCGGGCAGCGGCGGGAACACGTTGTTCGCGTTGCCCGCCACCGGGAAGCCGTTGAGCAGCAGGTCGGTCATCGCGACGTGGAAGTCGGCGCCGCCCATCGAGTGGTACTGGCTGTCCAGGCCCATGATCGAGCCGGAATTGTAGCCCTGGACGTGCAGCAGGGTGAGGTCGTCGCGCAGCGCGAAGATGACCGGCAGGTACGCCCCGGCGCGCGGGTCCTGACCGCCCCAGGGGCCGGATCCGTAGTACTGGTAGCCGAGTTGGACGAAGAAGGTCTCCGGCGCCATGGTCAGCACGAAGCCCGGGCCGTACTTGGCCTTGAGGGTCTTCAGCGCCGAGATCAGGTTGACGATGACCGCGCTCTTCGGGTTCTTGAAGTCGGTGTCGCCGGTGTCGAGGGAGAGCGAGTGGCCCTCGAAGTCGATGTCCAGGCCGTCCAGGCCCCACTTGTCGATGATCGCCGAGACCGAGCTGACGAAGGTGTCCCGGGCGGCGGTGGTGGTCAGCTGGACCTGGCCGTTCTGGCCGCCGATCGAGATCAGCACCTTCTTGCCCTGGGCCCGCTTGGCGGCGATGGCCGCCTTGAAGTCGGCGTCGGACTCGACGGTCGGGCAGTCGGTGGCCGAGCAGCGGTTGAAGCGGATGTCGCCGGAGGTCGGGGAGGTGGGCTCGCCGAAGGAGAGGTCGATGATGTCCCAGGACGCGGGGACGTCGGCCATCCGGGTGTAGCCGGCGCCGTTGGCGAAGCTGGCGTGCAGGTAGCCGACCAGGGTGTGGCTGCCGGCGGGGGTGCCGGTCGGGGTGCCGGTGGGCGTTCCCGTGGGCGTTCCGGTGGGCGTTCCGGTGGGGGTGCCCGTCGGGGTCCCGGTCGGCGTGGACGTGGAGGTGGGCGTCGGGGTCGGCGTGGAGGTCGGGGTCGGGGTCGGGGTCGGGCTGGGGGCGCCCGGGCCGTCCAGCGAGATGTCGTCCGCGTAGTAGGTGCCCTGCCCGTACCAGCCGTGGGTGTACACGGTGGCGGTGGTCTGGCTTGCGCCGGTGGTGAAGCCGACGCTGAGCTTCTGGTACGCCCCGCCGGTGCCGGGCGTCCAGGTGCTGGGGCCGCCGCCGTCGACGCCCAGGTAGACGTAGGAGCCGTTGACCCAGGCGCTGAGCGTGTAGGTGGTGTTCGGTGCGACGGCGACGGTCTGGGCGCACTGGGCGGTGTCGCCCGCGGTGGCCGCGGCGGCGAGCGCGTGGCTCCCGCCGTGCACCGGGGAGGTGACCACGCTGCCGGAGTTGCCGGAGCAGCTCCACGGGCCGAGCGAGCCGGATTCGAAGCCGCCGTTGACCAGGAACTCGCCGGCCGAGGCGGCGGGCGCCAGGCCCAGGGTGACGCCGACCAGGGTGGCCGCGGCGACGGCGGAGGCGGTTCCGGCCGCGAGGCCGTTTCTCAGGTTTCTGCGCATGGGGGTGCTCCTGCGTGGCACGGTCGTGGGGGACGTCCGAGGGCACGCCGGAGCACGCGCCAGTGGGGGGAACGGCCCGGCCTGGCACCCAAGTTGGACTAGACCACTGAAGTGGATCCGCCGGTGCGCTGTCAATGGTCCAGACCGGTACGGGAGGGTCGTCTCCGGTTGCCGGGGGTGACACCCCGTCGAAGGATGGAGGAGTGACCCCGCCCGGCTACCTCCGCCACCCCCACCTGCACGGCGGCCTGCTCACCTTCACCGCCGAGGACGACGTCTGGATCGCCCCGCTGGACGCCGGGGCCGCCGCCACCGGCCGGGCCTGGCGGGTCGGCTGCGACCGCACCCGGGTCAGCCACCCCCGCTTCTCCCCCGACGGCGCCACCCTCGCCTGGACCAGCTGGCTCGGCCTGACCCCCGAGGTGTGGACCGCCCCGGTCGAGGGCGGCGAGACCCGCCGGCTCAGCTACTGGGGCAGCCAGGACACCCGGGTGCGCGGCTGGCTGCCGGACGGCGAGGTGCTGGCCGTCACCTCCTTCCACGAGCCCTTCGGCCACTACACCTGGGCGCACGCCCTGCCGCCCGACGGCTCCCCCGGCCGCCGGATGCCCTGGGGCCCGGTCGGTGACGCCCAGCTCAGCCGGACCCGGACCGTCCTGCTCACCGGCTCCGCCCCGCACGAGCCCGCCGCCTGGAAGCGCTACCGCGGCGGCGCGGTCGGCCGGCTCTGGGTGGACGGCGAGCTGATCCTCCCCGGGCACACCGGCCACCTCGCCTCCCCCATGCCGGTCGGCGAGCCCCCCGACGACCGGATCGCCTTCCTCTCCGACCACGAGGGCGTCGGCAACCTCTACTCCTGCCGCCCCGACGGCACCGACCTGCGCCGGCACACCGACCACGCCTCCTACTACGCCCGCGAGGCCGCCACCGACGGCACCCGGATCGTCTACCAGCACGCCGGCGACCTCTGGCTGCTGGACGGCCTGGACGCCCCCGCCCCGCACCGGCTGCACGTGCCGCTCGGCGGCGCCCGGGCCGGCCGCCGCCCGTACCAGGTCGGCGCCGCCTCCCAGGTCAAGGACCTCGCCTGCGACCAGACCGGCCGGGCCGGGGTGATCACCGTGCGCGGCAGCCAGTACTGGCTCACCCACAAGGACGGCCCGGCCCGCGCGCTCGCCGACACCCCCGGGGTGCGCACCCGGCTGCCGGTGGTGCTCGGGCACACCGGGGAGGCGGCCTGGATCACCGACGCCGAGGGCGCCGACGCGATCGAGGTGGTGCCGTTGCCCGGCCACGAGGGCCCCTCCGGATCGACGGGCGGGGACCGGCACCGCCACCGGGTGCTCGCCGCCGGCCGGCTCGGCCGGGTCCTGGAGCTCACCGCCGCCCCCGACGGCACCCGGCTCGCCGCCACCACCTCGGACGGGCGGCTGCTGCTGGTCTCCGCCGAGGACGGCGGGGTGCGCGAACTGGCCGCCTCCGACTACGGGCCGATCGCCAGCGCCCGGTTCTCCCCCGACTCGCACTGGATCGCCTGGTCCCAGCCGGCCGCCGGGCGCTCGCTGCGCCGGATCCGGCTCACCCGCACCGACGCGCCCGCGGCGACCACCGACGTCACCGACGGCCGGTTCGAGGACGAGCAGCCGGTGTTCACCCGGGATGGCCGCTACCTGGCCTTCCTGTCCTGGCGCGGCTTCGACCCCGTCCACGACGTGCACACCGGCGACCTCTCCTTCCCGGTCGGCTGCCGCCCGTACCTCGTCCCGCTCACCGCCGACACGCCCTCCCCGTTCGCCGCCCCCGCCGAGGACGGCGCCCCGCGCGGGGACGGCGGCGGCGACGGCACCGTCCGGGTCGACCCGGTGGGCATCGGCGAGCGGCTGCTGCAGTTCCCGGTGATCGCCTCCAAGTACTCGGCCACCGACGCGGTGCGCGGCGGCCTGGTCTGGCTGCGCTGGCCGATCTCCGGCACCCTCGGGCAGACCTTCGCCAACCCCGACGACACCTCCGGCCGCCCCTCGCTGGAGCACTTCGACCTGGCCCGGGGCACCCGCAGCACGCTGGTCGACAAGCTGGACGGCTACGCGGTCTCCGGGGACGGCGGCTCGATCGCGGTCTACTCGGCCGGGACCCTGCGGGTGGTCCCGGTCGCCGCCCCCTCCGCCGGGACCAGCGTCGACCTGCGCCGGATCACCCACACCGTGCACCCGGCCGCCGAGTGGCGCCAGGCGTACCACGAGGCCGCCCGGATCGTCCGGGACCAGTTCTGGGACGAGCGGATGTCCGGCCTGGACTGGCCCGCGCTGGTCGCCCAGTACGAGCCGCTGCTGGAACGGGTCTGCTCACCCGACGACTTCGCCGACCTGCTGCGCGAACTCCTCGGCGAGCTCGGCACCTCGCACGCCTACGTCACCCCCTCCCGGCGCGCCGAGGGCCCCACCCTCGCCCAGCAGCCGCTCGGCCTGCTCGCCGCCAACGCCCACCGCTCCCCCGACGGCCGCTGGCTGGTCGACCGGGTGCTGCCCGGCGAGTCCTCCGACCCGCGCGCCCGCGCCCCGCTGGCCGCCCGTGGCGTCCGGGACAGCGACGAGCTGCTGGAGGTCGGCGGCCGCCCGGTGGACCCGGTGCGCGGCCCGCTGCCGCTGCTGGCCGGCACCGGCGGCACCACCGTCGAACTCGCCCTGCGCAGCGGCCCGGACGGCCCGGTGCGGCGGATCACCGTCACCCCGCTGACCGACGAACGGGCCGTCCGCTACCAGGACTGGGTGACCAAACGCCGTTCCCTGGTACGGGAGTTCAGTGACGGCCGGTGCGGTTACCTGCACATCCCGGACCTCGGCGGCTCCGGCTGGGCGCAGTTCAACCGCGACCTGCGGCGCGAACTGGACAAGCCCGCGCTGGTCCTCGACGTACGCGGCAACGCCGGCGGCAACGTCTCCGAACTCGTCCTGGAGAAGCTCACCCGGCACGTCCTCGCCTGGGACTTCAGCCGCGACCGCCAGCCCGTCCGCTGGCCCCGGCACGCACTGCGCGGCCCGCTGGTGGCGCTCGCGGACGAGGCGACCAGCTCGGACGGGGACGTGATCATCGCGGCGATCAAGCTGCTCGGCCTCGGCCCGGTGATCGGCAGCCGCACCTGGGGCGGCGTGGTCGGGATGACCGGGCGGCACACCCTGGGCGACGGCACCCAGATCTCGGTGCCGAAGAACGCCTCCTGGTTCAGCGGCGGGCTCGGCTGGTCGGTGGAGAACCGGGGCGTCGAGCCGGACGTGCACGTGCTGCGCGCCCCGCAGGACTGGGCGCGGGGGCGCCACCCGGAGCTGGTCGCCGCCGTCCAGTTGGCCCTGGAGCTGCTGGAGGACGCCCCGGCCGCCGCGCCCCCGCCGGAGTCCACGCCCCGGCCGGACCTGCGGCGCCCGCCGCTTCCGCCGCGGGCGCCCTGAAGGCCTCGGACCTCAGCCGCACTCGGACCTCAGTCCCACTCGGACCCCAGCCTCGGACCTCAGTCCCAGGGGTCGCCCTCGGCCGTCATGTTCTCGGCGGCCCGCCGGTCGGCCTCCTCCTCCTGGGCGGCCGTCCGCTCCTGCGTCTCCCTGGTCCGCTCGATGTCGTCGCTGTACGCGTCGGCGGCCTCGTCGTGCGCGAGCGCGGCGCGCTCGGCGGCCTCCGGGCCGGTGGCCTCGTGCCCCCTGTGGAAGATCCTGTCGAGGATGCCCATCACTCCTCCTCCGAACGGATTACCGGGCTGTCCCCCACTCTCACACCGGGCTCCGGCGCCCGCACGTTGAGCCTTTGGTCCCGGCCCGACGCGTCCAAGGGCCGTAGCCGGGCGGTTCCGGACGGGCGGAGGGTGACGGTGTGAGGAACTCGACCGAGGAACTGCACGACGGACCGCGCCGCCGGGTCGGCGCCCTGGCCGCGCTGGACGGACGGCTGCCCGGCACCCACGACCTGCTGCTGATGCAGTGCCCGAGCTCGCTGCGCCCGCTGGCCGGCGGCGAGCTGCCGGACTGGGCGCGGACGGTGCTGCGGGCGCACCCGTGGGTCACCGTCGGCCGGGCGCCCTCGCTGATCGGCGCCCCGGTGGACGTCCCGCACCCGCAGCGCTGCACCCGGGACCGGGCGGCCGCGCCCGAGCACTGGACCCCGGTGACCGTACGCGGCCCGCGCCCCGGGCAGCGGCTGGACGCGCTGGCCCCCTGGGCCGCGGTGGCCCGGACCCTGCGGCCCGAGCAGCTGGCCGGACGGCTGGAGCGGCTGGCCCCCGAGCGGGTCGCCGGGATCCCGGCGCTGGCCCTGCTGCCGGAGGTCGGCCGGCTGGTCGCGGACCACCGGCTCGCCTGGGGGCCGGTCGGCGCGGTCGGCTACGAACTGGGCACCGGCGTCCCGGTGGCGGGGCCGCTCAGCCCGCTGCGGCTGGTGCTGCGCACCCCGCACCCGATCAGCCGGCGGGACGCGCTGCAGCTGCGGCGGGCGCTGAGCAAGCTGCCGGTGCCGGTGCAGGCCGAGCTGGAGACCCGCTACGGCGCGGTGCAGCTCGCCGAGTACGCGGCGGGGGTGCACACCTTCACCCTGCTGACGCCGTACGGGCCCCGGGAGGTCCACGACCCGTGGTTCCCCCGGGGCCCGTTCGCGTGAACCGGGGCCTGTTCGGCTAGGGCCCGCCCGGCACCGTCGTCAACGAGCGCCCCGACTCGCAGCGCGATCAGGTGGTTTACCCATCGGACGTGCGCGATCCGCCCGGCTCGCGGGCCAAGGTGGTCACGTCGGGGCCGCGCCGTGCCCCCTGAGCGAGGGAAGATCACATGCGAAGGTTCACCCGGGCCGCGCTGGTGGCCGTCTGCGCGGCGGGCGCCGTGCTGTCCGTCGTCCCGTCGGCCCAGGCCGCCACCAGCGGCCAGGGCTGCCGCTACTACTACACCAGCTACTTCCCCGGCCCGAACGGCCAGACCACGGGCTACGGCGACTACCCCGAGGGCGCCACCGACCCCGAGGGCCGGGTCTGCCAGGACGGCTGGTGGGTGGACCAGGACGACAACGGCCGCTTCTGATCCCGTCGAATGCCGGTGCCCCGGCGCGGCCTCCCGCGCCGGGGCGCCGGGCCGGTCAGCCGCTGACGCTGGGGGTGCCCGTCTCCAGGTGGCCGGTGAAGCGCTGCGACCAGCTGCTGTCGGCGTCCACGGTGACGGTGAAGTCGTACCAGCCGTTGTTGTAGGCGACCGCGTTGAAGTAGTCGCTGACGCTGCCGCCGGCCGGGACCTGGTACGTCCAGGGGCCGTCCGTGCGGTAGTTGGTGGAGGTGATGGTGAAGGTCATCGGCGCGCTGCCGGCGTTGGCCAGCTTGAAGTAGACGGCGAGCTTGCCGGTGCCCGGCTCCACCGCGTACGAGGCGGTGACCGCCGCGTTCTTGCCCGCCTTGGTGGCGTCGCCCTTGAAGCGGCGCAGGAAGCGGTTGGGGCCGACCACGGTGAGGTCGTACGGGCCGCCGCCGAAGCCGGTGCCGCAGTTGAAGAAGTCGCTGGTGTTGCCGCCCGGGTCGACGGTGTACTGCCAGGGGCCGCCGCTGCGGTAGGCGTTGGCGTAGGCCGCGAAGTGGGCGGAGTTGGCGGCCGCGGTGCCCGCGTTCTCCATCTTGATCCAGACCTTCATCACCCCGGCGGAGCCGAACTCCAGGTGGTCGAGGTTGGCGTTGGGCTGGTACGGCAGGGCCCGGGCCGGGCGGGTGCCGGGCTCCTGGGCGGGCAGCGCGTTGTTGGCGGGCGAGGGGTTGGGCAGCGGGCCGCAGGTGGACAGGCCGATGGTCTGCGAGGTGTCGGGCAGGCCGGGCAGGCCGTACACCGGGTTGGCGAAGTCGAAGACCGAGGTGAGGTCGCCGCAGACCTTCCGGCGCCAGGCACTGATGTTGGGGCTGGTGGCGGGCGTGCCGAGGGCGGCGGTCCACACCTCCAGGAAGCGCAGCACCGAGGTGTGGTCGAAGGTCTCGGAGTTGACCCAGCCGCCGCGGGTCCACGGGGAGACGGCGATCAGCGGGACGCGGAAGCCGAGGCCGATGTTGGTGGAGTTGTAGAACTCGCCCGCGGTGCCCGCGGGCGCGGCCGGCGGCGGGACGTGGTCGAAGAAGCCGTCGTTCTCGTCGTAGTTGATCAGCAGGACGGTCGAGTTGAACACGTTGGGGTCCGCGTTCAGGGCGTCCAGCACCATGTGGACGAAGTGCGCGCCGTCCTGCGGGGTGGCGTAGGGGTGCTCGGAGGACTGCTGGTCGGCGACGATCCAGGAGACCTGCGGCAGGGTGCCGTTCTGCACGTCGGCCCGGATCGCGGCGGCGATGTCGTCCGGGGTCCGGCCGGTGACGGCGGGGACGGAGCCCATGCCCTTGACGGCCAGCGCGCTGCCGGCCGCGGCACCGGTGAACTGGCTGAAGTAGGCGAGGGCGTTGTCGCCGAAGTTGTCGTTGGCGTTCTGGTAGACCTTCCAGCTGACGCCGGCGGCCTCCAGCGCCTCGGCGTAGGTCTGCCAGCGCAGGTTGGACTCGGAGCCGCCGTCGTAGGCCGGGCCGCCGGCGGTGCCGGCCGGGTCGATCGTCCCGCTCCAGTGGTAGGTGCGGTTGGGGCCGGTCGCGCTCAGCACCGAGCAGTGGTAGGCGTCGCAGACGGTCCAGTTGTCGGCCAGCGCGTAGTGGAACGGGATGTCGCCGCGCTGCAGGTAGCCGAGGGTGCGGACGGTGCCCTTGGCGGACACCCAGGAGTCCATCTTGCCGCCGTTCCAGGCCTTGTGCTGGTCGGACCAGGCGTGCGAGAGGTCGCCGTTGCACTGGGCCTGGGTTTCCGGGGAGCCGCTCGCGCCGGAGGGGTTGAAGGCCCACGGGTACTGGCGGGCGAACAGGCCGTTCGGCTGGTTGAAGACGCTGTTGCCGCCGGAGATCTGGATGGCGGCCCGGTCGGCGAAGCCGCGGACGCCCTTCAGGGTGCCGAAGTAGTGGTCGAAGCTGCGGTTCTCCTGCATCAGGATCACCACGTGCTGCACGTCGGTGATGGTGCCGGTGGTGCTGAGCGTGGTGCTGGAGGCGGCCGCTGCGTCCGCGGCTCCGGTGCCGGTGCCGGCCACCGCGAGGCCGGCCGCGGCGGCGCCGGACAGCGTGACGAACTTTCTACGACTCAACTCGGCCATCAGCCCGGTCCGTCCCTTCACTGGCAAGGTTGTGTACACAACTCGGGGCCATCGATCGCGGAGCAGTCTCCACCTCGGCCGGAGCGTGCCACCAGATGCGCGCAGCAGGTTTGTCGGACTGTTCGTCCGGGCGTCACCGAACGACGCCGGGCTGAACGCCCGGCTGATGCCCCGGGGAGACCGCCTCCACCGGGGCAGGCCGGGCCCGCGGTCAGCGGTCCTTCACCTCGATGCCCAGCGCCTGGGCGAACTGCGGCGCCAGCTCCAGCAGTTGGGTGGTACTGATGACCGCCCCGCGCAGCCCCTGGTGGCCGTCCGCCAGGCCGAGCCGGGCGGCCCCGCGCAGATCGGTCTTGCTCAGCACGGCCCCGCGCAGCCGGACCTCCTCCAGCGTCGAGCCGGGGAAGGACACCCCGGTCAGCTTCGCCTCGCCGAAGTCCACGTCGCGCAGCAGGCAGTCCTCGAACACGACGTCCCGCAGCACGGCCGAACGCAGGTTGACCGCCTCCAGCTTGCAGCCGCGGAACACCACCCGGCGCAGCGCCGCCCCGTACCCGGCGACCCCGGCCAGCACCCCGCCGACGAAGGAGCTGTCCTGCCACTCGGTGTCGCTCAGGTCGCAGGCCACCCAGCGGCCGGCCTGCACCCAGACCTCGTTGAACCGGGCCTGGCGCAGCTTGACCCCGCTGAGCGCGACCCCGGTGAAGGCGCACTCCAGGAAGGCCGCCCCGGCGCCCGACTCGTCGGTGTGCGCGCCGCCGTCGAAGTGCGCGGTGTCGTACCGCTCGTCGCTGCGCAGCGGGCCGGTGTGCGGGCGCAGCAGCTCGGCGTACGGGAGGTCGGCGAGCTGCTCGGGGACGGGACGGGGCATGGCGGCGGCGCCTTTCGGAGCGGGGCGGACGGGTCTCGCCCGCATGCTCGCACGCGGCACCGACAGCCCGGCCCGTACGCGCCCTCCGTACCCGCCCTCCCCGTACGCGCCCCCGTACCCGCCCTCCGGCGACGCCCCGGCCCGGCCGCTGCGGACGCGGCCGGGCCGGGGCGTTCACGGGTGGCGCCGACGGTGGCGCCGGTACCGACGGCGGTGTCAGCGGTGCCGTCAGCCGCGCGCCCAGAGCGAGTTGACCCGGCTGCGCTCGGCGCCGTTCGGGTAGGGGTTGGTGCAGGAGGTGCCGGGGCCGCCGCCCGACATCAGCTCGCTGCACGGGCCGGAGTAGTGGTCCGGCAGGCCGAGCACGTGCCCGGTCTCGTGGGCCGTCACCCGGACCGAGTTGTACTGCCGGTTCTGCTGGTAGTCGAGGAAGACGTAGCCGCGCCCGTGCCCGTCGGTGCTGGCGTAGGAGCCGCGGCTGTCGTTGCCCTCGTAGTAGGCGAAGTCGGCGTTCGAGCCGGCCTGCAGCCGGACGTTGCTGACCGAGCCGTTCCAGATCTGCGCGGCGTTGGCTATCTGGTTGCGGAAGGACGGTGCGGAGCCGGCGTCGTAGGTGACCACGACGGTGGCCAGGCCCGGGCTCGCGGCCTGCTTGGCCTTGGCGGAGGCCATCACGGCCTGGAAGAACGCCTGGTTGTCGGCCGTCTCCTGGGCCGAACCGGCGTACGTCGACGCGGTGTAGCCCTGGACCGCCGGGGCGGCCGGGGCGGCGGCGGCCGCGGTGGTGGGCAGCACGGCGAGACCGGCCGCGAGGGCGAGGCCGAGGGTCGCGGACAGCACGGATCGCTTCATGTGGGGGCTCCTGAAGGGGTCCTGGAGGTGTAGGGGACTCCGGGTCCGGGTGCCGCGGCCGGGTTGGGGGCCGGCCTGGGGGGACACCTGGCGACCGGGTGTCCCCAGAGCTTCGGGCAGCCCGGCGGCCCGGCGGATGATGTCAACCACCGATAGCCCGGTCCAATACCCCCGGACCCCTTCGGATTCGAGCCGACTTTTCCTCGTCTTGACCGAGCCATGCCCCTGGCATTCCGTTCCGGGGGCGGCTAGGCTCCGGGGCGGGGAAGTACCCATGCGGCGGGCCGCCCGTTTCCGGCCGGGCGGGCCGCCGCACCCGATTCACCTGCGAGGCAGGTCAGTTGGCCGCCGCCAAGCCGTTCGCCCAGAGCGAGTCGACCTGGGCGCTCTCGTTGGCGTCGGGGTGCGCGTTGGTGCAGGACGTGCCGGGGCCGTGGCCCGACATCAGCTCACTGCACGGACCGGAGTAGTCGTCGGGCAGGCCGAGCACGTGCCCCGTTTCGTGGGCGACGATCCGGAGCGAGTAGTACTGCTGGGCCTGCTGGTGGTCGATGAAGATGTAGCCGTGCCCGTGCCCGTCGGTGCTGGCGTACGAGCCGTTCGGGTCGTCTCCCTCGTTGTACGAGAAGTCGCCGGAGCCGCCGCTCGCCTCCTGGAGCTGGACGTTGTGCACCGAGCTGTTCCAGATCTGCGCGGCGTTGGCGATGTCGCCGGCGAAGGAGGGTGCATTGGTGGTGTCGTAGGTGACGGTGACGGTGGTCAGGCCGGGGTCGGCGGCCCGCTTGGCCTTCACGGCGGCCAGCACGGCCTGGAAGAACGCCTGGTTGTTCGCGGTCTCCTCGGCCGAACCGGCGTAGGCCGCCCGGGCGGTGTGGGTCTGCGCGGCCGGGGCGGACGGCGCGGCGGGCGCGGCGACGGCGGTGGCGGGCAGGGCCAGGGCGCCGGCGAGGACCAGGCCCAGGGTCGCGGACAGCACGGATCGCTTCATGTGGGGGCTCCGAATTCGCGGCGCGCCGGCCCGCCGGGGCCGGTGGGGGCCGGCCGTGCGGCGGCGGCGCGCGGTGGGGGCCGTCCCGGCCGGGGCCGGGGCGGTGTGGTGCCCCCGAGCTTCGACCCGCCCGGGCCCGTCGCGGATGATGTCAACCGGCGATAACCCGGCCGCATACGGGTGCCGGACAGCGGGGTGCGACTCTTCGCCCTGCCCTTGATTCCCTGTCATGTCCTTGGCGATGTGGCTCGGTGACGTCTATGCTCCCGTCGTGGAGCTCGACGTGAGACACCTCCGGGTGCTGTGCGCGATCGCCGACACCGGCAGCCTCCGCAAGGCCGCGCTCCAACTCGGCATGACCCAGCCCTCCCTCACCACCCAGCTGCACCGCATCGAACGGGCCATCGGCGGAACCCTGTTCACCCGCGAGCAGACCGGCAGCCGGCCCACCGCGCTCGGCCACTCGGTGCTGTCCCGGGCCCGGCCGGTGATCAGCGAGATGGCCGCCCTGGTCGCCGCCGCCCGCCAGGAGGCCCGGGACACCACCGGGCCCGGCCGGCAGCGGCGGCTGCGGATCGGCAGCGTCGGCAGCCGGGCCGTCGCCGCCTGGCTGCGCCGGGTGCACGAGCGGCTGCCCGACACCGACACCACCATCCACGTCGACATCTCCGCCAGCGCACTGCTGCGGATGGTCGCCGCCGACCAGCTGGACGTGGCCTTCGTGTACGAGAGCGAGGGCTTCCCGCTGCGGGTGCCGCCGGACGCCGAGCACCGGGTGCTGATGGCCCGCGAGCCGCAGTTCGTCGCGCTCGCCGCCGGGCACCCGGCCGCCGCCCGGCCGGTCGTCCACCTCGCCGACCTCGCCGAGGACACCTGGATGGTCGACCCGACCGCCGACCACGAGTACGCCGCGATGCGCCGGGTGTTCAGCGAGGCCGGGCTCAACCCCCGGGTGGTGCAGGTGCGGGACAACGCCACCGCCGCCGAGCTGGTCGCCTCCGGCGAGGCCGTCCGCCCCTGCCAGCCGACCTCGCTGCCCGGGCCGGGCACGGTGGTGCGCCCGGTGCACGGGGACCCGCTGGCCGTCCGGCTGCTGTTCACCTGGCGCCCCCGGGTGCTCAGCCAATCCGCCCTGGACGCGCTCTTCGGCGAACTGCGCGCCGCCTACCTGGATCTGGCCAGGGTCAACCCGGCCTACCTGGCCTGGCTGGCCCGGCACGAGCCCGTCCTGCTGGAACGCGTCTAGCTCTGCGGCCTCCCTAGGCCCGCGCCCGGCTCTCCCTGCTCTCCCGGCTGTGGACCAGCACCCCGACCGCGACCATCAGCGCGCACACCAGGCCCGCCGCCAGCACCCCCGAGCCGCCCAGCGCGGTGCAGGCCAGCACCAGCACCGCCCCCAGCGGCGCGATCGCCTGCGCGACCAGCCCGCGCTTGGTGTGCCGGGAGTGCAGGTACCAGACGGTGACCAGGTAGAGCGCCGTCGGCACGGTGACCGTCGCGGTGGCGGCCGTCTCGGAGATCTCCGCCTTGTGCACGGCCGATTCCACCGCCACCTCCAGCCCGGTGCCGATCGCCGCCGCCGAGCCGAACACCAGGTAGTGCCCGTAACCCCAGGCGAAGGCCTGCCGGTTGGAGCGCAGGTGGTCGTGGACGGGCCGGGCGAAGTAGATCCACCAGGCCGCGAAGCAGATCAGCAGCCCGCCGACCGCCACCGGCACCAGCCGGCCCAGCCCCTCGTGCTCGTCCACCGCCGACTGCACCGCCACCGTCGCGGCGGACACCGTCTCGCCGAGCACGATCAGGGTGAACAGCCCGTACCGCTCGGCGATGTGGTGCGGGTGCCAGGAGGTCTGCGCCCGGAGCTCGGCGACCACCGGCACGGCCAGCTCGCACAGTACGCCGATCGGGATGACCACCGGCCGGGCGGCGTCCGGCAGGAGCAGCACCACCACCCAGCCGACCTGGCACAGCGTGATCCCCGCCGCGTAGCGCAGCGCGACCCGGCGGGCCTCACCCTGTTCGCCGGACGCCGCGCGCAGCCACTGGGTGACCATCGCCAGGCGCATCACCACGTAGCCGGTGATCCCCAGGGTCAGGTCCTGGGTCTCGAACATCCTCGGCACCCCGGCGGCCAGGATCAGTACCCCGGCGATCTGCACCAGGGTGGTGACCCGGTACGGCACGTCGTCGCAGTCGTACGCGGAGGCGAACCAGGTGAAGTTCATCCAGGCCCACCAGATGGCGAAGAAGACCATCGTGTAGCCGCGCAGGCCCTCGCCGTAGTGCCCGGCGGCGAGGGAGTGGGCGAGTTCCCGACCGGCCTGGCCGACCGCGACCACGAAGCAGAGGTCGAAGAAGAGTTCCAGCGGGGTGGCGACCCGGTGCGGCTCGGCGCGGTCGCGCGGGACCATCCGGCGCACCGGGGGCGGGTCGACGTGCTGCGCTCGGGGTGCCTCGGCGGCGTGCTCACTGGCCATCGGTGCTGCTCCGGGGGGTCGGGAGGGGCGGACGCGGCCCGGGAGGGCCCGTCGTCCCGCGCATCCTGGCAGTGGCCGGGGCCCGACGCACGTACCGGCGCTCGTACCGGCGCGGGCGGGTGCGCCGGTAGGTGCGCCGGTGGGTGCGTCGGTACGTGCCCGGTACCTGCCCAATACCTGCCCGGCACCTGCGCCGGTACGGCAACTCCGTTCGAACCCGGGCGCGATGCCCCTGTATGCCCCTTTTCTTCTTGCCGTCAGCGAGAGTTGACGCTCCGGTGCGCGAAGTGGGTGACAGCACGGCGGGTTTCCGGGCGCGCCCCGCGCGCTGCGCCGCGAGCGGCCGGAACGCCCCGCTAGATTCGTCCCCGGTTGGAAGCGGGCGCGGGCTCCTTGCGGGGCCCCACGACACGGGCGGCCTGCGGGCAACGCGGAAGGTCAAGGCCGGTGGCAGGACAGCGGGGGCGGCGGAGCCGACCCACCCGTGTCCGCACCACCGGCCTCGTGATCACCGCGCTGCTCGCCAGCGCCTGCCGTGCGGTCGCCCTCGCCGCCGGCGCTGGCGCCGGGGCGGCCGGAGCCGGGGCTACTTCTCCCAGCCGACCTTGCTGTAGTCCTCCTGGGCGAGGCCGAAGGCCCCGTAGTTGGCGAGCCCCTTGCGGGTCGCCACCACGGTGGGCCGCTGGTAGAGCTCGACGGTGTGGCCGAGCTCCCAGATCTTCGCGTCCGCCTGATTGTAGAGCTTCGCGGCCTCCACCGGGTCGACCGTCCCGGCCGCCTTCTTCAGCAGGTCGTCGATCTCCTGGCTGCCCAGGCGGGACGGGTTCTGGAAGGAGTTGTCGCCCACCGGCAGGCGGAAGTTGGTCAGGCTCTTGGAGTTCGGGAAGGAGTCGGTGTTGCGCCAGCTCGCGAGGTCGAACTTGCCCGGGGTCACGTACTTGGAGAAGAAGTCGTTGGCGGCCACCTTGTCCAGGTCGACCTTGACCCCGGCCGCCTGCCACATCGCCGCCGCCGCGGTGGCGAGGTCGAGCTGCGCCTGCGGGGTGCCGTCGCTGAGCACCCAGTGCAGCTCCAGCGGCTTGCCGTCCTTGGTCCGCGGCTGACCGCTGCCGGACTCCTTCCAACCGGCCTCGTCCAGCCCCTTCTTGGCGGCGGCCAGGTCGAACTTCGCCCAGTCGCCGGAGTTGTCCTGGTAGCCGGTCTGGTTGGGCATGATGATGTGGTTGCCGAGCGGCTTGAACTCGACCGGCACCCCGTTGTTGGCGATCTTGATCAGCGCCGAGCGGTCGAGCGCCCGGCCGAGCGCCTGCCGGACCTTCTGGTCCGCCAGGGCGCCGTTGCCGCCGAAGGAGATGTGCACCTCGTCCCACGGGCTGGCGGCCCGGATCACGGTGTCCTTGGCGTCCTTGAGCTGCCCGTACGCGGCGGCGGTGCTGGCCGAGGCGAGGTCGATCTCGTTGTTGAGGTAGGCCTGGATGCTCGCCGACTTGTCCATCACCCGGAAGGTGAGCTTGTCCAGCTTGGGCTTGGTCCCCCACCAGGCCGGGTCCGGGACCAGGCTGAGGGTCTGCGCGGTCTTGTCCGCCGTCCCGATCTTGAACGCGCCCGCGGTGACCGGGATCTTCTCCACCCAGCCCTTGTTGAAGTCGTCCGGGGTCGAGATGGCGGCCGCCGGGATCAGCGGGCGGAACAGGTTCTGCCAGTCCGCGTACGGCTGGGCGAAGGTGACCTTCACCTCGGTCGGGTCGGCGCCCTGCTCGACCGCGGAGATCAGCTCGTAGCCGGACGGGTCGGCGATGTTGTACGCCGGGTCCTTGCCGTTGCTGGTCTGCCAGTCCGCCTTGAAGTCCAGGTAGCTGAGCGGCTTGCCGTCCGACCACTTGGCCTTGGGGTTCAGCTTGTAGGTCACCACCTGCGGCGAGGTCGAGGTGACCTTGGCGTCCACCAGGTAGTCCGGGTTCGGCTGGAAGGTGCCGGAGGCGTCGGTGCCGAACAGCGTCGGCTCCAGGTTGCGGATGATGATCACCGTGTCGGTGTACGAACCGCCGTCCACCTGGAGCGGGTTCCACTGGGTGATCCACTGGTCCAGCTGGAAACGCACCTCCCCGCCGTCCTTGACCTGGTCCAGCGGCTTGGCGTTGATGTCCTGGGAGTCCTGTCTCGGCGGCTCGCTCTTGGCCACGTTGTCGGCCGAGCCGCCCCCGCCCGAGGTGCACGCGGTGACCGCCAGGGCGACGGCGACGGCGAGAACGGCCGTCCGGCCGAGGCGACGGGCCGTGCTGGAAGCGTCCATGAGGGTCCCCCTGGGGTCGGTGGCAGGAGTCGGGCGCGCGCCACGGATCGGGTTTCGTGACACGAGTTGGGCCGTACGAGGCATGACCGGGCTTGAGCGTGGGCACTCAATCCGGCACCGAGCCAGAGGAACGTAACAGCGGATCAGATCCGCCACCAGGGGGAGGAGCGGACGCCTGATCAAAAAGTCACACAGGGCAATCCCGCCGCAACATCACGGCCGCACCCCGGTGCCACACTGCGACCTGCGGGTTCGCCAACTGCCGCCCCCTCCCTGCCATCTGACGCCCTGACCGGGCCCCGACCGAAGGCCACCCGCCGATGCCCACCAGACGCGTCGCCCCCGCCCCCACCCCGGGCGGCCGCTGATGCTCCGCTACCTGTCGAAGCGGCTGAGCTACTACGCGGCGCTGCTGATCGCCGCCGTGTTCCTGGCCTACGCGATATCCGCGACCGCCCTGCAGCCGCGCACCTACTTCGACGCCAAGGTGCCGCGCCCGTCCGCGGCCTCGGTGGAACGCCAGCTCACCGCGCTCAACCTGAACGACCACACCCCGGTCGTCGAACGCTTCGGCCACTGGGCCGGCGGACTGCTCCACGGCGACCTCGGCCGGACCATCCACGACACCCCGGTCACCGACGACTTCGGCCGCCGGGTCTGGGTCTCGCTGCGACTGCTGCTGATCGGCAGCCTGCTCGGCACCGTCCTCGGCGTCGCCGCCGGGGCCTGGAGCGCCGTGCGCCAGTACCGGATCTCCGACCGGCTGCTCACCGTGGTGTCCTTCGTGCTGCTCTCCACCCCGGTCTTCCTGGTCGCGCTCTTCCTCAAGAACGGCGCGATCGCCGCCAAGGACGCGGCCGGCCACGAGGTCGTCCCGTTCACCGGCTACGAGACCCCCGGACTGGCCGGCGGCCTCGGCACCCACCTCGCCGACTGGGCCCTGCACCTGCTGCTGCCCACCGTCTCGCTCGCCCTCGGCGGCCTCGCCACCTACAGCCGCTACCAGCGCGGCACCATGCTCGACGTGCTCGGCTCCGACTACCTGCGCACCGCCGAGGCCAAGGGCCTCACCCGGCGCCGCGCCCTGCTCAAGCACGGGCTGCGCACCGCCGTGATCCCCATGTCGACGATGTTCGCCTACAGCTTCCTGGGCATCTTCACCGGCGCGATCTTCACCGAGACGATCTTCGGCTGGCACGGCATGGGCGAGTGGCTGATCCAGTCGATCAACGAACAGGACGTCAACTCCGTGGTGGCGATCAACCTGTTCACCGCCGTCGTCGTCCTCGCCTCCGGTTTCCTCGCCGACACCCTGCACGCCGCCCTCGACCCGCGCGTGCGGTCCTGACCGGAGGTGAGCCGAGATGACCGTCGCCGCTGCCGCTGACACCCCGACCCCCGAACCCGCGCCCGACCCCGCCTCCGCCCCGGCCCCCGCCGAGCGGCCGCGGGCCACCGGCCGGGGCCGGCTCGTGCTGGCCCGGCTGCTCGCCGCCCGCGGCGCCGTGGCCGGAGCCGTGCTGATCCTGCTGCTGTTCGCGCTCGCCTTCGGCGGCCCGTACCTGACGCCCTGGGACTACGCCGCCCCCGACTTCACCGCGCTGCACCAACCCCCCTCCGGCGCCCACTGGTTCGGCACCAACGGGGTCGGCCAGGACGTGTTCGCCCAGACCGTCCGCGGACTGCAGAAATCGCTGATCATCGGCCTGCTGGTGGCGCTCTTCTCCACCGCGCTGGCCTCCCTGGTCGGCGCCTGCGCCGGCTACTTCGGCGGCTGGACCGACCGGATGCTGATGTTCCTGGTCGACCTGATGCTGGTCTTCCCCAGCTTCCTGATCATCACCGTGGTCTCGCCCCGGCTGCGCAGCAGCGGCTGGATCGCCTTCGTGCTGCTGCTCGCCCTGTTCAACTGGATGATCACCGCCCGGGTGGTCCGCTCGATGACCGTCTCCCTGCGCGAGCGCGAATTCGTCCGCGCCGCACGGTTCATGGGCGTCCGGCCGCTGCGGATCATCAGCCGGCACATCCTGCCGAACGTCGCCTCCTTCCTCATCGTCGACGCCACCATCGCGGTCGGCGGCGCGGTGATGAGCGAGACCGCGCTCTCCTACTTCGGCTTCGGCGTCCGGCCGCCGGACGTCTCGCTCGGCACCCTGCTCGCCGCCGGCACCTCCGAGGCCCCGGTGTTCCCCTGGATGTTCTACTTCGCGGCCGGGCTGCTGGTGCTCTTCGTGCTCGCCGTCAACCTGGTCGGCGACGGGCTGCGCGACGCCCTCGACCCCACCGCCGGGAACTCACCCCGCCGCACCCGCCGCCTTCGGAGGAAGCAGAAGTGACCACCGCCGTCGAGACCCCGCTGCTCGCCGTCCGGGACCTGCGGGTGGACTTCGCCGGCCCGGACGGACCGGTGCCCGCCGTGCGCGGGGTGGACCTCACCCTGCACCGCGGCGAGACCCTCGGCATCGTCGGCGAGTCCGGCTCCGGGAAGTCCGTCACCGCGCTGTCCGTGCTCGGGCTGCTGCCGGGCACCGCCCGGGTCGACGGCTCGGTGCGGCTGGACGGCCGGGAACTGGTCGGCCTGCCCGGGAAGGAACTCGCCGCGATCCGCGGCCGCCGGGTCGCCATGGTGTTCCAGGACCCGCTGTCCGCGTTCACCCCGGTCTACCGGATCGGCGACCAGATCGCCGAAGCCGTCCGGATCCACCAGCCGGTCGACCGGGCCACCGCCCGCCGCCGGGCCGCCGAACTCCTCGACCTGGTCGGCATCCCGACGCCCGACCGGGCCCTGGACAGCTTCCCCCACGAGTTCTCCGGCGGCATGCGCCAGCGCGCGATGATCGCCATGGCCATCGCCAACCAGCCCGACATCCTGCTCGCCGACGAACCGACCACCGCGCTGGACGTCACCATCCAGGCCCAGGTGCTCGACGTGCTGCGCACCGCCCGGGAGGAGACCGGCGCGGCGCTCGTCCTGGTCAGCCACGACCTCGGGGTGATCGCCGGGGCGGCCGACCGGGTCGCCGTGATGTACGCGGGGCGGGTCGTCGAGACCGCCGGGGTGGACGAGCTGTTCGCGGCCCCGCGCCACCCGTACACCCTCGGACTGATCGGCGCGCTGCCCCGGCTGGACGGACGCGGCGGCCCGCTGGTGCCGATCCCCGGCAGCCCGGCCCCGATGGCCGAACTGCCGCCGGGCTGCCCGTTCGCCGCGCGCTGCCCGCTCGCGGAGGAGCGCTGCTCGGCGGCGGAGCCCGAGCTGACGGGCGCGGACGGCGGGTCGGCGGGCGGGCCGGCGGGCGCGGAGACCGGGTCGGCGGGCGCGGGCGGCCATCTGGCCGCGTGCGTGCGGTCGGCGGAGCTGGCCGAGCGGCGGCCCGCGCCGAGCGAGGTGTACCCGGTGCCGGAACTGCCGCCGGGCCCTGCCGCCGGAGACCGCTCCGGCCGGCCGCAGGTGCTCTCGGTGAGCGGGCTCGGGAAGACGTTCCCGCTGCTCAAGGGCACGGTGTTCAAGCGGAAGGTCGGCGAGGTCTACGCGGTGGACGGCGTCGACCTGGACCTGCGGGAGGGCGAGACCCTCGGCCTGGTCGGGGAGTCCGGCTCGGGCAAGTCCACCACCCTGTTCGAACTGCTGAGCCTGGGCGCCCCGCAGACCGGCCGGATCGAACTGCTCGGCCACGACACCGCCCGGCTCACCCGGGCCGAGGCCCAGCGGCTCCGGGCCGAACTGCAGATCGTCTTCCAGGACCCGATGGCCAGCCTCGACCCCCGGATGCCGATCGGCGACATCGTCGCCGAGCCGCTGCGCGCCCGGCACGCCCCGCGCGAGGAGATCGCCCGCCGGGTGCCCGAACTGCTCCGCCAGGTCGGCCTCGACCCGGACCACGCGGTCCGCTACCCGCACCAGTTCTCCGGCGGGCAGCGCCAGCGCGTCTCCATCGCCCGGGCGCTCGCCGTCCGGCCCAAGCTGCTGGTGCTGGACGAACCGGTCTCCGCCCTGGACGTCTCGATCCAGGCCGGGGTGCTCAACCTGCTGCAGTCGCTCAAGGCCGAACTCGGACTGTCCTACCTGTTCGTCTCGCACGACCTCTCGGTGATCCGGCACCTCGCCGACCGGGTCAGCGTGATGTACCTCGGACGGACGGTCGAGCAGGGCGCGGTCGCCGACGTCTTCGACCGGCCCCGCCACCCGTACACCCGCGCCCTGCTCTCCGCCGTACCGCTGCCGGACCCCGCCGCCGAACGCGCCCGCGACCGCATCCTGCTGGCCGGGGACCCGCCCTCCCCCACCGAACGCCGCACCGGCTGCCCGTTCCGCACCCGCTGCCCGCTCTACGCCGGGCTCGCGGACGCGACGGCCCGGGCGCGCTGCGAGCAGGAGCGGCCGACCCTCGACGGCGACCGGGCGGGTGTCATTCCTGAGGCGGCGGGTGACCACCGGGCCGCCTGCCACCACCCGGGGTGACGGCAGTGTGGTCACTCGTGGTGACCGGCCGAATACGATTCGGCGGATGGGGCTGCCGGCGTGTACTGTCTTCCACGTCAGCAAGCGCCGCTAGCTCAGTTGGTTAGAGCAGCTGACTCTTAATCAGCGGGTCCGGGGTTCGAGTCCCTGGCGGCGCACAGACAGCCGGAAGGCCCTTCGCGAGAGCGAAGGGCCTTCCGGCGTTTCCGGTGCTCGGATACCTTCCGTCCATGGCCCCGCACGACGCCTTACCGCTGCCCGAGGAACTGCTGCTGCTCTGCGCCGACCCGGCGCGCGGCCGGTTCCTGAGCCCGTCCCTCCACCTGAACCAGGTGATCGCGGGCGCCGTGCTCGCCGAACTGGTCCTGACCGGCGCGATCTCCGTCGAGGTGCACCGCTTCGGCAGCGCCCGGATCACCGGCTACCAGCCGTTCGGCGCCTTCGACCAGGTCTCGGCCGGGGTGCTGCACCGGCTGGAGGCCAAGGGCAAGAGCCGCTTCCGGCCCTGGCTGCCCGAGGCGGTCCAGTGGATCCCGGAGCGCCCCGGGTACGGCCACTACCTCGACCGGCTGGTGGCCCGGGGCTACTACGCCGTCGAGGAGAAACGCTTCCTCGGTCTGCCGAGGAAGCGCTACCCCGCGCAGCGACCCGACCTCGCCCGGCAGATCTCCGACCGGGTCGCGGCCACCCTGCTGGCGCCCGACGGCGGCGCCGCCCGGCCGACCGCGGAGCGCGACCGGCAGCTGGCCGGCCTGATCGACGTCGCCGGGCTGGAACGCCGCCGCTACCCCGGGCGGGAGGGCGCCCCGGTCAGGCGCGCCGCCGGGCGGCTGGCCCGGGACCTGCCCGTCTGTCGCGCGGTCCGGCACGTGATCGAACGGAAGTCCGGCGACTGAGCCCGGACCGGGGGCAGACCGAGGGTCCGGGCTGGGGGCAGACCGAGGGTCCAGGCTGGGGGCCGGACCGGGGCCGGCCGTCCGGCACCGTCAGCGGGTGTCGAGGACGGCGGAGGCCACCGCGTCCGGGCGGTCGAACATCACCAGGTGCCCGGCCGGTGCCGTGGTCCGGTAGTCCGCCCCGAGCAGCGTCGCGAGCCCCCGCTGCTCGGCCAGCCAGGTCTCGGTGCGACCGGTCCGGCAGCCGTCGTCGGCGGCCAGCACGGTGATCGGCAGGTCCTCGGGCAGCGGCCGGGTGCGGCGCAGCCCGTCCAGCTCGGCGGCCATGTCGAGGTAGCGCCCGTTCTCCCGGAGCAGCGCGCGCAGGGCCCGTCCGGTGCGGTAGCAGTGCCGGACCAGCGGAGCCGGGGCCAGGTCCTCGCGACGGACGGTGGACAGCCGGGCGGTCACCCGGCGGGCGGTCGGGCCGAGCAGGTACGGCACGGCCAGGGCGGTCGCGGCGCCCGCCACCGCCCTGGCCGCCAGGTCCCGCGCGGCCGGTGCCGGGTACGGGCGGGCGGCCGCTTCGACGCTGCCGTCGACCAGCACCAGCCCGGCCGTCCGCTCGGGGTGCAACCGGGCGAAGGCCTCCACGTGGAAGCCCGCGAGCGAGTGGCCGACCACGGTGCAGGGCGCGCCCAGCCCGAGGCCGTCCAGCACCGCGCGGATCCGCTCGGCCTCGCCCGCCACCGTCGGGGCGGGCCGCCGCCCGGCGGCGGGCTCGGCGGCGCTGAGCCCGTAACCGGGCCGGTCGAAGCGGACGACGGTGCGGTACGGGGTGAGGAACGGGACGACCAGGTCCCAGTCGAACCAGCTGCTGCCGAGGCCGCCGGTGAGCAGGCAGAGCGGGCCGCTGCCCTCGGTGCGGACGTGCAGCGGGACGCCGTCGATGCGCAGGAAGCGCGCCCGTACGGCGGGGGTGCTCACGCCGGCCTCCGGTCGGCGGCGGGGCCGCCCGGGGTCCCCCCGGCATCCGCCCGGTGCCGGTCGTGGCTGTCCGTCGTACGCGGGGCGCCTCGCTCAGCCGTACGCGGGGCGGCTCGCTCAGCCGTACGCGGGGCGCCTCGCTCAGCCGGGCCGGCGGAGCGGGCGACGGCCACGGCCAGGACGGCCAGCCAGATCGCGACCAGGAGCACCTGGAGCCGCTGCCCGGCGCCGAGCGCCCAGGTGCCGCGACCGGCTTGGAAGGCGGCGATCGCGCCGAGGCTCCAGCCGGTGGCGAGCAGTTCGGCGCCGAGCAGCCAGGGCCCGAGCCGACGCACCGCCGGCCACTGCTGGTGCCGGCGGGCGGCGACGGTGAGCGCGACCAGTCCGGTGAGCGCGCCGAGCATGGCGAGGCTGCTGGTGACAGCGTGCGCGGTGTGGGTGGCGGGGACCAGCCCCGCGGTCTCCCGGGCGGCGCACATCTCGTCGCTGGTGGGGGCGCAGCTCAGCGGCAGTCGGGAGTCGGCGGCGGTGGCGGCGCCGAACAGGGCCAGGGCGGACCAGCCGACCAGGGCCCAGCGGTTCCGGCCGGGGGTGGTGGGGTTCCGACCGGGGGCCGCAGGGGTCAGGCCGGCGGCCGCGGGGTTCCGGGCCTGCCCGGTGGCGAGGGCGGTGACGGCGGCGGCGAGCACGCAGAGCCCGGCGGCGAGGTCGGTGGCGCGGAAGAGGCCGCCCAGCGGCTGGTCCTCGGCGGCGAGCTCGCTGATGTACGCCTGCACCGGGTCGAGCCCGGTGCTCAGCACGACCTCCAGCACCCACGCGGTGTAGGCCACGGCGCTGAGCAGCAGCAGCGCGGCGACCGTCGTCCGCGCGCGCCCGGGCCGTGGCCGGGGGTGGGGCCGGAGGCGGCGGGGGTGGGCTCGCGGGCGGGGGTGTCCGGGCGGGGGGCTGGGCACGTTTCCACCCTAACCGGGCGGGAACTCCGCCCCAACCGGGAGGAAACGGGCACCCTGAGCGCCGGGCGGAGCCCGGGTGGTGCGG
The DNA here is from genome assembly GCF_042884005.1 of Kitasatospora sp. NPDC058162. Taxonomy (NCBI): domain Bacteria; kingdom Bacillati; phylum Actinomycetota; class Actinomycetes; order Kitasatosporales; family Streptomycetaceae; genus Kitasatospora; species Kitasatospora sp. NPDC058162. The sequence goes on from NZ_JBHVUS010000044.1 coordinate 71,844, forward strand.
GGCACCCCTCGGAACCGTGTATTGTTTTCCAGGTCAGCAGGCGCCGCTAGCTCAGTTGGTTAGAGCAGCTGACTCTTAATCAGCGGGTCCGGGGTTCGAGTCCCTGGCGGCGCACAGACAGTTGGGGAGCCTCTCGCAGCAGCGAGGGGCTCCCTGATTTTTTGCCCTCGATGTCCGTTTTATGTGTGATGTCGGTCTCGATTGCCGTTCCGGTGGAGCCATGGGGCCCGCCCGGCTCGTCCAGGGCAGTAAACCGGAATCGGGACAAAGGTCCCTAACCGCCGATGTCCCCGTCTGTGCAGGCTGGCCCGGTCCGCCCGCAGGAAAGGCCGCGCCTTGTTCCGAAACGCCCAGAGCGGCGGTCGGCCGCCGATCGGTCTCCGGCCGGTCAAGCGGCTCAAGCGCTCCACCCCCACCACACCGGGCGGCAAGAAGCCGCGCCGGCCCAAGCGCACCGGCTGGCGCCGGCTGATACCCACCTGGCGGATGACGCTGCTCGGCTTCGCCGCGGCGCTGCTGCTCGGCGTCGGCCTGTTCGCGCTGGGGGTCGCGCTGGTGAAGGTCCCCGACGCGCACGCCGCCGCGACCGCGCAGAGCAACACCTGGCTCTACTCCGACGGCTCGGTGATCACCCGCACCGGCCAGACCAACCGGCAGAACGTCGGCCTGGACAAGGTCTCCCCCGCCGCCCAGCACGCGGCGCTGGCCGCCGAGGACCGCAACTTCTACAACGAGGGCGCCGTCAACGTGCAGGGCCTGGTCCGGGCCGCCCTCAACACCGCCAAGGGCGAGGGCACCCAGGGCGGCTCCACCATCACCCAGCAGTACGTGAAGAACACGTACCTGGACCAGAAGCAGTCCATCACCCGTAAGGTGAAGGAACTCTTCATCGCCATCAAGGTGGACGCCACCGAGAGCAAGGACGACGTCCTCTCCGGCTACCTGAACACCTCCTACTACGGCCGCGGCGCCTACGGCATCCAGGCCGCCGCCCAGGCCTACTTCGGCGTCGACGCCTCCGCGCTCAGCGCAGCCCAGGGCGCCTACCTGGCCACCCTGCTGAACGCCCCGAGCGCCTACGACGTGGCCACCGCGACCCCGGCGGGCAAGCAGAACGCCGTCAACCGCTGGAACTACGTCATGGACGGCATGGTCAAGGAGGGCTGGCTCGGCGCCGACGAGCGGGCCAAGACCGCCTTCCCCGACGTCAAGGACCCGCAGCCGAACCCGGGCCTGTCCGGCCAGTCCGGCTACCTGGTCGACGCGGCCACCCAGTACCTGACCTCGAACAACGTCATCAGCGAGACCGAGCTGGCCAAGGGCGGCTACACGATCAAGCTGAGCATCGACCCGGCCCGCCAGCAGGCCCTCCAGGACTCCGTCCAGGCGCAGCTGCACGACACCCTGAACCCGGACAAGCGGAAGAAGGACGCGGCCGCCCAGGCCGGCGCCGTCTCCGTCGACCCGAAGACCGGTGCGGTCGTCGCCCTGTACGGCGGCGTCGACTACGTGAAGCACTACGTCGACAACGCGACCCGGCGCGACTACCAGGCCGGTTCGACCTTCAAGGCGATCGCGCTGGCCGCCGCCTTCGAGAACAACGCCAAGACCCAGGACGGCCGGACCGTCACCCCGCGCACCGTCTACGACGGCACCAGCGGCCGCAAGGTCCGCGGCGGCAAGGGCACCCCGTACGCGCCGCCGAACGAGGGCGACGTCAGCTACGGCCAGATCACCCTGCAGCAGGCCATCGACAAGTCGGTGAACTCGGTGTTCGCCCAGCTCGCCCAGGACACCGGGCTGCAGAAGGTCAAGGACACCGGCGTCGCGCTGGGCCTGCCCGCCAACACCCCGGGTCTGGACCCGGTGCCGTCCATCCCGCTGGGTGCGGCCACCCCGAGCGTGCTCGACATGGCCGGCGTGTACGCCACCCTGGACAACGGCGGCAAGCAGACCACCCCGTGGCTGGTGCAGTCGGTGGACCGCGCCGGCGAGGCCGTGCAGCTGCCCGCGCACAAGACCACCCAGGCGATCAGCTCCGACACCGCCAACCAGGTCACCTCGATGCTCCAGGGCGTGGTGAGCGACCCGGGCGGCACCGGCTTCCGGGCGAAGGCCCTCGGCCGCCCGGTCGCGGGCAAGACCGGTACCACCGACGACCAGAAGTCCGTCTGGTTCGTCGGCTACACCCCCGAGCTGGTCACCTCGGTGGCGCTGTTCGGCCAGGACCCGGGCACCGGCGCCCAGGTCAGCCTGAGCGGCGTCGGCGGGATCGACGGCGCGGCGGGCGGCCAGTTCCCGGCGCAGATCTGGACGGCCTACATGAAGGCCGCGCTCAAGGGCCAGCCGGTGAGCGACTTCCCGACCCCGGCGGACGGCGGCGACTCCGGCGCCGGCGACCTGCCGACGGCCCCGCCGAGCACGCCGAGCAGCACCCCGTCGACCGGCAGCGCCACGCCGACCACCGGCGCGGGCAACCAGCAGGGCGACAGCTCCGGCAGCGGCTCGGGCACGGGTTCCGGTTCCGGCTCCGGCTCCGGCGGGTCGGGCACCGGCCCGACCACGGCCCCGACCGACCAGCCGACCACCCAGCCCACCACGCGGCCCACCACCCGGCCGACCCCCAAGCCGACGCCGACCACCCAGCCCACCACCGACCCCACGAGCCAGCCCACCACCCAGCCCACCGGCGGGACGGGCGGGCTCACGGGGGCGGGCGCCGGGGGCTGATCGCCGCCCGGGCCTCCGACCACCCACGTCGGCCGTCGGCCGGACCACTGACCTCGGGTT
>NZ_JBHVUS010000045.1:0-70308 GCF_042884005.1 Kitasatospora sp. NPDC058162
GATGGTACTGCAGGGGGGACCCTGTGGGAGAGTAGGACGCCGCCGAACAATCATTCAGAAAAGGCCCACCCGGGTTACCGGGTGGGCCTTTTCGCATTTCCGGAGCAGATGTTCCCGAATGGAAGCCCTCGACTGTGACGCAGGTCACCCCCAGCGAAGAACCTGCACGCCGGATCGGGCGTCTGGCTGGTGTGAGATCACGCAGGAGAGCACTGGACGAGCTGGACGAGGAACGCCTCCTCCGCCTGGTGGCCAGGGGTGACCGCGGGGCGTTCGACGAGCTGTACCGCCGGACGTCGCCGTGGCTGGCGGTGCGGTTGCGCCGTCGCTGCTCGGACGAGCAGATCGTCGCCGAGGTCATGCAGGAGACCTTTCTGGCGGTGTGGCGCGCGGCCGGCGCGTTCGCCGGGAGCGCGGTGGGCGGTTCGGCCGTCGGGTGGCTGTGGACGATCGCGGCACGCCGGCTGGTCGACGCGTTCCGGCGTCGGGCCCACCACGCCGAGCCGCCGGTGGCCGCCGCCGAGCGGGCCGTGGTGCCCGGGGCGGAGGAGGAGGCGCTCGCCGGGACGGTCGGCGGTGACGTGGGCGACGCGCTGCGGCGCCTGGCGCCGGAACTCCGAGACGTATTGCAGGCCACGGTGCTCGACGGGCTGACCGTCCGGGAGACGGCCGTGCTGCTCAGACTGCCCGAAGGCACGGTCAAGACCCGCGCCCGACGGGCCCGGATCGCGATGCGGGAGGCACTGGGATGAGAGAGGACCACGCGTCGAGGCGGTTGATCGACGCCTACGCACGGGGTGACGCGACGATGGCCGCGGACACGGTGTGGGCCCTGGAGGCCCACCTGGAGACCTGCGCGTCGTGCCGGAGCCTCCTGGCGGCCTCGGTGGCCGTCGAGGCGCCCGACGTCGCCGCGCTGCTCGACACCGTCCGGGCCGGCCTGGAGCCGCAGTTGGACGCGGCCGGAGGCCTGCCCGTCCGGCGGTGGCGTCCGTGGTGGGTGTCGGCCTGGGTGACTCCGGTGATGGGGCCGTGGCTGGCCATGGCCGCCGCCGTCACCCTGGTGGCGCTGGTGCTGGACGCGATCGCGCCGTCGGCGTCCTTCGGCACCGCCTCGCCGGTGTCGCTGCTGGCGCCCGTGCTGCCGCTGTTCGGCGTCGCCGCGGCGTGGTCGCGCGCCCTGGACCCGGCGCACGAGCTGACGGCCTCGACCGCCCGCGCGGGCCTGCCCCTGCTGCTCAGGCGCACCACGGCGGTGCTCGCCGTGGTCGTGCCCGGGCTCGTGCTGACGGGGTGGCTGACCGGGACCATGACGCCCGCGCAGTGGCTGCTGCCCTCACTGGCCTTCACCTCGACCGCCCTGGCACTGGGCAGCGTCATCGGCGTGACCCGCGCCGCGACCGCTCTGGCGACCGCCTGGGGCGCCGCCGTTCTGGTGCCCGCAGGGGTCACCGGACGTGACCCCGCCGTCCTGCGGCTCGCCCTGGAACCGGGCCTGCTGCCGGCCTGGGCGCTCCTCCTCCTGCTGGGCGTCGGCGCCGTGATCGCCCGCCGGAACGCCTTCTCGACGTTGTGACACCACCATCGACCCTCGAAAGGGGCCACCGCATGGCGCCCATGACGAGCGCGGCCGACACCGCGCCGAAGACCTACGCCTGGGAGATCCGGGCCAGTGACCTGAGAGTCCGGGTGGGCCGCAAGAAACTGGCCGTCGACGGGCTGGACCTCTCCCTGGGCCTCGGCGCCCACGGCCTGCTGGGGCCCAACGGGGCGGGCAAGACCAGTCTGATCCGGGCACTGGCAACGGTGCTGCGTCCGGCCGGCGGCGAGCTGGAACTGCTCGGCACCCCGGTGGGCGGGCTGGGCGACCTGCGCGCGGTGCGGCGCCGGATCGGCTACCTGCCGCAGGAGTTCGGCTACTACAAGCGCTTCACGGTGCGGGAGTTCGTCGAGTACATGGCCTGGCTGAAGGAGGTGCCGAAGGCGGACATCCCCGGGGCCGTCCAACGGGCCGTCGAACGGGTGGGGTTGGCGGACCGCGCCGACCACCGGATGAAGACCCTGTCCGGCGGCATGGTGCGGCGGGCCGGCATTGCCCAGGCGATCGTCAACGACCCCGAGGTGCTGCTGCTGGACGAGCCGACGGCGGGCCTGGACCCGGCGCAGCGGCTGCGCTTCCGCGAGCTGCTGCAGGAACTGGGCCGGGACACCTGCGTGGTCGTCTCCACCCACCTGGTCGAGGACGTCGCGGCGGCCTGCACCGACGTGGTGCTGTTCGCCGACGGGCGCCTGGTCTTCCAGGGCACCCCGGAGGACCTGGCCGCGGCGGGCGGCACCGAGCACCCGGGCGACAGCCCGCTGGAGCGCGGCTACTCGGCGCTGCTGCGCAACTCCGGTCAGCAGGGGGGCAACTGGTGAACGGGCGAGTGCTGCGCACCGAGCTGAGGCGCTCCGTGGCCCCGTGGGCCGCGCTGGTCGTCCTGGGCGGCAGTCTGGCGGTCCTGTACGCGATCGAAGGACTCTGGTGGCGGGGGACCACGGCGTGGACCTCGCAGTGGACGTCGATGGCGCTGACGACGCGTTCCCTGCTGGCCTACCTGTGGCCGCTCTCGGTGGGCTTCGGGGCGGTGTACGGGCTGCGCGACTCCCGCTCGCGGATGGCCGAACTGCTGGCGAGCACGCCGAGTCCGGCCTGGCGCCGCGCGGCGCTGCCCGCCGGTGCGCTCGCCCTCGCGCTGGCGTCGGGCTTCGGCCTGCTCGTCCTGTGGGGCGGCAGCCAGGTGGCGCTCGGCGACACCGGCTACCTGCCGGCGGGCTGGCTGCCGATCTCGCTGGTCGCGGTGCTGGCCCTGGTGGCGGGCGCGGTGTTCGGCATGGGCGTGGCGCGGGTCCTGCCCTCGGTGCTGACCCCGCCGCTGCTGGTGGTCGCCTCCCTGATGGCGGTGATGTTCCTGCGGCAGACCACCGACTCGGCACTGCCGTCGGGCGCGGCGCCCAACCGGCTCTCCCAGCTGTCGCCGGTGACCGACATGCCGCGCGAGCTGCTGCTGACCCTGTCCGGGGCGGTGGACCTGGGGCAGACGCTCTGGTTCCTCGGCCTGCTCGGGACCGGCTTCGCCCTGCTGACGGCCTCGACCCCGCGGACCAGGCTGCTCGCGCTGGCTCCCGTCCTGGCCGGTGCGGCAGCGGCCCTGCTGGTCCTGCCGGCCGAACCGCGGGACACCTTCGTCGTCGACGCGGCCGCCGCGGCCCCGGTCTGCGACGGCCCGGTGTGCGTGACACGGGTGAACGGCGCGCGCCTGCCCGAGATCGCCCCGTACGGCAAGGAGGCGCTGCGCGTGCTGCACGACGTCCTGGGCGACCAGGCGCCGGCCTCGGTGCGGGAGGAGACCGCGCTGCGCGCGGTCGGCGACGACCGCCGGCTCGCCGCCGACGTGGTGCTGGTCGACCTCGACGACCCGCTGATCGCCCGGGCGACGGGTGCGGAACTGACCCGGCTGCTGGTCGCCCAGGGCCTGGCGCCGAACTGCCGACCGCGCACCATCTGGGAGGGCGGGGGCCTGAACGCTGTCCCCGCGCAGAGCGTCGTGGCGAGCTGGGCGCTCGGCGACCAGCAGCTGAAGCCCTTGCAGACGCCGGAGGCCGACCCGTACGCGCAGCGCGAGTGGGCGGGTGCCGAGGCCGCCTGGCAGAAGTTGAAGGCCCTGCCGCAGGCCGAGCAGCGCTCGCGGATCGCCCAGGTCCGGGCCGCCGCGCTGGCCTGCGGGACCGAGCTGGCGCCGCTGACCGGGGAGGCGTCCCGATGAGGTGGCTGACCCTGTACGCGCGGTCCCGGCAGGTGCCCGCCTCCGCTGCCGTCATCCTGCTGGTCGTCCTGGCGGCGTGGGTCTTCGACCACGGCGGCCCGGGCCCGATGGAGCTGGTGACGGTGGTCCTGGTCCTCGCCGTGAACGTGGCGGCCGCCTCCGTCGGGCTCGGCGGGCAGGACGCCGCGCTGGAGCGGACGGCCGCGATCCGGTGGGTGCCCCGCCGGGCGGCGCACGTGCTGCTGATCGGCGCGGTCGCCGGCGGGGCGCTGCTGGTCGCCGGGGCGGTGGGGGCCGATCCCGCCCCCACCGGGTTCCTGGTCCGGGACGCCGCGGGCCTGGCCGGCCTGGCCGCGCTCGGCGCGGTGCTGTTCGGGGCGCACCTGTGCTGGATCCCGGTGACCGGCTGGCTCGCGGTCACCCTGCTCAGCCCGCCCGCGCCCGGCACCGTGGGGGAGGTGCTCCACTGGATGACCTTCTCCCCGAGCACCAGGGTGTCCTCCGGGACGGCGTGGGTGCTGCTGGCGGTCGGCACCGCCGCGTACGCCGTGGCGGGACCGCGGCGGTAGGAGGCCGTCACGACGAGCAGGTGAGCACCGCCCGCGGGCGGTGCTCACGTCGTTCTACGGGGAGTCGTCCCTACGAGGACAGGTCGACGTTCCAGGTGTGGTTGCCGCCCTCGCGGACGGTGATCGGGACGGCCTCGTCGGGGTGCTCGGGGTCGAACTCCGCCGACACGGAGTGGGTGACCACGGGGCTGGTCCAGGCGGCCGCGTTCCGGTTCCAGGCGCCCGTGTTCCGGGCGACCTTCCAGCGGAACGAGACGCTGTACTGCTTCAGCCAGTACCCGGAGGTCATCCGCGCCGAGGTGGAGAAGCCGGGGTTGTCGTTGAACTCGATCTGGTTCTGGGCGTCGTTGATGACGGCGTTGCTGTAGGTCGGGCGGTAGGGGCCGTCCTGGACCCAGTCGCGCCGGGACTCGTGCTCGCCGAAGGTACCGTTCTTCGCCTCCACGATCTGGACGTTGGAGTCGGTGACCTCCTGCCAGAAGTGGTAGTTGGTGGAGACCCGCTGCGGGGCGCCCGCCGGGTTCTTCAGCCGGGCGACCTGCCAGAAGCCGATGCTCTGGTCGTCGTGCATCTTCTGGGTGGGCGGCCCCTCGTAGCCCGACTCGAACTCCAGGACGGTCCGGTTGAGGTCGAGGTTGGCCGCCTTGGCCCTGGACCGGGTGCTGCGGCCCGCGGGCGGGCTGCTCCCCCTGACCTCGGCGGTGTCCGCGTCCCGCTTGGGCATGCGCTGCACCGCAGCCCCGGCCCGGGAGGCGGAGGGGCCGGGCGGCGCCTCCTCGCGGAGCAGCGGGGCGGCGAGGGCGCGGACGGCGTTGGCCTCCGCCTCGCGTTCGTAGCGGTCGGAGGGGTCGGAGACCCGCAGGCCGTCGCCGCGGTCGGTGCCGGCGACCGGACCGTTGCGCTGCTGGATGACGTGGGTGAGCTCGTGCGCCAGGGTGTGCCGGTCGCCGCCGCCCTCGCCGAGCACCACGTGGTTGCCGGAGGTGTAGGCGCGGGCGCCCACCTCGGCGGCGGAGGCGGCGGCCGTGCTGCCGGTGTGCAGCCGTACATCGGAGAAGTCGGCGCCGAGGCGGGCCTCCATGTCGCCGCGGGTGACCCCGTCCAGCGGCTTGCCGGCGGAGCGCAGCACCTGGGGCACCAGGGAGCGCTGGAGCGGGAGTTCCTCCGACCCGGCCCCGCCGTGCGTACAGCCGGGGCCGCCGTGGCCGCCGGATCCGTGCCGGGCCTGGAGGACGAGGCGGGTCACCGCGGCGTTGCCGAGGGTCCGTTGCAGGGCGAGGGCGGTGCCGGGCGCCGCGCCGGGCCGCGGGCCCGGGCGCACCGCGCGGGCGGCGGCGTCGGCCCGGTCGGCCCGCTGGTCGGCCCGTCGGTCCGGTTCATGAGCGCGCACGGTGGTCGGATTCCTTCCGCCTTGTGGCGATTCGGTGCGTATACGGCGCCGAAGGCGTCTCCGGTGTGGGAACAGCGCAAAGCTACTGCTGTACTGATGGGACGTCAGCAGGGCCTCGGGGGCAGATCCTGTCGTCCGTGGGGGAACGGTCCGCTGCCCCGCCGGGGCAGTCGAGGGTTCCCCGGGAGGGCACGTGGCCCGTATTGGTGGGGTTCGAACGGGTTTCCGGTCGGTGTACGAAGCGGTGGTGCCCGTCATCCGGTGTTGACATGGTCACGGGCTGTGAGAGGAGATGGGGAAGGGGAAGATCACGGAGGAGAGCGGGGCGATTCCGGCGGATGGGGCCCATTGACACCGTTGGGGCATCGGGTGCACCTTTCCGGTCCGGTCGGCCCGGAAAGGTGCACCCGGAGCGGGAGGCGTCACGCTGTCCATCGGTTCAGTTCCCCGGCTTGACGACATCGCTCAACGTCCCGCTGATGTTGAGGAGTTCGTGGCACGTGGGTGCCTGCTTGCCCGAGGCCGGAGTGCCCGGGGACTCGCAGGTCACGCTCGCCGTCACAGCCTGGTCCTCGGGGACCTGAATGGGAGTCACCCAGTGGTAGTCCTGGTTGCGGAAGGTCTCCAAAGCGATGGTGTTGAGCACCTTCTGGCCGGCCGTGATGATCACGACACCCTGGTCGCCCTGGAAGTTGGCGATCACGAGGTCGGTCATGTCGAAGACCTTGCCGTGCGGCACCTGGTAGCTGCCGGCGTTCGCGGCGCCGCCCCCGGTCTGCACCTCGATGGCCGCGGAGCTCTGCCGGCCGGTGCCCGGCTCCGCCTGGCCCGGGCCGGGGGCGCGGCCGCCGCTGCTCGGCTGCCCGGCACCCGGCTTGCTCTGCCCGCCGGGGTTCCCGCCGGAGGGGGCGCTCGGTGCGCCGCCGGGCGTGCCGGCGGGCGGTGCCGGGGTGGCGCTCTGCTGGGCGACGGCCTGTTCGGCGGCCTGCTTGGCGGAGCTGCGCACCGCCGGGCGGACCAGGGCGAACCAGGCCAGCAGCAGCGCGATCAGCGCCGCCAGGAGGGCCAGCAGCCACTTGGGGAAGATCGGGAGCTGGATGAACTCGCCCGCCAGCACCGGGCGTTGGGCGGCGCTGGGAGTGGCTTCGGGTGCGGGGGCGGGTGCGGGAGTGGTCGCCGGAGCGGCGGTGGCGCCCGCGGCGGCACTGCCGGTGGCCTTGCCGTCCTTGCTCCCGCCGTCCTTGCCCCCAGCGTCGGGGGCCTTGCCCGCAGGGGCCGGTTCGGGGCCCACCGCGACCTCGAACGGCCAGGAGGCCTGCTTGCCGAACCAGATCAGCTTGCGGGCACGGGCCTGCAGCCGCAGCTCCCCGGACTCGCCGGGCTCCAGCCGCAGCCGCTCCGGGGCGGCCCGGAAGCGCAGCTCCTCGCCGGCCTGCCCGGGGGTGAGCACCACGGTGCCCGGGGCGTTGCCCAGGTTGCGCACCGAGGTGCGGTAGCGGCCGCGCAGCCAGCCGCGGCGACGCCGGGGCGCGAGCGCGGCCTGCAACTCCTGGAACGGCGTCACGGTGACCGTGGTCTCCGGCACCGTCACCAGTTCGGGGCGCTCGGTCGGCAGCACCCGGATGCCGAGCGGGAACTCCCCGGCCCGGGCGGCGGGGGAGCGCGGCGGGGCGAGGCGCACCGTCACCGTCTCGGACGTCCCCGGGAAGAGCGAGACCCGGGCCGGCTCGACCGTCGTCCACGCGGCGCAGTCGCCGACCACCTCCAGCGTGTACGCCTCGACGATGTCGAGGTCGTTGCGCACCGTCAGGGTCGTGGTGGCCACGCCACCGGGCGCCACCGTCAGCGCGGGCAGGCCGAGTTCGGCGGATGTGGTCATGGCGTGACGGTAGGTCCGGGGGACCGTCCGCGGAGAGGGCCGTACGGGCAAGGCACGGGCACACCCCTTGCCCGTACGGACGGACCGACCCTGCCCGGCGCCGCCGCGACCTACCGCGCAGCGCCCCCACCAGACCACACCGGACCCACCACCGGGCCCACCACGGGGCCCACGACCGGCCCGGCGCGACGGCGCCGGGCCGCAACAGCCGCAGGACCGCAGGAGAATGGAGTGTTCCGATGACGTCGATCGAGGCAACCCGAGGGGAAGCCGTCACCACCCGCCGGACGCCGGCGACACCGCCGTCCGTGACCCCCCGCCCGGCCGGGGCGCGGGTCCCGGTCCAGGGGCGCGGGCGGCCGACCCAGATACCCGTGGCGGTGTACGCCGAGGACCTCATCCTGCAGACCGGGGTGGTCCAACAGCTGCGCCAGCGGCCCGAGGTGGAGCTGCTCAGCGAGGCCGACGCGGGCCGGGCGGAGGTCTCGCTGCTGGTCGTCGACGCCCTGACCGAGGCGGTCGCCGACCACCTGCGCCGGCTGCGGCTCGCCACCTCGGGCCGGATCGGCCTGGTGGTCGGCCAGTTCGAGGCCGGCGGGCTGCAGACCATCGTGGAGCACGGGGTCGCCGCCGTGCTGCGCCGCTCGGAGGCCGACCAGGACCGGCTGGTGCACCTCATCACCGCCCTGGCCAACGGCGAGGGCGTGATGCCCGGGGACCTGCTCGGCGAACTGCTCGACCGGATCGGGACGCTCCAGCGCACCATGCTCGACGGGCGCGGCCTCACCCTGTCCACCCTGACGGCCCGGGAGGCGGAGATGCTGCGGCTGGTCGCCGAGGGCTTCGACACCAGCGAGATCGCGGCCAAGACCTCGTACTCGGAACGCACCGTCAAGAACGTGCTGCACGAGATCATCACCCGGCTGGGCCTGCGCAACCGGGCGCACGCGGTGGGGTACGCCATGCGGCGCGGCCTGATCTGACAGGGGTCCTGAGGAGCAGGATCATCGCGACGCGGACGGACGTCCCCGCCGCCCGCGACCGCGGCGTCCTGCCCTTTGCGGACACCGGCCGTTACCCCCGGCTCGGGTGCCCGGGCCCTGTTCCCGGGCGCCCGGGCCGGTGAGACTGCGGGGGAGACCGCCCCTGCCATCCTGTGAGGTCGAGCGTGATCGGCGCCACCGCCACCCCCCGCCCCGTCCGGCGGCCGGCCCGGGCCGCCGCCGCGGTGCTGCTCGCGCTGGCGACCGCCGTGCTGACCCTGGGCTCAGCCCCCGTCGCGCCGAGCGGCCGGGCGGCCCCGGCCGTCACCGCCGAGGACCCGGCCGCCGGACGCGTCGTCTACGCCGGCACCAACCACCGCGGCCTCGGCCGGGTGACCGGCGCGGCCTCCAGCACCCCGCTGTTCGGGCCCGGCCCGATCCACTTCGACCAGGACCCCTCGGCCCGCGGCGGCGAGCTGGTCTTCACCAGCCTGCGGGACGGCCCGCTGCCCCAGGTCTACCTGCGCGAGGCGAGCGGAGCGGTGCGCCGGCTCACCAACGGCATGGACACCGCCCACCCCGCGCTCGCCCCGGACGGCAAGGGCGTCGTCTTCGAGGCGCTGGAGCCCACCGCCGGCGGCGGCACCCAGCACGTGCTGTGGGCGGTCAACCGGGACGGCACCGGGCTGCGCCGGATCACCGACGGCGCCGCCGACGAGACCCACCCGACGGTCTCTCCCGACGGCCAATGGGTCGCGTACGCCTGCAACGGCGACGGCGCACACCTCCAGGTCTACCTGCGGCCGTTCACCGGCGGCGCGCCCGTCAAGGTCACCAACGTGACCAGCGGCGACGCCGTCGACCCGACCTGGAACCCGGTGAACGACGACGCGCACCGCAACCAGATCGTCTACACCTGGGACCAGGGCGACAAGGGCCGGACCCTGATCCTCACCTCGCCGACCGGCGGCGACAAGGCGTTCTTCCCCGGTACCGGCTCCACCTGGCGCACCGGCTCGGCCTCCTGGCTGGCCGACGGCAGCGGCGTCCTCTTCCTGAGCGCCGACCAGCTCGCCTCCCCGCCCCCCACGCCGCAGCCCGACCCGAACCAGCCGCCCGTGGTGAACCTCTACCGGGCCCCGACCTGCGACTGCACCGACCCCCAACTCCTCTACCGCACCAACCGGTTGATCTCGACCCCGACCTGGCTCGGCACCCAGGCCGAGGGCGGCCCGGTGGTCGAGCAGACCAGCGCCGCCACCGCCAACACCGCCGACGTCCAGGACGTCCACCAGGACGGCACCGACCCGCGCGACCTCGGCATCAGCGTGCTCACCGAGGACCCGGCCGCCGACACCAACACCAACCCCGACCCGGGCGCCGACCCGCTCTTCCACCCCCGCCCCGGCTACGACCCCTGGTACGAGCGGCAGACCTACACGCCCGACGGCCGGCAGCTCGTGGTGACCCGCTACGAGGACTCCCCGGCCGGGCGGATCCAGCGGATCTGGCAGGCCGACGCCGACGGCTCGAACCCGCACCCGATGAACCTGGCCGGCCGCGGCCCCACCGACCGGGACACCGACCCCTCGCTCTCCCCGGACGGCAGGCTGATCGTGTTCAGCCGCAGCGCCCCGGCGGCCGGGCAGAACCCGGCCCGCCCCGGCCGGCTGCTGATCGCCCAGGTGGCCACCGGCGCGATCGTCGGCACCGTCCAGCCGCCCGCCGACCAGCCGGGCGCCTCCGACGGCGAGCCGTTCTGGTCCCCCGACGGCAAGCTGATCGCCTTCTCCCGGACGGCCGTGGTCAACGGCAACGCCGGCAACCTGCACATCTGGACCGTCGCCGCCGACGACCTCACCCGGCAGCGCGACCTCAGCCGGGCGGCCTGCCCCGGCAGCTGCAACGTCATCGACGACAGCCCGGTGTTCTCGCCCGACGGCAAGCGCATCGCCTTCAACCGCAAGGCCGGCGACGGCGGCAACAACCGGCAGGACGGCCTGCTGGTCACCTCGCCCACCGGCACCGACTGCACGGTGCTGCTGCCCGCCGGGCTGCGCGACGACAAGGGCGCCTGCACCCGCCCGCTGCCCGACACCTCCGCCACCGGCCCGTACCAGCCGCGCGACGCCGCCTGGACGCCGAACGGCGCCCGGCTGGTGCTCACCTCCCGCCGGGCCCTGCCGCCGAACTCCCCTGAGGGGCTCGGTACTTACGACCTCGCGAGCGGCACGCTCACCCCGCTGGACCGGCGGCTGCCCGGACGGCAGAAGGAACCGGCCGTCCAGCAGTCCGTCCACCTGTCGCTGAGCGCGCCGCCGCGCACCCCCGCCGTGCAGGTCGACGGCGGCACCGACGTCACCGTCACCGTCACCAACAACGGCCCCGCGCCCTCGCCCGGCACCGTCCTCACCGCCTCGGTACCGGGCGGCGCCCGGCTCGGCGGGCTGACCACGCCCGTCGGGCAGTGCGACGCCGCCGCGCTGCGCTGCGAACTCGGCACCCTGGCACCCGGCGCACAGGTACGGGTGACCGCCACCCTGATCGGCACCCGCACCGGTGACCAGCCGTTCGGCTGGAGCGTCACCGGGGCGGTCGTCGACCCGAACCCCGAGAACGACTCCGCCGAGACCGTGCTGCCCGTCCTGGACGCGCCGAGCCCCTCGCCGACGCCCACCCCGAGCCCGACCGCCACCGCCTCGCCCAGCCCGACACCCACCCCGACCACCCCGAGCAGCACGCCCACCCCCGCTCCGCCGCCCCCGCCGCCGGCCCCCGCGCCGCCGCAGGCCGGCCCCGGCGTCGCGGTCGACGCCCAGCCGAACCCCGGCTACGTCGGCGGCCACGTGACCGTCAGCTACACCGTGCGCAACACCGGCCAGGCCCTCGCCACCGGCCTGCGGCTCACCCTCGGCCTGCCCGCCGGCGTGCCCACCGAGGCCCTGCCGCCCGGCTGCCGGGCCGGCGGCTGCGACCTGGCCGACCTGCGCCCGGGGCGCAGCCAGGTGGTCCGGGTGGTGCTCTCGCCGGTGGCGCCGCTGGACACCACCATCACCGCCGAACTGACCACCACCGGCACCGACGCCGCCCCCGGACCGCACCGGGCGAGCACCCCGCTGCGCATCCTCCAGCCCCGGATCGTCGCGGTGCCGGCGATCGGCAAGCCCGGCTTCGTGACCTCGGTGCGCGGCGTGGACTTCCCGCCCGGCGTACCCGTCCGCTTCACCTGGCAGCCGGGCATCACCGCCGCGGCCGCGCCCACCCACCCCAAGGCCGACGGGACCTTCGCGGGCCAGCTGCTGATCCTCACCAAGGACGAGACCGGCCCGCGCACCATCACCGCCGCCGGCCCCGGGTTCTCCCCGGTCACCACCCCCTTCCTGGTCGTCGAGGGCACCATCGGCCCGCCGGGGGAGGTGGAGCGGCGGTGATCCACGAGGTCGACGAGGCGCTGCGGCTGCTGCTCGCCGAAGCCGGACTGCCGGAGCGCGGCGTCGAGGTGGTCTTCGACGCGCCCACCCGCGAGCTGGCGGCCCGGCGCACCGCGCCGACGGTCAGCGTGTTCCTCTACGGCATCCGCGAGGACACCGGCCGCCGGCAGGCCGGCGCCGTCGCCGAGCACGACGCCGAGGGTGTGGTGGTCGGCCACCGGGCCGCGCCCCGCTGGTTCGAACTGGCCTACCTGGTCACCGTCTGGACCAACCGCCCGCAGGACGAACACCGGCTGCTGGCCGAGGTGTTGCAGTGCCTGACCGCCGTCGACGCGCTGCCCGCCCGGGTGCTCACCGGGACGCTCGCCCGGCTCGGACTCACCGTCGGCCTGGACATCGCCGGCCGCGACACCGGCCTGCCGTCGGTCTCCGACGTCTGGTCCGCGCTCGGCGGGGAACTGCGGCCCTCGATCGACCTGCGGCTGCTCGCCCCGCTGACCGGCGCGCTCAGCCCCGCCGGACCGCCCGTCACCGAGGGGCTGGTGGTGCACACCACCGACACCAGCCGGGACGCGGCGCCGCCGCCCGACGGCCCCGGCCGCCGGCTGCGCTACCGCGGCGCCACGGACCCCGGACCGGACGGCTTCGCCGCGCCCCGCGACCGCACGCTGCCGCCCGGCCGCCGGCCCCGGGGCGGGACCCGATGAGCCCGGACCCCGTGGCGGTGCTGAACGGCGCGCCGCCCGGCCGGGACCACCTGTGGGAGCGGCTGCACCGGGTCGAGCAGCGGGTCCGCAGCGCGGTGCGCGACCGCCGGGCCGAGGACCCGGACCCGGACGACCCGTACCGCGGCCAGTACCTCGGCCCGGAGGCGGTCGAGCGGATCCTGGCCTCCGCCGCCGCAACCGGGTACACCGGTACGGCAGTTGACGACGCACCCCCACCGCCGACCGGCTCCCGGCTGGCCCGCCTCGGCGCCGCCTTCGGGCTGCTCCCGGTGGACCTGGACCTGCTGCTGGTCGCCCTCGCCCCCGACCTCGACAGCCGCTTCGAGCAGCTCTACGGCTACCTCAACGACGACCTGACCCGCCGCCGGGCGACCGTCGGCCTGGCCCTCGAACTGTGCGGACTGCCCGGGGCCGGGGCCGGCCGCTTCCGCTTCGCCGCGCGGGCCCCGCTGATCGCCGGCGGCCTGCTGGAGCTCACCGAGCCGGACCGTCCGCTGCTCTCCCGCACCCTGCGGGTGCCGGACCGGGTGACGGCCCACCTGCTCGGCGAGGACGCACCGGACGACGCCCTCGCCGGCCTGGCCCGCCGCGCCGACCCGGCCGCCGACCCCGGAGGTGCGAAGGAGACCGTCGAGCGCCTGCGCGCGGCCGCGACGGCGGCGGGCGGCGGACCGGTGTACCTGCTGGACCGGGACGGGCACGCCGGCCCGCTGGCGGTGGCCGCCCTCGCCGCCGACGGCCGCCCGCCCCTGGTCGTCGACGCCGCCGCGCTGGCCGCCCGCCCGCCGGGGCCCACCGTCCGGGTGCTCGCCCGCGAGGCCCGGCTCGGCGGGGGCGGGGTGGTGCTCGGACCGCTGGACCGGCTGGAACCCGAACGGCCCGAGCGGGCCGCGCTGTTGCGCGAGCTGTGCGCCGAACTCGCCGCCCTCCCGCTGATCGTGCACGGCCCCCGGGTGTGGGACCCGGCCTGGTCGCGGGAGAGCCCCGTGGTGGTCACCGCCCCGCCGCCGGACGCCCACGGCCGCGCCGGGCAGTGGGCCCGCGCGCTGGCCGCCACCGGGACCCCGCTGGGCGCGGAGCTGACCGACGGGCTGGCCGAGACGGTGGCCGCCTACCGGATGGACCGGGAGAAGCTGGAGCGGGCCGCCGCCGTGGCCGCCCGGACCGCCGCCGCCGAGCGGCGCCCGGTGGGCGCCGAGGACCTGCGGGCCGCCGTCCGGGCGCAGAACGCCGCCGGGCTGGCCCGCCTCGCCCGCCGGATCGAGCCCGCGGTCGGCTGGTCCGACCTGGTGCTGCCCGCCCCCACCGCCGGCCGGCTGCGCGAACTGGTGCTGCGGGCCCGCCACCGCGAGCAGGTGCTCGGGCAGTGGCGGATGCGGCCGGGCGGCGGCCGCGGCAACGGGGTGATCGCCCTGTTCGCCGGGGAGTCGGGCACCGGGAAGACCATGTCGGCCGAGGTGGTCGCGGCCGAACTCGGCATGGAGCTGTACGTGGTGGACCTCTCCACCGTGGTGGACAAGTACATCGGCGAGACCGAGAAGAACCTGGAACGGATCTTCACCGAGGCCGCCCAGGTCAACG
Organism: Kitasatospora sp. NPDC058162; assembly: GCF_042884005.1. NCBI lineage: Bacteria > Bacillati > Actinomycetota > Actinomycetes > Kitasatosporales > Streptomycetaceae > Kitasatospora > Kitasatospora sp. NPDC058162. The sequence continues at coordinate 14,368 of NZ_JBHVUS010000045.1, forward strand.
GCGTCCTGCTGTTCGACGAGGCGGACGCGCTGTTCGGCAAGCGCGCCCAGGTCAAGGACGCCCACGACCGCCACGCCAACGTGGAGACCGCCTACCTGCTCCAGCGGATGGAGTCCTTCGACGGGATCGCGCTGCTCACCACCAACCTGCGCGCCAACCTCGACGAGGCGTTCACCCGCCGACTGGACGTCATCGCCGAGTTCCCGCTGCCCGACGAGGCGCAGCGGCGGCTGCTCTGGGACCGCTGCCTGGGGCCCGTCCTGCCCCGCGGCGAGGACCTCGACCTGGACTACTGCGCCCGGCACTTCGAGCTCACCGGCGGCTCCATCCGGGCCTGCGCCGTCTCCGCGGCCTACCTGGCCGCCGGGGCGGGCACCCCGCTGGGCATGGCGCAGCTGGTCGCCGCGGTGGTCGGGGAGTACCGCAAGCTCGGCCGGCTGGTGCTGGAGAGCGAGTTCGGGCCGTGGCTGGGGAAGGTCTGACCCGACCCGGCGGTCTGACCGACCCGGCGGGGCCGCGGGGCCGCAGGGCGCACCCGGCCGTGCCCGCCGGGGCAGCGTCGCTGCCCCCGATCTTGACCCCGGGGACATGTCCCGGGGCGCGGTCGGGGGCGGAGACTCGGGGGCGAATGACGCAGAACCACCGGTGATCTGAAGGAGCGCGTATGCCGTCGTACCTGACCCCGGGCGTGTACGTGGAGGAGGTGCAGTCCGGTGCCCGGCCGATCGAGGGTGTCGGCACGGCCGTCGCCGCCTTCGTCGGCTTCGCCGGCAGCGGACCCTTCCACGAGCCCACGCTGGTCACCAACTGGGACCAGTACGTCCAGCGGTTCGGCGGGTTCACCGAGGGCACCTACCTGGCGCACTCGGTGTACGGGTTCTTCGCCAACGGCGGCGGCTCCGCCTACGTCGTACGGATCGGCGACCCGGCGCGGCAGGCCCCCGGCGGCGCGCCCGCGCCCGCCGTGGCGGCGGCCCCGCCGGCCGAGATCGGCGGCTTCCTGGTCTCCGCGCTGCCCGGTGCGGGCGGCGAGGTGTCCGTCGAGGTCGCCGACGCCGAGGGCGAGAACGTTCCCGACGACCGGTTCCGGCTGATCGTCCGCCGGGGCGCCGAGGTCGTCGAGAGCTACGACGTCTCCACCCGGAAGAACACCAAGGGCTACGTCGTCACCCAGCTGCGCGAGTCCAAGCTGGTCGCCGTCGCCGAGCAGCCCGGCGCCGCGCCGGGCCGCCCCGAGCGCCGCACCCACGCGCTCGCCGCCGCCCCGGCGCCCGCTCCCGCGACCGGCCCGGTGGTGGCCGCCGGCAGCCGGCTGGACCCGGCCGAGTACGTCGGCGACGCGGCCGCCCGCACCGGCTTCTCCGGCCTGGAGGCGATCGACGAGATCACCATGGTCGCGGTGCCCGACCTGATGAGCGCCTACCAGCGCGGCGACCTCGACGACGAGGGCCTGCGCACCGTCCAGCTCGCGGTGATCTCGCACTGCGAGCAGATGGGCGACCGGATCGCCGTCCTGGACCCGCCGCCCGGACTCAACGCCCAGCGGATGCGCACCTGGCGCCAGGAGGAGGCCGGGTACGACTCCCGCTACGCCGCCCTCTACTACCCGTGGATCAAGGTCTTCGACCCGGCCACCGGGCGCAACGCGCTGGTCCCGCCGAGCGGCCACGCGGCCGGGGTGTGGGCGCGCAGCGACGCCGAGCGCGGAGTGCACAAGGCGCCGGCCAACGAGGTCATCCGCGGCGCCGTCGACCTGGAACTGCGGCTCAGCAAGGGCGAGCAGGACCTGCTCAACCCGATCGGCGTCAACTGCGTCCGGGCGTTCCCCGGCCGCGGCATCCGGATCTGGGGCGCCCGCACCCTCTCCTCCGACCCGGCCTGGCGCTACCTCAACGTGCGCCGGCTCTTCAACTACCTGGAGGAGTCCATCCTCCTGGGGACCCAGTGGGTGGTCTTCGAGCCCAACGACGACCGGCTGTGGTCCAGCATCCGACGGAACATCACCGCCTTCCTCACCGAGGAGTGGCGGCGCGGGGCGCTGTTCGGCCAGACCGCGGCCGAGGCGTTCTACGTCAAGTGCGACCGCGACAACAACCCGCCCGAGTCCATCGACCTCGGGCAGGTCATCTGCGAGATCGGCGTCTCCCCGGTGAAGCCGGCCGAGTTCGTGGTGTTCCGGCTGGCCCAGTTCTCCGACAGCACCAGCCTCCTCGACGAGTGAGCCGCGGCACCACTGTCGACCCACACGTAGGCCCCACTGTCGATACGCATCGGAAGGTGACAGCACGCCATGGCTGAAGGCGATCCGCTCTCCACACACATATTCGGCGTCCAACTCGGCGGCTACAACGTCGAGTCCGTCAAGGAGATCAGCAACCTGACGGTCGAACAGGACGTCGTCGAGTACAAGCAGGTGACCCAAGAGGGCAAGCTGATCGTCCGCAAGCAGCCCGGCGCCCGACTGCCCGGCGAGGTGACCATCACCCGCGGCCTGGACAAGAGCGGCGCGTTCACGGACTGGATCAAGGAGACCCTCAACAACGGGGCGATCAACACCGCCCGGCAGAACCTCACCATTGAGGTCAAGGACACCACCGGCGCCACCCTGCGCCGCATCCAGCTCACCAACGCCTGGGCGAGCCGCTGGGAGGGCCCCACGCTCAGCGCGGGCGAGTCCAGCGCCGCGACCGAGACGGTGACCATCGTGTTCGAGGAGATCCGGGTCGAGTGAGGCGGAAGATCGGCCTTGAGGAACTGCTGGAAGGCGCCCCGGCCCCGCAGAACCCCGCGCCGCAGCAGCAGGCCCCGGGGCAGGCGGGAACGGCCGGGCCGCCCCGGCGGCAGTCCCCGCACACCGAGTTCGAGTTCGAGCTGCCGCTCGGCTACGTCGACGACGAGGGCACCGTGCACCGCCACGGCGCAATGCGCCTGGCCACCGCCCGCGACGAACTGATGCCGCAGATCGACCTGCGGGTCAAGGAGAACCCGGCCTACCTCAGCGTGGTGCTGCTCAGCCACGTGATCACCAGGCTCGGCGAACTCACCGACGTGCACACCGGCGTCGTCGAGCGGATGTACGCCACCGACGTCGCCTTCCTCCAGGACCTCTACCAGCGGATCAACAGCGAAGGCCACACGCGCGCCGCCGTGACCTGCCCGCACTGCGACGGCGCCTTCGAGGTCGACCTCGCCGGTGGGCGCCTGGGGGAATCGTGACGTACGCGCCTGCTCGGCTGTACGAGGAGATCGCGTACATCGCCTACCACCTCCACTGGTCCCGCGAGGACCTGCTGGACCTGACCCACCACGAGCGCGGGCAATGGGTGCGCGAAGTCGCGCGGCTCAACTCCCGTGTCAGCGAGGGTGGGTGAGCCGGGTGGGGCTGCGGGACTGGATCGGGCGGCGGCGGGGCGGGGCCGGGGCTGATTCGGGTGCTGAATCGGTTGCCGGTGCTGGCGCTGCTGCCGCTGCTGTCGGGGCCGCGCGTCCGCGTCCGGCGGTCGGGGGCGGGGGCTGGCGCGCGGTGACGCCGCTGGTCCCGACCCTGGCCGGGGCGTCGCCGCGCGGGGTCAGCGACGGACTGGCGTTCCGCTCCCGGCTCGCCTCCTGGCAGGACCCGACGCTGAGCGGCCCGCTCGGCCACGCCGTGCTGCCCTCCGCCCCGGCGGGCATCCTGCGGGCGGTCGCGGTGCCGGGCACTCCGTCCGTGGCCGCCGGGGGCGGGGACGCGCTCGTCCTGCGGCCCCCGGTGGTGGCGGCGGAGGAGGGACCGTCGGAAGCGCCGGAGCCGGTGGAACAGGTGGAGCGTCGGCGGGCTCGGCCCGTCCAACGGTCCGTCCGGCTAAGGAAGTTGCCCGTGCGGTCCGGGGCGCGTACGGGTGGTGCCGACCGGCGGGCCGGGGTGGCGGTTGCGGGTACGCCTGATGGTGCTGTCCCGGAGTCGGGTGCGGCAGCCGCTCCTTCCGGGGAGGCACGGCGGGGTGGTGCGGCAGGTCCGGCTGTTCAGCGTGCTGACCGGCGGGCCGGGGCCGCGGTGCCGGGTGCGTCCGAGGGTGCTGTCCCGGAGTCGGGCGCGGCAACTGCTCCTTCCGGGGCGGCAGTTGCGGACACGCCCGCCGGCGTGGCGGGTCGTGCGACCAGCAGCGAGGCGCCCGAGTCCGGTACGGCGCAGCACGGGGTGCCAGGGCGGAGTGGTGCGGCAGGTCCGGCCGTTCAGCGCGCGGTGCGACCGCGGGCCGTCAGCGTGCCGCTGACCGTCGCGCGGCGGCCCCGGCTGCTGCCCCTGCGGCCGGTGGCGGCCGTGCCGGGGCGGGGCGGGACGCCGTCGGGCGTCGTCGGAGAGGCGTCGTCGAGTCGGGGTGCGGAGGAGCCGCAGCCCGTCGCGGTGGCCGAGGAGTCGGCCGGCGGTGGGCAGGTGCCCGAGCGCGCCGATTCCGCGGCCCGGCCGGCGTCGTCGGGCCCGATCGGTGCCGCCGATGCCGTGGTCCAGCGTGCGGCCGCGCCGCGTGGTGATGCACCGGCCCGGCCGGTGCTCGGTGCGCCCTTGACCGGGCTGCCCGCGAGTGCCGTACCCGTCACCGCTTCCGGGCCCCGGGTTGCTGAGCCTGCCTCGGGGTCGTCGGCCATGCCGGTGGTCCGCGCCGAGGCCGGGTCCACCGGCGGCGGGGAGCCTGCGAGCGGCGAACGCGGGAGCGGTGAGCGCGGAACGCGTGTCTCCGGGCCTGGGCCCGTCGGCGGCGCATCCGCATCTGCATCCGTCCAGCGCACGCCCTCGTCGTCGTTGTCGAACACCGAACCAGCTTCTCGGGTGCGGCCCGAACCGGCCCAGGCCCCGGCTCGTACGCGCTCGGGTCTGGGCGCCCCCCTCGACGCCCTGCCGCCGACGGCCGCAGCGGCGGGCCCTGCCGTGCCGTCGCCCGGCGGGCGGCGGCGGATCCGACGAGGTGCCGGGGCTCCCGTGGCGGGTGGCGGACGGAGTGGACCGGCCGTCGTCGAAGGGACGGGCTCGACCGAGCCAACCTCCTTGCAGTTGAGTAAAACTGACGGACATTCGGAGAGCGCACGCACTTCGGGCGCGAGGCCGCAGCCGGTTGTTCCGGTGGATGCGCCAGTGGTTCCCGCGCGTCCGGCCGGTGGAGGCCTGGACGTGCAGCGGGCCGTCCGACCCGCCGCCCCGAGGCGCGGGTTGATCGGCGAGCGCCCGATGGCGGTCGCCCTCCCGACACCGTCTGCGCCCTTCGTCGGGGGCGCCGGTACTCGTGCGGGCACCGGCCCGGTGCCCGCCGCCCCGCTGGTAGTCCCGGCGGTCTGGCCCGCCTCGCCGGTGGGCCGTACGGAGGACGCGCAAGCTGCCGCGCCGTCTCCGAAGCCTGGCAGTGGTCGAGGGGTGACCGCTGCCCCCGATCGCCGGCCGAGCCCCGGGGGCGGCCGGTCTGCCGCAGCGCAGCCGGTGTCGCAGGTCCGCGGTGCCGCTGCGGTGGTGGGCCGTTCGTCCGGTGGGGGAGTCGGGCGCGGGGTGGTGGCTGCCGTGCAGCGGTTGCGCTCCCGGCGTTCGGTGGAACGCGGGGGCGGCCGGTCGCCGGTCGATCGCCGCTCAGTGCAGGGGAGTTCGGCGCCCGGCGGTGCCGCCCCGACCGCGGGTGCCCCCGCCGACCGTCCCTCGCCCGTCCAGCCCGGACGTCCTCGCGACGCGATGCCTGGGACGTGGCGGCCGCAGGGTGGCGGCCACAGCCCTTCGGCTTCTCAACGCCCCTCCGTCGCCGAGTCGTTCGCCGATTCGTTCGCCGGTCACCCGGGCCGCCCTGGGGTCGGCCCGTCGGCACGGTCCGTCGGGAGGTCTGCCCCGTCACTGCCCGTGGTCCGGCCGGCGCCTCCGGGGATCCAGCTGCTCCCGAGGGCGTCCGCGCACCCGTCCGGAGCGCCTTCGACGTTCGTCCAGCGGGCTCAATGGCCTTCGGCAGCATACGAGTTGTCGCCACCGGGGTCGGCCGCGCCCGCCCCGGTCAGGACGCCCGCGCAGGCCGCACCGCCCGCACCCCCCGTACCGCCCGCACCTCCCGCGCTGCCCGTGGTCCGGTCGCTCCAGCGACTGCCGGCCGCGCCCGGGGCGTCGCCGCAGGCGCAGCCACCCGCGGCCCTGTCGCCGATCCTGACCCGGGCCGTGGCGCCCGGGCAGGCCGTGATGAGTGCCCCCTCGGCACCGTCCCCGCAGCAGCCGCTCCAGCGGTCCGCGTCAGGTACGGCGCAGGTGCTCCAGCGGGTGGCCGAGCAGGCGGGGCTGGTGGGGGTGCCGTTGACCGCCGTCCCGGCGCGTCGGCCGACCACCGTGCAGGCGGCCCCGTCGAGCGCCGGTCAGCCCGGCGCCCACCGGACGGCCGGTGGGCACCAGCCGTCCGGGGGCGCCGCGGCGGCCGAGGGTGAGGACAAGCCGGACCACGCCGCGCCCGCCGACCTGGACGAACTGGCCCGGCGCCTGGTCGAACCGGTCGGACGGTTGCTGCGCACGGAGTTGCGCAGGGGCCGGGAGCGGGCCGGGAAGCCGTACGACCTGCGCCGTTGAGCGCGGGGACCGGCGCAGGACGGCCGCCGGAGGACCGGATCGACGTTGACCGTGAGCAGCACAGCAGGAGGCGGGGCCGATGACCGACAACATCTTCGCGAGCAGTGTGTTCTTCAGCCTGACCATCGGCGGCACCGACCTGGGCGAGTTCACCACCTGTTCGGGGCTCGGCGCGCAGGTCGAGATCGAGCAGTACGCGGAGGGCGGCAACAACGGTTTCGCCTGGCAACTGCCGGGCCGGATCACCTGGACGAACATCACGCTGAGCCGCGCGGTCACCGCGGACACCGCCAAGATCGCCCGGTGGCTGGACGAGATCGTGCGGAAGGTCGAACCGAAGAACGGCGAGATCGTGGCGCTGCGCCCGGACCTGACCCGCATCGCGGGCTGGCAGGTGCTCGGGATCGTCCCGGTGCGGTGGGAGGGGCCGTCCTTCGACCCGTCGAGCTCCCAGCCGGCGATGGAGTCCCTGGAGATCGCCCACGCGGGCCTGCGCCCGTCCTGAGCCCTCCCCGCCCCCCGTTCTCACCCCCCCCACCCAAGGAGCAGCAGGATGTCCTCGGCGGCCCCCGCGAGCGTCACCCGGGCCCAACTGACCATCATGGAGCCGCCGTCCACGGTCGGTGCCCAGCCCGGTGGTGAGATCGCGCTGCTCTCGCTCAAGTTCAACCCGGCGACCCTGGTGCTGCGCAAGACCACCGAGTGGCGGCGCACGCCGTCCCGGATGGCCGGCCAGTCGGCGCTGCCGGAGTTCGTCGGCAGCGGCCCGCGGTCGCTGTCCCTGGACGTGTTCCTGGACTCGACGTCGACCCACGACGACTCGGTGGAGCGGGCGGTGGCGCAGCTGATGACGGCGTGCGTGCCCACCCCGGCGAGCCTGGCGCGCAAGACCCCGGCCAGCCCGTGGATCCGGCTGGACTGGGGGGCACTCAAGACGACCTCGTTCAACGGGGTGCTGACCAGTCTGTCGGTCACCTACACGCTCTTCGACGTGAACGGCAATCCGCTGCGCGCGGTCTGCTCGCTCTCCATCGACGAGGCGAGCGTCGACCCGGCCGGGCAGAACCCGACCTCCGGCTCCCCGGAGGCCCGCAGCACCCACCGGGTGATCGCGGGCGACAGCCTGCCGCTGCTGGCCTGGCGGGCGTACGGGGACGCGACGGCCTGGCGCACGATCGCGGAGGCGAACGACATCGACGATCCGCTGGTGCTGGTCCCGGGCGCGGAGCTGATCGTGCCGGGCATCGACGAGCTCACCCGGGGCGGTGCGGCATGACCACCCCCGAGGCCCGGGGCGGCCGGCCGTTCGCCGCGGATCCCGTCGTCGAGGCGCCGGGGCCGCTGCCGCCGGTGTGGGCGGCGCAGCTGGTGTCCTGCGACATCGAGGAGAGCGTCGGCCTGCCGGACACGGCGGTGCTGAGCTTCCGGGACGCGGACCACACCTTCCTCGCCGCGACCGGGATCACCATCGGCACCGAGCTGCGGGTCTCCGTGGTGACGGTGCAGGGCAACACCCGGGCGCGGCTGTTCACCGGGGAGGTGACGGCGCTGGAGCTGGAGGTGGACACCACGGGCTCGTACACGGTGGTGCGGGCGGCGGCGGTGACCCACCGGCTGATGCGCGGGCGCCGGGTGAAGGCCTTCCGGAACATGACCACCGCCGACATCGTCCGCGAGGTCGCCGCGGGCGCGGGCCTGGCCTGCGGGCGGGTCGACTCCTTCCCGGTGGTGCACCAGCAGCTGTCCCAGGCGAACGTCCCGGACTGGGAGTTCCTGCAGTTCCTGGCGCAGGAGAGCGGTGCGCAGGTGCGGGTGGACGACGACGGGAAGCTGGAGTTCGTCCGGCCGCAGCCCGCCTCCTCGGCGCCGGCCCCGGCCACGCCCGCGCCGCAGAACCCGCTGGTGCTGGAGTACGGGCGCAACCTGCTGGAGCTGCGCGGGGTGCTGACCGGCGCGGCCGGCGCGGACACGGTCGAGGCGCGCGGGTGGAACGTGACCACCAAGAGCGCCCTGGTCGCCACCGAGCCGTCGGTGGCCTCGACGACCGTGCTGCCGGGGCTGAGCCCCTCGGTGGTGGCCTCGGCCTTCCCCGGGCAGGCCCGGCTGACCGTCGCCGACACCCCGTACCGCACCCAGGCGGAGACCGCCGCCGTGGCCCGCTCGCTGGCCTCCTCGGTGGCCGCGGGCTTCGGCGAGCTGGAGGTGGTGGCCGAGGGCAACCCGCGGCTGCGGGCGGGCGTCGCGGTCGCGCTGGGGAACGTCGGCGCGGCCTTCTCCGGCCGCTACACCGCCACCGGGGTGCGCCACCTGCTGGAGCCGTTCCGCGGCTACCGCACCACGGTGGTGGTCAGCGCCTCGCCGGACCGCTCGCTGGCCGGGCTGGCGACCGGCGGCAACGCGCCGCCGCGCGGGCCGCGGATGCCGGGCCTGGCCGTCGCCGTGGTCACCGACGTCCGCGAGCCGGGCGACGGGCAGCGCGGCTGGGTGCGGCTGAAGTTCCCCTGGCTGGACGACAGTTACGTCTCCGACTGGGTGCGCACCGTGCAGTGGGGCGGCCACGGCGGCGGTGGTGTGGTCAGTCCGGAGGTCAACGACGAGGTCCTGGTGGGCTTCGAGCAGGGGGACTTGGACAGCCCCTATGTGCTGGGCGGCCTCTACAACGGCGTGGACCGGCCCTCGCCGCACGACGTGCCGCTGGTCGACGCGACCGCCGGCAAGGTCAACCGCCGTTCCGTGGTGTCCCGTTCGGGGCACCGGCTGGAGCTGCTGGACGTGCCGGGCGGCAGCTCGGGGGTCCGGCTGGCCAGCGGGGACGGGAAGCTGGAGGTCCGCCTGGACCAGCAGCACGGCGAGATCGTGCTGACCGTGCACGGCGGGGTCGGCGGCGCGGGCAGCACCGTCCGGCTGACCCCCTCCGGCATCACCCTGGACGCGGGCACCGGTGAAGTGAACGTGCGCGGCGGCTCGGTGACCGTTCGTGGCACGACGGCCGTTACCGTGGACGGCGGGGCCGAGGCCGTCCTCAAGGGGGCCTTCGTGCGGATCAATTGACGGATCATCAAGTACGACAGCAGGCGCGTGCCCGTCAGGGCGCCATCGGAAATGGAGACCGTACATGCCCCCCGCAGCCCGGACCGGCGATCCGACCGACCACGGCGGCGCCCTCACCACCCCGCCGCCGGGTGCCCTCAAGGTCGCGACGGTGCTGATCGGCGGCCGGCCCGCCGCCGTGGCCGGCACCGTGCACGCCTGCGTCCCGCACGTGGAGATGGGCCCGGCCAACCTCGTCGAGCCCCAACTCGGCGGGGTGACCCGGGGGGTGGTGCTGATCGGCGGCCTGCCGGCGGCCCGGATGGGCGACAAGACGACCTGCGGCGCCACCATCGTCGCCGGGGCGTTCAACGTGCTGATCGGCGGAGCGATATGAGCGGCATGAGCGGCGCGAGCGGGCGGAGTACGGCGGGGGCGGGCGCATGAGCAGCGACTTCATCGGCCGCGGCTGGGCCTTCCCGCTGCGGGTGAACGCCACCGGCGGCATCGGCATGGTCGAGCGGGACCGGGAGATCGCCGAGGCGATCCGGCTGATCCTCGGCACCGCCCCCGGCGAGCGGCCGATGCGCCCGGAGTTCGGCTGCGGCGTCCACGAGTACGTCTTCGCCCCGGGCGACAGCACCACCGCCGGGCGGATCGCCCGCGAGGTGCGGATCGCGCTGGAGCGCTGGGAGCCGCGGATCACGGTCGACGACGTGGTGATCGCCTTCGACCGGGTCGACGAGGGCACGCTCTACATCGACGTCCACTACACCGTGCGGGCCACCAACGACCGCCGCAACCTGGTCTTCCCCTTCTACACCATCCCGGAGTCCCCGGGAGCGGAGACCCCGGACCTGGCACCGGCCGCCGCCGCCGTGGACGGGGGTGCCCGCTGATGGCACTGCCCTCCCCGAACCTGGACGACCGCCGCTTCCAGCAACTCGTCGACGAGGCCAAGCGGTACGTGCAGCAGCGCGCCCCGGAGTGGACCGACCACAACGTCTCCGACCCGGGCGTCACCCTGATCGAGACCTTCGCCTACCTGGTCGACCAGCTGCTCTACCGGCTGAACCGGGTGCCGGAGAAGAACTACACCGCCTTCCTGGACCTGCTGGGCATCCGGCTGTTCCCGCCCGCCGCCGCCCGGGCCGAGGTCGACTTCTGGCTCTCCGCCCCGCAGCCCGAGACGGTCCTGCTGCGCGCCGGCACCGAGGTGTCCACGCTGCGCACCGAGACCGACGACGCGGTGGTCTTCGCCACCGCCGAGGACCTCCCGATCGTGCCCAGCTCGCTGGAGCGGCTGGTCACCGTATCCGCCACCGGGGAGCAGGCCGACGTCACCGGCCGACTCGCGGACGGCGTCGACGTGCCCTGCTTCCAGCCGCGCCCGGCGGCCGGGGACGCCATGCTGTTCGCCCTGCCCGCCGTGGTGCCGCGCTGCATCCTGGCCGTCCGGCTGGACAGCCGGGTGGAGGGCGTCGGTGTCGACCCGCGCCAGCCGCCGCTGGTCTGGGAGGTGTGGGACGGCGCCCGCTGGATCGCCTGCGAGACCGGCAGCGACACCACCGGCGGCCTCAACCGGCCCGGCGAGGTGGTGGTGTTCGTGCCCGCCGGCCACACCGCCTCGGTGGTGGCCGGGCGGCGGGCCGGCTGGCTGCGCTGCCGGGTGACCGAACCCCGGCCGGGCCAGCCGTTCTACTCCGAGTCCCCGACGGTGCGCCGGGCCGAGGTGTTCACCGTCGGCGGCACCGCCACCGCCGTGCACGCCCAGACCGTCACCGACGCGCCGCTGGGCACCTCCGAGGGCGTCGCCGGGCAGCGCTTCCGGCTGAGCCGGCCGCCGGTGCTGCTGGACGGCGGACCGCCGGTGGTCGAGGTCTCGGCCGGGGAGGGCTGGCAGCGCTGGACGGTCGTCGAGCACTTCGGCGAGTCCGCGCCGACCGACCGGCACGTGGTGCTCGACGCCACCAACGGCGAGTTCCACCTGCCGCCCGCCGTCCGCGAACCGGACGGCAGCCTGCGCGCCTTCGGCGCGGTGCCGCCCAAGGGCGCCCGGCTGCGCGTCCCGCAGTACCGCACCGGCGGCGGGGTCGCGGGCAACGTGGCCCGCAACACCGTCACGGTGCTGCGCAGCTCCGTCCCGTACATCGCCCGGGTGGACAACCGGGAGGCGGCCCGGGGCGGGGTCGACGGCGAGACGGTGGAGAACGCCAAGGCGCGCGCCCCGCACCAGCTGCGGCTGCAGGAACGCGCCGTCACCGCCGGGGACTTCGAGCTGATCGCCCGGCAGGCCGCGCCCTCCGCCGCCCGGGTCAGCTGCGTGCCCGCCACCGGCGGGGAGGCCGGGGCGGTACGGGTGCTGGTGGTGCCGGAGGCCGTCGCCGACGAGGGCGAGCGGCTGCGCTTCGAGCAACTCATCCCGGACGAGCAGGTGTTGGCCGTCGTGGCGAGCGCGCTGGACGAGCGGCGGCTGATCGGCACCCGGGTGCTCGTCCAGCCGCCCGCCTACCAGGGCGTGACCGTGGTCGCCCGACTCACCACCCGCGCCGCGGACCCCGACCGGGTCCGCGAGGCGGTGCTGGACGAGCTCTACCGGTACCTCAACCCGCTGCGCGGCGGCGCCGACGGCACGGGCTGGCCGTTCGGCCGGGCGGTGCAGTACGGGGAGGTGTTCGCGGTGCTCCAACGGGTGGCCGCCGTCGCCGGGGTCGAGGAGCTGCGGCTGTTCCCGGCCGACCCGATCACCGGACGCCGGGGCGCGCCCGCCGAGCGGGTCGACATCCCGCCGGACGCCCTGGTGTTCTCGCACCAGCACCAGGTCGTGGTCACGGCGGCCGGAGAGGACGGCGCGTCATGACCCGTGCCGCCGTCCCGGGACTGCCCAGCCCGCACCCGATCGGCGAACTGCTGCCCGCGCTCTTCGCCGAGGACGACTTCGCCCAGCGGTTCACGGCCGGCCTGGACACCGTCCTCGCCCCGGTCTTCGCCACCCTGGACAACCTGCCCGCCTACTTCCGGCCCGAGCTCGCGCCGGCCGACTTCCTGGACTGGCTGGCCTCCTGGGTCGCGGTGGAGGTCGACCCGGCCTGGCCGGACGAGGTGCGCCGGGCCGTGGTCGGAAGCGCGGTGGAACTCCACCGGTGGCGCGGCACCCGGCGCGGGCTCGCCGAGCGGCTGCGCCTGGTGCTGGGCGCCGGGGCCGAGATCACGGACGGCGGCGGCGCCGTCCGGTCCACCGACCCCGGCGGCGTCCTGCCGCCCGCGCCGGGCGGCGGCGAGGTGCTGGTCCGGGTCTGGCCGCTGGGCGGCGCGGGGCTGGACGAGGAGCAGGTGCTGTCCGTCGTCCGGGCGGGCTGCCCGGTCCACCTGACCTGCCGGGTCGAGATCCTGCCCGGTCCACCCGGGCGAGCGGAGGGCTGACGGATGCCGGTGTGTCCCGAATGCGGAACGGCCAACGCGGAAGGCGACGACTTCTGCGGCAACTGCGGTGCCTACCTGGGGTGGTCGCGCCGCGCACCCGCCCCGGCGGGGCCCGCGCCCGTCGCGGCGGAACCCGAGCCCGAGGCTGCGCCCGAACCTGCTGCGCCCAAGCCCGAGCCCAAGCCTGCGCCCGAGCCGGCTGCGCCCGACACCTCGCGCAGCTGGCGGAACGTCTCCCGGCGGGTCACCAGCCGCAGCCGGCGCACCGAGCCGCCCGCCGCCCCGGAGCCCGCGGCCCCCGAGCCGCTCGCCGCCGAGACCTCGCGTTCGACCGCCACCCCGGCAGCGCCCGGACCGGCGCCCGCAGCGGAACCCAAGCCCGAACCCAAGCTTGAACCGACCCCCGATCCCAAGCCCGACCCGGCACCCGAACCACCCGCCGCACCGCAGACCGACCCGGTGGCCGTGCAGCCCGCCAAGCCCGTCGCGCCGCGCCCCGTCGTCCGGTCCTCCGCCGTCGAGGAGGCCCAGGACGGCCCGCCCTGCCCCCGCTGCGGCACGCCCAACCTGCCCGAGCGCCGGTTCTGCCGCCGCTGCGCGGCACCGCTGACCGCCCCCACCCCCGCCCCCGAGTTGCCCTGGTGGCGCACCCGGTGGCCGTTCCGGCGCCGGGTGCGGATCGGCGGCTCGGGCAACGCGCTGCGCCGCACCATCGCGCTGATCGTGCTGCTCGCGCTGGTGGCGGCGGGGATCCTGCTGTGGCCGCTCGGCAAGAACGCCTACCAGGACGTGCTGGACAAGCTGGGCAGCACCGCGCCGATCGCGCCCTCGGTGACCACGGCGAGCGCCGCAGTCGAGGGCCATCCCGCGAGCGCGGCCGACGACGGGGTCTCCAACACCTACTGGGGCGCGCCCGCGATCGGGGACTCCATCAGCTTCACCTTCCGCACCCCGTTCCGGCTGGTGGACCTGATCGTCAGCACCGGTGGGTCCGCCGACCCGGAGGAGTTCCGTAGGCAGGCCCGCCCGTTGGTGCTCGCCCTGGAGGTGACGGCCTCGGACGGGGAGGTGCACCGCAAGCAGGTCACGCTCAACGACCAGCCGGGCCCACAGACCGTGGTGACCGGGATCAGCGACGTCGCCCAGGTGAAGCTGACCGTCCGCGAGGCGGCGGGCACCGGCCCGGGCCGCACCATCGCGCTGGCCGAGGTGGAGTTCTTCAAGCGGACCTGAAGGGGCGCCCGCCGGGGCCGCCGCCCCGGCGGGAGGTGTCAGAGGAAGTACAGGCGGTTCAGCGGGACCTCCTCGGCGGGGTCGGAGTACAGCGGGGCGCCGTCGAGGGTGACCAGGCCCTGCTGCCCGTCGACCAGGATCTGTCCGAGGCGGCTGTTGCGGACCAGGTCGGCCGGCCCGATGCCGCGGGTGTGGCGGACGGCGACCCGTCGGCGCCGGGTGGTCATGCTGTCGTAGGGGCGGTCGCCGGTGCCGGCCTCGGCGGCGGCGCGGCTGGTGAAGGCCACCGACAGGTCGGCGGGGGTGGCGCCGTGGGCGCCGAACAGGGGCCCCAGGACGAGGGGTTGGCAGCTCTCGGTGGCGGCGTTGGGGTCGCCGGTGACGCCGTAGGCGGGGAAGCCGGCCTTGAGGACTAGGTACGGCTTGGCGCCGAAGGAGGCGGGGTTCCACAGCACCAGGTCGGCGAGCTTGCCGACCTCCACCGAGCCGACCTCGTGCGAGAGCCCGTGGGCGATGGCCGGGTTGATGGTGAGCTTGGCGATGTAGCGCAGCACCCGCTCGTTGTCGTCGGACGGGCCGTCGCCCTCCATCGGTCCGCGCTCGGCCTTCATCTTGCCGGCCATGGCGAAGGTGCGGCGCACGGTCTCGCCGGCGCGGCCCATGCCCTGGGCGTCGGAGGAGGTGATGCCGATCGCCCCGAGGTCGTGCAGCACGTCCTCGGCGCCCATCGTGCCGCCGCGGATGCGGTCGCGGGCCATGGCGGCGTCGCCGGGCAGGTCGGTCTTCAGCCCGTGGACGGAGACGATCATGCCGTAGTGCTCGGCGATCGCGTCCCGGCCGTACGGCAGGGTGGGGTTGGTGGAGGAGCCGATGACGTTCGGCACCCCGGCCATCTTGAGCACGTTGGGGACGTGTCCGCCGCCGCAGCCCTCGATGTGGAAGGCGTGGATGGTCCGGCCCTCGAGCACCCGCAGGGTGTCCTCGACCGACAGGCACTCGTTCAACCCGTCGGTGTGCAGGGCGACTTGGACGTCATGGACCTCCGCGACGGAGAGCGCGGTGTCCAGCGCCCGGGTGTGCGCGCCCATGTCCTCGTGCACCTTGAACCCGCAGGCGCCGCCCTCGGCCAGGGCCTCCACCAGCGGGGCCGGGTGGGAGGACGAACCGCGGCCCAGGAAGCCGATGTTGACGGGCCAGGCGTCGAAGGCGTTGAAGGCGTGGCGCAGCGCCCACGGTGAGTTGACGCCGACGCCCCAGGCCGGGCCGAACTCCTGGCCGATGATGGTGGTGACGCCGGAGGCGAGCGAGGCCTCCATGATCCGGGGGGACATCAGGTGGACGTGGGTGTCGATGGCCCCGGCGGTGAGGATCAGGCCCTCGCCGGAGACGATCGCCGTCCCGGTGCCGACCACCACCTCGACGCCGTCCAGGGTGTCCGGGTTGCCGGCCCGCCCGATCGAGGCGATCCGGCCCTCCCGGATGCCGATCGAGGTCTTGCGGATGCCCTGGACCGCGTCGATCACCAGCACGTTGCTGATCACCAGGTCGCAGGTGTCGCGGACCGCCGCGGCCTTGAGGTGGATGCCGTCGCGGGCGGTCTTGCCGAAGCCGGTCAGGAACTCGTCGCCCGGCCGCTGGGAGTCGGACTCGACCCGGACGACCAGCCCGCTGTCCCCGAGCCGGACCCGGTCCCCGGCCCGCGGGCCGTGCACGGCGGCGTACTCGGCCGCCTCGATCGACCCGCTGCCGATGCTGCTGCTCACGGTTGGCTCTCCTCCGCCTCGTCGTCACTGCTGGCACCGCTGGCACTGCTCGCGTCGCTCGCGCCGCTCGCCCCGAGGTAGCCCTGTTCGGCCGCCCGGCGCAGCGCCTCCCGCCGGACCCGGGGCGAGTCCAGCGGTCCGTCCACCAGCCCGGCGAAGCCGATCGCGACCCGCTCGCCGCCGATCGGGACCAGCCCGACCTCGACGTCGGCGCCCGGGTCGAAGCGCACCGAGGAGCCGGCCGGGACGGCCAGGTGCATGCCGTAGGCGGCGGCCCGGTCGAAGGCCAGCCGCGGGTTGGCCTCGAAGAAGTGGAAGTGCGAGGTGACCGAGACCGGCACGTCCGCGGTGTTGCGGACGGTCAGCGTGCGGGCCGGCGTGGGCAGCGGCTCGGCGCCGCGGCCGGGGAGCACGGCGCCGGGCGCGGCCTCGCCGAGGCCGCCGCCGCCGAAGGGGTCGGCGATCACGGCGAGCCGGGTGCCGTCCTGGAACACCGCCTCGACCTGGATCTCGGTGACCAGGTCGGGGACGCCGGGCAGGACGTCGGCGGGGGAGAGCACGGTGCGGCCGCGGTGGACGGCCTCCGCCAGCCGGAGGCCGTCGCGGGCGGCCTCGCAGACGGTGTCCGAGATCAGCGCGGTGGCCTCGGGGACGTTCAGCCGCAGGCCGCGGGCGCGGCGGGCGCGGGCGAGTTCGGCGGCGGTGAAGATCAGCAGCCGGTCGCGTTCGGTGGGGGTCAGCTGCACGGGGGCTCCTTCTCCCTCGGTGCGGGGTGCGCCGAAAGGGCGGCTCGGGGTCAGGCGGCGGGCTGGTCGTGGGTCGAGCAGTGGATGCCGCCGCCGCCGGAGGCGATGGTGTCGATCTGCACGGGGACGATCTCGCGGTCCGGGAACTGGTCCTTGAAGACGTCCTGGGCGTGCCCGTCGGCCTTGGCGTCGCCGAACAGCGGCAGGTAGACGCCCTTGTTGCCGATGTAGAAGTTCATGTACGAGGAGACGAAGGCGTCGCCGCGGCCGGTGATCCGGTCCGGGTCGGGCTGGCTGATCTCGATCACCTTGAGCTTCTTGCCGGTGGCGTCGGTGGCGTCCGCCAGCACGGCCCGGGCCTGGTCGGCGGAGCGGGACCAGACGTCCGCGGGCATGCCGGGGAAGGCCCGGTCCAGGAAGACCACGCCGGGGGCGGCGAAGCGGGCCAGGCAGTCCACGTGGGCGTCGGTGATGTCCTTGCCCCTGACGCCGGCCAGCCAGATCACCTTGGTGACGCCCAGCGCCTGCTTGAGCTCGGCCTCGATCTGGTCGCGGTCGCGGCCCGGGTTCCGGTTGGCGTTGACGATCGAGCTCTCGGTGACCATCAGGGTGCCCTGGCCGTCGGTCTCGAACGAGCCGCCCTCGGCGACCAGTTGGGTCGCGACCCGCTCGATCCCGTACTTGTCCAGGACGGCCCGGGCGATCCGCGCGTCGTTGTCGTGCTGCTGCTTGCCGCCCCAGCCGCTGAAGTTGAAGTCGACGCCCTTGACCTTGCCGCCCTCCTCGACGAACACCGGGACGGTGTCGCGGGCCCACAGGTCGTCCACCGGGACGGACAGCAGCTCGACGTCCTTGCCGCAGGCGTTGCGGGCCGAGTCCTCCTGACCGGGGCGCACCAGCAGGACCAGCGGCTCGCGCCCGCCGATGGCCCGGGCCACCGAGGCGATGTCCTTGCGGACGGCCCCGAGCTGTTCGCCCCAGACGTTCTCGGAGGCGGGCCAGGCCATGAAGGTCCGCTCGTGCTTCTCCCACTCGCCCCCGAGCCGGCGGCCGCGGGCCGGGGCGGGCGCGTCGGGTGCCGCGGAGGCGCCCGCGGACGGCTGGTCGGCGGTGGTGGCGGCGGAGGACGGGGCGGCGGGCTCCGCCGGGTCGTCGGTGGCCGCGCAGGCGGTCGCGCCGGCCGCGATCAGACCGGCGCCGGCGAGGGAACGCAGCACCGTGCGGCGCGCGAGGGAGGACTGGAACACGGTGGACTCCGGTGGGGCCGAGGGTGGGTCGTCCGGTGCGGCGGGGCTCGCAGGAGTGCGCGCGGCACCGGTCGGCGGCGGGCGCAGTCGCCCGGCCTGTCGGGAACTGCACTCTCGCATTGACTGAAAAATCAGTCAAGCTTTAGGGTGAAGCCACCCAAACCACCCCGAGACGACCCGGGCCGCCCGCACACGGCCCCGGTCCCGACGACGAAAGGACGGGTGAGGCGGCGATGCTGCGCAACGGACTGGAGCCCTGGCACCTGCTGGTGGTGCTGGCGGTCGTGGTGCTGCTCTTCGGGTCCAAGAAGCTGCCCGAGATGGCGCGCGGACTGGGCAAGTCGATGCGGATCCTCAAGGCGGAGACGGCGGCCATGCGGGAGGAGGACCAGCCCGCCACCAGCACGCCCGCCACCGGCACGCCTGCCGCCGGCACGACGACGCCCGGCCCGGCGGCTGTGGCTACGCCCACGCCCGGTACGCCCACGCCTGGTACGCCCCCGACCGGCACGCCCGAGACGGCTCGGCGCCCGGTCTGACCGGCCCGGCCGGAGCCCCGGCCATGCCGAGAGCCCGTCGCCCCACCCGCGAGGGGAGGAGCGGCGGGCTCTCGGCATCACCGACCGGTCAGCCGTTGCGGCGGTAGTGGTCCAGCGACACCCTGACCGGCCCGTCGCCGCCCGCGGTCGACAGCACCCGCACCACGGCCAGCTCCTTGCCGTCCGCGGACCGGACGCAGAAGGCGCCGCGCGGGCCGACCGCGCTGAACGGCACCCGGGTGGTGGGGTGGCTGCCGAGCCCCTGGAGGCACTCGGCGACGCCGAGGCCGGCGTCCCGGCCGATGTAGGAGTCGGCGTTCTCCGGGACGAAGAACTCGCTGTCGCTGCGCCCCACGTACCAGTTCACGCTCTCGGTCGGCACCACCGTGCCCGCGGCGAGGTCGAACTCGTAGCCGGGGTCGGCCGAGGTGAGTTCGACGGCCCGGTAGTCGGCCGTGAAGTCGGCGGCGGGCCCCGGCGAGGGGCGGGTCGGTGCGGGCGTGGTGGGGCGCGCGGCGCCCGACGGTCCGGTGGGCGTCGGCGAGGCCGTGGGCGCGCCGGGCGCGGGGGAATCGGACACCGGGGTCTCGGCCGTCGCCGCCTCCACCTGGCCCGGGTCGTCGAGCACGAACGCCGCGGCCGCGGCCCCGACGGCCAGGGCGACGACGGCGACCAGCGCGGTGCGCCCGCGGACCCGCCTGGGCCGCGCCGGAGCGACGGCTGCGGCGGTCGCGGCAGGAACGGCAGGAGCGGGCGCCGCATCGGGTACGGCCGGCGCGGCCGGTACGGCCGCGAGCACGGTCGGTACGGCCGCGAGCACGGTCGGCGTCGGCGTCGCCGCCGGCGCGAGCACCGTCGGAGCCGCGTTCAGCCCGGGCCCGGCGGCCCCGGCGGCCCCGGCGGCCTCGGCGGGCACCTGCGGCAGCTCGGCGTGCCGGGTGATCTGGCTGGTCAGCGGCTGCGGCAGCCAGTCCTCGCCGAACCTGAGGTGTCCGTCCACCGCGGGGTGGCCGGCGGCCGCGGCGATCACCTCGGCGGTGGTCGGCCGGTCCTCGGGGCGCTTGGCCAGGCAGCGCCGGAGCAGGTCGCGCAGACCCTCCGGCACCCGGTCGAGGTCGGGCTCCTCGTGGACGGTCCGGTAGAGCGTCGCGGGGTGCGGGCCGTCGCCGAAGGGCGGGGCGCCGCCCGCGACGTGGACGGCGAGCGCGCCGAGGGCGTGGACGTCGGTGGCCGTGGTCGCGGGCTGCCCCATGGCCTGTTCGGGGGCCATGTAGGCGGGGGAGCCGATCTGCAGCCCGGTGCCGGTCAGGGCGACGGCGTCGGCGGCCCGGGCGATGCCGAAGTCGATCACCCGGGGGCCGTCGGCGGCGATCAGCACATTGCCGGGCTTGAGGTCGCGGTGCACCACCCCGCTGGCGTGGATCGCCTGGAGTGCCTCGGCGATCCCGGCCACCAGCAGCAGCACGGTGCGCTCCGGGAGCGGGCCGTACCGCTGCACCACCTGCTGGAGCGAGGGGCCGGGCACGTAGGCGGTGGCCAGCCAGGGGGTGGCGGCGTCCGGGTCGGCGTCGACCAGTTGGGCGGTGAACAGTCCGTGGATGAGCCGGGCGCTGGCCACCTCCTGGGCGAACCGGGCCCGGAAGTCGGGGTCCCCGGCCAGCTCGGGGCGCACCACCTTGAGCGCCACCGGGCGGCCGCCCGGGGTGTACGCGAGGTAGACCCGGCCCATGCCGCCGGCGCCGAGCCGCGCGTACAGCAGGTGGCCGCCGACCTCGCGCGGGTCGTCCGCGGTCAGCGCCTGGAAGACCGGCTGGAGGGCGAAGGGGGAGCGGTCAGCGGACATGGGGCGGCCTCTCTCGGCGGACAAGGAGGGGTGTGACACGGATGGCATCGCGGCGAAGTTTAGAGGCTCCGTCAGGGGAAGGCGCAGCGGGCCCGGCGCAGGGCCGGTGAAAGCCTGGTGAGAGGGGATGGGGCGACCTGGAGCGATTCGGGCAATTGACTGAATTTTCAGTTTGATGGAGGATGCGGGGCAACCCAGAGGAAAGCGCCGGACGAAACACCGCGCGCGGCCGCGTGGCCGGCGGCGACCCCGCCCCTCCGCCGACGCGCGTTCCAGGAAGGACCACCGTGCAGGCCACCATCGACGAGACCGGCGCACCCCCCGCGACGCCGCCCCGAGCCCCCCGCCGCAGCTGGCGCTTCGCCGTCCTGCTGGCCATGGTCGTCGCCCTGTGCGGCAGCGGCATCGGCCTCTACCTCAACGAGCGCAACACCCGCGAGCAGACCCGCGAGCTGGCCGTCCCCTCGGCGGCCGACTGGATCGAACTCGACGTCACCGCGCAGGACGTCGACCCGACGGCCCAGCAGCTGACGCTCTACGTCACACCCGTCCCGCACGGCCGCTTCGCCGCCGGACCGGGCTCCCAGGCCTTCGCCCGCCCGGCCGAGATCACCGTCACCGGCACCCCCAGGGTCACCATCAAGGCGGCCGAGGGGGAGGCCGCGCCCTCCCAGCTCGTCCAGGTGGGGATGTACGACGGCACCAAGACCGACTACCCCTTCGACCGCTACCGCATGGAGGCCGGCTTCGCCGCCACCAGCGCGGGCGCGGCCGTGCCGGTCGGCGTCGTCTTCACCGACACCGACCCGTTCTTCGTGCTGCGCCCGCAGGCCACCACCGCGAACAACGGCGCGGTGAGCCTGGACACGAAGATCACCCGCTCCCGCAGCACCTTCATCCTCTCCTGGTTCATGATCGCGGCGATGTGGGCCCTCGCCCTGGCCGTCCTGGGCGCCGCCGAGGTGCTCTACCGCAAGCGCGAGGGCCTGGTCTGGCCCTCCCTGGGCTGGATGGCGGCCAGCCTGTTCGCCCTGATCGGGATGCGCAACGCCGCCCCCGGCGCGCCGCCGATCGGATCGCTGATGGACTACGTCGCGTTCTTCTGGGCCGAAGGGATCATCGCCGCGAGCCTGGCCTGCACCGCCTGGTGCGGCATCCGCACCGAGCACCGGCTGCGCCGCGAGAAGGAGGCCGAGGCCGACGCGGCGTGATCAGCCCGCGGCGGGCCGCCGGCGACCGAAGGTGGCAGTGCCACCGGGTGACTGGTCGAGTGGGGGCCATTGCGCCAGGCGGAGCAGGGACAGGGCGTGGAGCAGGTCGTGGGTGTGGGCCAGCACGAAGCCCTGAGGGTCGGTGAGCTCCCAGTCGCCGACGGCGGGGGCGGGGCTGGCTCTGCCCAGCGGGCGGGGATGGGTGATGTCGGTGCGGTCGTGGATCTGGATGACGCCGTCGACCGCGGCGGCGGTGTAGGTGCGGCCCATGCACTTGATGGCCACCGGGCTGGAGGTGAGCTCGTCGATGCCGATGGTCCGGGTGATCGTTTCGAGCCGGCCCGGGTCTTCGGGCAGCTGGTCCGACATGGTGTTACAACTCTCAGCGAGTGCCTGTGTTCCCTCGGTCACCTTACTCGCAGGTGCACGCGCCTTCCCCTTGTTTCTCCATCGCGCGCATCCTTGACCCTGCCTGACAACGACGTCGGACCGCGGGGGGACTCATGGACGACCAGGACGTGCTCGACGAGGTGTCCCGAGCCGCCCGGCAGGCAGCCGCCACCGGCACGGTCGCCTCCTACATCCCGGCACTGGCCCGGGTCGACCCCGCCGCCTTCGGGTTCGCGATCGCCCCCGCCCCCGCCGCCGACCCCGGGCCGGTCCGCGGCACGGGGGACTGGCGGGTGCCGTTCTCCATCCAGTCCCTCTCCAAGGTCTTCGCGCTCGCGCTGGTCCTGGCGGCGGACGGCGACACGCTGTGGCAGCGCGTCGGCAAGGAGCCCTCCGGATCCCCGTTCAACTCCCTGGCCCAGCTGGAGCGTGAGCGCGGCATCCCGCGCAACCCCTTCGTCAACGCCGGCGCCCTGGTGGTCACCGACCGCCTGCAGAGCCTGACCGGGGATGCCAGCGGAGCCCTGCGGGAGTTCCTCCGCGCCGAGAGCGGCAACCCCGCCCTCGACTTCGACCCCCGCATCGCCCGCTCCGAACGGCGCCACGGGCACCGCAACGCCGCCCTCGCCCACCTGCTGGCCGACCACGGCAAGCTCGCCAACCCGGTCAGAACCGTGCTGTACCACTACACCCAGCAGTGCTCCATCGCCATGACCTGCCAGGACCTCGCCCTGGCCACCTGTCTGTTTGCCCGGCACGGAATCCGGGCCGACGCCACCCGGCTGCTCACCCGCAGCGAGGCCAAGCGCATCAACGCCGTCATGCTGGTCGGCGGCACGTACGACGCGGCCGGCGAGTTCGCCCACCGGGTGGGACTGCCCGCCAAGAGCGGGGTCGGCGGAGGCATCATCGCCGTCGTCCCCGGTCGCTGCGGCCTGTGTGCCTGGGGCCCGGCCCTGGACGACCACGGCAACTCGGTGGCCGGGATCACCGCCCTCGACGCCTTCACCACCCTCACCGGCTGGTCGGTGTTCTGACCGACCCGGTCCGGGCAAGGGTTATCACGGGCGAGTGGGCCCCGGGTGCGATGCCGGGACGCGCCGGCGTCCGGGATCAGGCCCGGACGTCGGGCTCCGCGCCGAGGACGGTCGCGCAAGCCTGGAGGTGGTCCCGCAGCGCGGTGTGCGCGATCTCGGCATAGGGCCGCTGGTTCTCCGGTGTCGCCCAGCACACGAAGGCGGTACTGAAGGCGAGGATGCCCAGCTCGGCGGCCAGGCGTGCGGTGGTGTCGTCGACTCCACGGGCCCGGAGGGCGTCGGCGACGGCGGAGCTGAGGCCGGCCCGCTTGAGCAGTTCGCGTTCCTGCAGTTCGCTGTTGGCGGCGACGATCGCCCGCCGCTGAAGGGCGAGATCGTGGCGGGCGGAAGTGAAGGCGGGGGCGGCGGATTCCAGTGCGGCGGCGAGGCAGGCGCCGATCGTCGCCGAGGGCGCGGTGGCCCGGATCGCCTCGCTGAAGCGTTCCGCCAGCGCGTTCTGCCCGCCGAACAGCACCTCCCGCTTGTCGGCGTAGTGCCGGAAGAAGGTGCTCTTGCTGAGCCCGGCGCGGTCCGCGATCTCGGCGACGGTCGTGGCGTCGTACCCGTGCTCGGTGAAGAGCGCGAGTGCGGCCCGCTCCAGGCGTTCGCGCGCGTTCGGTTCCCATCTGGCCATGGGCACATCCTAAGTGATGACACCGAGTCCCATCACAGCTACTGTGGAAGTGATGGGACCAAGTCTCATCACTTGCCCGAGCCCTGCCCACCCACCTCCCCAGGGGAGCCACCATGCGCGTCTTCATCACCGGCGGAACCGGCCTCATCGGTACGGCCGTCGTCGCCGAACTGATCGCCGCGGGACACTCGGTCACCGCCCTCGCCCGCTCCGACGCCTCCGCGGCGCACGCCGAGGCCGCCGGCGCCGAGGTGCTCAGCGGCGCACTCGCCGACCTCGCCGTGCTGCGAGCCGGCGCCGAGCGGGCCGACGGCGTCATCCACCTCGCCTTCAGCAACGACTTCAGCTCGCCCGACGCCCTGGCCCGGGGCGTCGCCGAGGAGGCCGCCGCGCTCGCCACGCTCGGCGACACCCTCGTCGGCACGGACCGCCCGCTCGTCACCGTGGCCGGTACCCCACGCCTGCCGGGACGGGCCTCCACCGAGGCCGACGCCCTGCCGACCGAGGGGCCGGTCGCCGGCCGCAGCCGGTCGGTGACTCGCGCGCTCGACCTCGCCACCCGCGGCGTGCGCAGCTCGGCGGTACGGCTTCCGCGCACGGTCCACGACGAGGGCCGGGGCGGATTCGCCGGGCTGCTCACCGACATCGCCCGCCGTACCGGCGTCGCCGGCTACCCCTCGGACGGCGCCCAGCGCTGGCCGGCCGTCCACGCGCGGGACGCCGCCGTGCTGTTCCGGCTCGCCCTGGAGCAGGCCCCGGCCGGAAGCTCCTGGCACGCCGTCGCCGACGAGGGCGACGCGGTCCGCGACATCGCCGCGGTCATCGGCCGACGGCTCGGCCTGCCCGTCGAGTCGGTACCGCAGGAGAGCTTCGGCACCCTCGGCCCGATCTTCGCGGCCGACCAGCCCGCCTCCAGCGCCCACACCCGCGCCACCCTCGGCTGGCAGCCGACCCACCCGAGCCTGCTCGCCGACCTGGAGAACATCGAACCCTGAGCCGCGCCCGGACGGCGCGCCACCCGCTCCGCGCGACCGTAGTCGCCCGGGCCGGTATGGGCCGGGCGACTACGGTCAGCCGGTGGCGGACAGCGAGGCCATCAGCGTCCGCAGCACCCGCCCGGCGTCCACCGTCCCGTCCAGCGAGCCGATCGCGGCCAGCCCGTCCACGGCGGCGGCGAAGGCCTCGCCGAGCGGGCGGGGGTCGGAGCCGTCGCCGCGCTCGTCCGCCAGCGTCCGGAACAGGCGTACGAAGCAGGACCGCCACCGCGCGTACTCCGCCTCCAGACTGGCCCGCACCCGCTCGTCGTTGAGCGCCAGCCAGTGCAGCGCCGCGTGCAGGCGGGCCAGGTCGGGGCTCTCCGGCCGGGTGAGCAGCGACAGCACCCGTTCCGCCCGTTCGGTGAAGCGGCCCGGGCCGTCCACCGCCTCCTCCAGCGGGGTGATCCACTCGGGCCGGATGTCGGCCACCACCGCGACGATCAGATCGGTGCGGTCGGCGAAGTGGTAGTGGCACATCCCGTGCGAAACCCCGGACAGCGCGGCCACGTTGCGGGTGGTGAACCGCCCGGCGTCGCCGCCCGCGAGCAGCGTCCGGGCCGCCGCGATCAACCTGGCCCGGGTCTGCTCGCCCTTGGCGGACGCCCGTGCCCGGCCGGCGCCGCCCGGTGCCCAGGAGCCCCCGTGTTCCGTGCCCGTCGCCCGTATCGCCATGGCCGCCACTGTAACGAGCGGGGCGGCCGGGGGAGGGGCGGGCCGGAAATCGCTTCCCCCCGTCCTTGCGCGGGTCATTGACCGAGCGCTCGGTCAGTTCTACCTTCTGGTCAACTCCCCTGCACCTGACCGGAATTGACACGGAGGTAGAAGTGGACGAGCGCGATCACCACAGACCCGACCCGGCGGCCCCCGGGCGCCTCGGCCGACGCGGCTTCCTGGCGGCCGCGGGGCTGGCCGCCGCCGGCGCCGCGCTGACCGGTGCGAACGCCCCGCGGGCCGCCGCCCGCGGCACCTCGCCCGACGGCAAGACGCCCGACGGCAAGGCGCTCGCCGGTACGGGCTACACCGTCCCGCTCGACAGCGTCCCGCACACCCGGACGTGGATGGCCTGGCCGGACAGCACCAGCATCTGGCGCGGCAAGCTCGGCGGCGTCCAGGCGAACATCGCCCTGGTCGCCAAGACCATCGCCAAGTACGAGCCGGTCACCATGTGCGCCAACCCCGCCAGCGTCGCCAAGGCGCAGTCGATGTGCGGCTCCCGCGTCACCGTCATCGGTTCCGTCCCGGTCGACGACTGCTGGATGCGCGACACCGGCCCGGTCTTCCGCACCAACGGCGCGGGCGGCCTGGACGCCGTCGGCCTCAACTTCAACGGCTGGGGCAACAAGCAGAACCCGCACGGCAACGACGCCCTGGTGGCCCAGCGGGTCGCCGCCTACCTCGGCATCCCGTTCACGGCCGCCGGGCTGGTCACCGAGGGCGGCGCCGTCGAGACCGACGCCGCCGGCACCCTGATGGCGACCAGCAGCAGCATCGTCAACCCCAACCGCAACCCCGGCCTGTCCCAGGCCCAGATCGAGTCCGCGCTGTGCGCCGCCTTCGGCGCCTCCCAGGTGATCTGGTTCCCCGGCATCCAGGGCCAGGACATCACCGACGACCACGTCGACGCGACCTCGCGCTTCCTCGCCGCCGGTACGGCGGTGGTCCAGCTGCCGCTGGCCGGCGACACCGACGTCTGGTCGAACGACGAGCGCCAGCAATACCAGATCCTGTCGAGCTCGACGAGCGCGTCGGGCGCCCCGATCACGGTCGCGCAGATCCAGGGCCCCGACTACAACCTGATCCGCTCGACCAACCCCAACTTCGTCGGCTCCTACGCCAATTACTACCTCTGCAACAACGCGGTGATCTCCGCCCAGTTCGGCGACACCGGGGCCGACGCCGCCGCCAGGTCGGCGCTCGCCCAGCTCTTCCCCGGCCGGACCGTCGAGCAGCTCAACATCGACTACATCGGCGCGGGCGGCGGCGGCATCCACTGCGTCACCCAGCAACAGCCCGCGGTCTGAACCGACCCACACCCGACGAGGCGGTGAGGCCCGGTCCGGCGCCAGGACCGGGCCTCACCGCCGGGGGGCGGGCCGCGGTGGTGAGGGCGAGGGTCAGCACGAGTCCGCCGCCCGGGGCCCTGGAGCCGGTGGTGATCAGCTAGCATCCGGCATGGCCACGCACTGGAAGAGCAGTCCTGAGACGTTCGCGCTGATCCTTCGACGTCATGGCCTTGACCCGGACGCGGTCGACGACGTTGCGCGGGCCTGGTCTGCGTTCCAGGAGTTCGTCCAGGTGCAGATCGACGGGATCGAGCCTGCGGAGGACGACGGCGACGGGTTCATCGTGCAGTGGGGGCGGTGGAGTTGGCACGACGACCGCCCCGCACTGGTCTTCACCAGGCAGTTCGCGGTGTGCGACGAGGGTGACGAGGACGACGGGTTCCGGCAACCGCAGCACTGGAACGTGGAACTCGCACTGTTCTTCGCCGACGCTCCGGCCTGGGCCGACCTGGGCGCTATGGCCTGGGCCGACAGCATGGGCTTCGACTTCGATCCCATCGGTCATGAACGGGCCGCGGCGCTGGCCCGGATCGCCGCGTTCATCGAAACGCTTCCGCAGGTCAGCGCGATGTGGCGGGCGGTCCCGGTGGGTAGCGCCCTCGGGCTGGAACGCGCGGACTGATCCGAGGACGACCAGGGGCGATGGCCGTAGTGATCAGGGTGTCGGTCTCGGTGGCTCCGGCCCTCACCGCCCGGGGCGGGCCGCGGTGGTGAGGGCGAGGGTCAGGACGAGTCCGCCGCCCGGGTTGTCGCCGGCGGAGAGGGTGCCGCCGCCGGCCGTGCTCAACCTCCCTGCGGCGGACGCCAGTTCGGCGGGGCCCCCCGGTCCGGCGAGCAGCCAGTGCTTGGCCTCGCCGGCCAGGTCCGGCCCGCGGTCGGCGACGTGGACCCGGATCCGGTCGGGCGCTCCCGGTCGGCCGGTGGCCAGGTCGGTCCGGACCAGCACCCGCGCTCCCGGCGGGCTGCGCCGCAGCGCGGACTCCACCATCGCGACCAGCACCGCGTCCAGGTGCGCCTGGACGGCGGGGACGGCCGGCAGCCGCCGGGCCGACCGTACGGTCACCGCCTGCGCCGGTACGCCCGCCACGGCCCGGGCCACGGCCGTGGTCACCGCGGCCCAGCCGTACGGGAGTTCACCGACCGCTCCGCCCCAGGCCGCTCCACCTCCGACTACTTCGCCCCCGGCCGCCGCCCGGGCGGGTCGGCCCCGCAGGACGGCCGTGAGCCGGGCGAGGCGGCCGCCCCGCCCGGCGGGTGCGATGCCGTACGGGAGCCCGGTCCCGGTCAGCCGACGGCCGGGATGTCGTGGGTGGCGCAGTGGATGCCGCCGCCGCCCGCCGCGATCGCGTCGATCTTCACCGGGACGACCTCCCGCCCCGGGAAGTACTGCTTGAGGACCTGCTGGGCGCGCTCGTCGGCCCGGGCGTCGCCGAACTTGGGCAGGTAGACGCCCTTGGAGCCGACGTAGAAGTTCATGTACGAGGAGACGAAGGCGTCGCCGCGTCCGGTGATCTTGTCCGGGTCCGGCTGCTGGAGCTCGATCACCTGGAGCTTCTTGCCGGTCGCGTCGGTGGCGTTCTTGAGGACGCCGCGGGCCTGGTCGGCCGCGCGGGACCAGACGTCCGCCGGGCCGCCGGGGAAGGACTGGTCGAGCAGGACGACGCCGGGGGCGACGAAGCGGGCCAGGCAGTCGACGTGGGCGTCGGTGATGTCCTTGCCCTTGACGCCGGCCAGCCAGATCACCTTGGTCACCCCGAGCGCCTTCTTCAGCTCGGCCTCGACCTGGTCCCGGCTCATCCCCGGGTTGCGGTTCTCGTTGACGACGGAGCTCTCGGTGACCATCAGGGTGCCCTGGCCGTCGGTCTCGAAGGAGCCGCCCTCGGCGACCAGCGGGGTCTCGATGCGCTCGACGCCGAACCTGGCCAGCACCGCCCGGGCGATCTTGGAGTCGTTGGCGTGCTGCTGCTTGTTGCCCCAGCCGTTGAAGTTGAAGTCGACGCCCTTGACCTTGCCGCCCTCCTCGACGAACACCGGCAGGGTGTCGCGGGCCCACAGGTCGTCGACGGCCACCGGCACGACCTCGACGGCGGAGCCGCAGGCCTTCTGAGCGGCCTCCTTCTGCTCCGGACGGGCCATCAGGACGACGGGTTCGCGGGCGGCGATGGCCTGGGCGAGACCGGCGATGTCCCGGCGGACCTCCGGGAGTTGCTCGCCCCAGACGCTCTCGGAGGCGGGCCAGGACATCACCGTGCGCTGGTGCTTCTCCCACTCGGCGCCGAAGCGCCGGGCGCCGGGGGTGCCGGGCTGCTGGGACGGCGGCACGGCGCCGTCGGCCTCGCCGAGGTCGTTGGGGTCGCAGGCGGTGAGGCCGAGGGTGAGGACGCCGACTCCGGCGCCGGCACCGGCGATGGAGCGGATCATGCTGCGGCGGGACATGGCGTTGGTCATAAGGGCTCTCCGGGCGGGCTTCGAGGGTGGTCCGGGAACGGGAACGGGAAGCTTCGGCTTCGGCTACGGCAGCGGCTCGTGCATGGTCGAGCAGTGGATGCCGCCGCCTCCGGTCATCAGCCGGTCGACGTCGAGCTGGACGACGTGCCGACCGGGGAAGGCCGCGGCGAGCGCGTCCCGCGCGGCGGCGTCCTTGTAGGCGTCGCCGAACTGGGCGGTGATGACCCCGCCGTTGACGAGCACGAAGTTGAGGTAGGAGTCGACGAACTTGGAGCTGCGGGAGCGGACGGTGTCCGGGCCGTGCACGGGGATGACCTGGAGCCGGCGGCCGCGGGCGTCGGTCGCGGCGGAGAGGATGGCGAACTGCTCGCGGGCGTCGCGCGCCCAGGAGTCGTTGCGGTCGGCCGGCGGCAGCTGGACCATCACCACGCCGGGGCGGATGAACCGGGAGGTGACGTCGACGTGGTCGTCGGTGATGTCCTCGCCCTTGATGCCGGGCAGCCAGATCATCTTGTCCGCGCCGTAGGCCTCCAGGACGGCGTCCTCGATCTCGTCCCGGCTCATGCCGCGGTTGCGGTTCTTGTTGACGAGGCTGCTCTCGGTGGCCATCACGGTGCCGTCGCCGTCGGTCTCGACCGCCCCGCCCTCGCCGACGAAGTCCGCGTAGGAGTGCCGCAGTCCGCGGTGGGCGGCGATCCGCTCGGCGGCCCGGGCGTCGTCGTGGTGGACCTGCTTGTTGCCCCAGCCGTTGAAGTTGAGGACGACGGCCTCCAGGCCGCCGTAGCCGTCCCGGCGGAACACCGGGGCGATGTCGCGCATCCACAGGTCGTCGGTGGGGATCGCGGTGATCACCTCGACGGTGGGGCCGCACCAGGAGCGGGCCTTGCCCGCGGTGTAGTCGTCCGGGGCGCACATGACCACCGGCTCGAACTGGGCGATGGTGCGGGCGATCAGGGCGATGTCCTCCTGGACGCCGCCCAGGCGCAGCCCCCACACGCCCCGGCGGGAGGGCCAGGACATCCAGGTCCGCGCGTGCGGGACGTCGTCGGCAGGCACCCAGGGGCCGGACTCGCCGGAGTGGTCGTCGTGGTAGTGGCTCACGGTGGTCTCCTGATCGTGCGAGGGTGCGCAGGTGCCGTTCGCGCCGCGGCCCTCGGGCCGGTCCGCCGCTCGCGGCGGTCCGCGGATCGGGGCGGGGCCGCGGCCGTCTCCACTCTCCGCGTCACGGCGTGTGGGCGCACAGCGGGACCGACCGGACGGCCGGGGTGGACGGCCGGGGCGGGCAGCGCCTGCTGTCCCCTGCAGCGTCGCACTGACTGAAAAGTCAGTCAAGTCAGGGCAAAGAGTGTGACTCCTGCCGCAGGAACGGTCACGGAGCGCGCCGTCCGGGGCCCTTCCGGGAGTGGCCGGGCGCGGTTCGGGCCCGGCTCAGGCCTCGAGTCGGGCGATCTCGGTGTCGATCGCCTCGGCCATCAGAGCGCGGGCGTGGGTGACCGGGAGGCTGCCGCTGAGCCAGCGGGTGCTGAGGCCCTCGAGCAGTGCGGTGAGGCGCTCGGCGGCGCCGGCCAGCGCCATCGCGGAGGCCGTCGGCCGGATCACGCCGAGCAGTCCGGCGGTCTCCTGGACCCAGAGGCGGGTGGCGCGGGCGAGGTCCTCGCGCAGGGTCTCGTCGAAGACGGCGCTGGCGCGCAACTCGCCCCAGGCGGTGCTGTTCTCCCGGACCGTGACGGTGTCCTGGAGTTCGAGGAGCAGGGTCTGCTCCAGCTCCTCGCGCGCGGTCGGCGGCGGGGCGTCGTCGGAGCGGTCGGTGGTGTAGCCCTCGGCCCGGTCGCTGATGAACTCCAGGGTGCTCCGCAGGATCCCCGTGCGGTCCTTGAAGTGGTAGTAGATGAGGGCGGTGGACACGCCCGCCTCGGCGGCGAGCTCCTCCACCCGCAGTCCGCGCACGCCGCGTCGGGCGATCACCCGGGCGGCTGCTTGCAGGATCGATGTTCGACGACTGGCCATGGGTCGCCACCCTACCGGGCCGCCGGGCCGTACGGCGGCTCACCCTGATCGGTCGGTCAGTCGTCCGTGATCCGCCCCCGGGCAGCCGCTCCAGGACAGCCGGGCGCGACGCGACGCGGGGCGCGGGGTGCGCGACAAATGTTGAGACTTCAACTACTGTGGGATCGAGATCGCGGCCCGGACCCCGGGCGGCGGGACCCGGCGCCGTACCCGTGCGCCGGAGTCGGCCACGCCCTTGCAGGAGGAACGATGGAACAGTTCGTCAGCGACAACGCCGAGAAGTCCCGCTTCGAGATCCAGGACGACGGCGAGCTCGCCGGATTCGCCGAGTACCACCGCTCCGGCAGTGAGATCGCGTTCATCCACACCGAGGTCGACCCCCGCTTCGAGGGCCGCGGGCTGGCCGGCCGGCTGGCGCGGGCCGCGCTGGACGCGGCCCGCGAGCAGGGGCTCGCCGTGCTGCCCTACTGCCCCTTCATCCGGGGCTGGATCACCAAGCACCCCGAGTACGCCGACCTGGTCCCCGCCACCCACCGGGCGCGGTTCGGCCTCTGAGCCGCCCACCGCTAGGCGTGGGCCGGACGCCCGCCGACGGCGGCGAGCCGGTACACCGCGTAGGCCGTCCTGGTGAGGTCGGCGGCGGCGTGCCGCAGCGCGGTTTCGAGGTCGCGCGGGCCCGGGCCGATGGGCAGGACGGCGGTGGCGCCGTGGTCGTACAGGAGGTCGGCGTCCGGGCTGAGCGTGCCGCCGAGGACGACGCAGGGCACCGCGGCCGCCGCGCACGCGTCCACCACGCCGCGGACGGTCTTGCCCGCGCTGGTCCCGGCGTCCACCTTGCCCTCGGCGGTGAGGCAGAGGTCCACGTCGGCGAGTCGTTCGTCGAAGCGGGTGAGCTGCCGGATCAGGCCCGCCCCGGGCACCAGTTCGGCGCCCAGGGCCAGCAGGGCGGCGCCGAGGCCGCCCGCCGCGCCCCCGCCCTCGGCGGGTCCGGCGCCGGTCAGCAGCGGTGCGAGCCGTCGCAGGCCGTCGTCCAGCAGCTCGACGGTGTCCGGTCCCGCGCCCTTCTGGGGGCCGAAGACGTGGGCGGCGCCGTCCGGTCCGCTAACTTGGCGGAGCCGATCGACACCCTGGAGGCATGATGGCCACCCGCCCGCAGGCGACGTCCCTGATCGACGCGCTGGTCGTCGAACTCCGGGAGCAACTGCTCGACGGGCGGCTCCCCGGTGGCACGCTGCTGGTCGAGACGGACATCGCGGGCCGGTACGAGGTGGCGCGGCCGACGGCCAAGGCCGCCATCGAACGGCTCACCGGGGAAGGACTGCTGCGGCGCGACGCCCACAAGAGCGCCCGGGTCCCGGTGTTCGACGCGGGCGACGTCGCGGACCTCTACTACGTACGGACGTGCGTCGAGCGCCAGGTCATGCGGGAGCTGGCGCAGCGCAGGCTCGTCCCGCCGGCCGCCCGGGAGGCCCAGGCGCAGATCCGCCGGCTCGCCGAGGCGGAGGATTCGGCGGTCGCCTCGGTGGAGCCGGACGTCCGCTTCCACCGCTCGCTGGTCGACGCCCTCGACAGCCCGCGGCTGAGCCGCACCCACGCCTCGATCATGGCCGAGATGCGGCTGTGCATGGCCCAGGTCCAGACGTACCGGCTGCTCAGCATCGCGGAGATCGCCGACGAGCACGACGCGATCCTCGCGGCGATCGCCGACGGCGACGCCGAGCAGGCGGACCGCGCGCTCGCCGTCCACCTGGACCGGGCGAGCGAGCGGCTGCGCGAGCGGATGGGTTAGGACAAGCCCTCAGGACAAGCCGTCAGGGCAAAGCCGTCGGGGCAAGCCCCTCCTGAGCCGCCGCCGCGGTCAGCCCGTCCGCCCGCGCAGGTTCAGTGCCGCGCCAGCTCCGTGTCGACGGCGCCGCGGAGCAGTCGGCGGGCGTGGTCCAGGCTCAGCGAGCCGCTGAGCCAGCGCACGCTGAGGCCCTCGATCAGCGCGGTGAGCCGTTCGGCGGCGGCCGCGTGCGCGGGGGCGGTGCCGGTGGGGTTGGCGCGGGCGAGGAGTTCGGCGACGTCGTGCACCCAGGTGTGGGTGGAGCGGGCCAGCTCCTCGCGCAGGTCCGGTTCGAAGACGGCGGTGGCCCGCAACTCGCCCCAGGCGGTGCTGTTCTCGCGGACCTCGGCGGTGTCCTGGAGTTCGCGCAGCAGGATCCGTTCCAGGTCGGTGCGCGGGTCCGCGGCCCGGGCGGCGGGCTGCTGGTCGGCGGTGTAGTGGTCGGCGCGGTCGCTGATGAACTCCAGCGTCCGGCGCAGGGTGCCGGCCCGGTCGGTGAAGTGGTAGTAGATCAGCGCGGTGGACACCCCGGCCTCGGCCGCGAGTTCGCCCATGCGCAGTCCGCGAATGCCGCGTCGGGCGATGACGCGGGTGGCGGCTTCGAGTATCCCTGTCCGACGGTCCGACATGAGCGGTCACTCTACCGGGCTTCGGGCCGTCTCGTTACACAATCCTGACGAAAATTTCAGGACTTCCTCCCGGGGGCTCCGCAGACCGGTCGCCCTGGTCAGCACGCTGCGCCGCCCAGGTGCGGGGCGGCGGGGCGGGGCTGTCGAGGGTGTTCGGGAGGTGACCGGTAGGTAACTGCCTCCCAGGGGCTTGACTGAATTTTCAGTGCGGTGAAGGATGCGGGGCAACCCCCACACCTCCCACCTCATGCAGGGAGCGTTTCTTGAACACCCCCACCCCCTCAAGAAGAAGCCTGCTCCGGTTCGGCGCGGCCGCCGTGCCGCTGGCCGCCCTCACCGCGGCCTTCCCGGCCCTCGCCCGGGCCGACGACGCCCAGGCCGCTACGGGTACCGAGACGGCCACCGCCACCCCCCGGCTGCGGATGCCCGCCGAGAGCGACCGGCACGACCGCACCTTCATGGCCTGGCCGACCCTCTCCTCGATCTGGGGCAACAAGCTCTCGGCGGTCCGCGACGACATCGCCCGGGTCGCCTACGAGATCTCCCGCTACGAGCCGGTCGTCCTGGTCGCCCGCCCCGCCCAGGCCGCGAGCGCCCGGTACTGGTGCGGCCCCGGCAGCACCTACGGCATCACCGTCGTCGAGATCCCCAACGACGACCTGTGGATCCGCGACTTCGGCCCGACCTTCACGGTCGCGCCCGGCACCGTCACCGGGGTCGACACCAACTTCAACGGCTGGGGCAAGGCCGGCACCCCCTACTACCAGCCCTTCGCCGAGGACGCCGCGGTCGCGGCGAGCCTGCTCGCCGA
Source organism: Kitasatospora sp. NPDC058162 (assembly GCF_042884005.1). NCBI lineage: Bacteria > Bacillati > Actinomycetota > Actinomycetes > Kitasatosporales > Streptomycetaceae > Kitasatospora > Kitasatospora sp. NPDC058162. The sequence continues at coordinate 48,882 of NZ_JBHVUS010000045.1, forward strand.
GTACGGCGTCAGCCGCGTCCGCGCCTCCTTCACCGGCGAGGGCGGCGCCCTGGAGACGGACGGCCAGGGCACCCTGCTGGCCACCGTCAGCTCGCTGGTCAACCCGAACCGCAACCCGGGCATGACCCAGGACCAGGTCGAACAGGCCCTGAAGAGCAGCCTCGGGATGGACAAGGTCATCTGGCTGGCCGGGCTGGCCGGCCAGGACATCACCGACGACCACATCGACTGCCTGGCCCGCTTCACCTCCATGGGGCGGGTGATCCTCGACAAGCCCGGCCCCGGCACCGACCAGCTCTGGATCGACGTCTACCAGCAGGCCAAGCAGGCCCTGCAGAGCGCGACCGACGCCCAGGGCCGCGCCCTGACCGTGGTGGAACTCCCCGGCCCGGACCGCAGCCTGATCCGCGGCCGCGGCAAGGACTTCCTGTCCAGCTACACCAACTTCTACGTCGCCAACGGGGCCGTCTTCGTGCCCCAGTTCGGCGACGGCTACGCCGACGGCCTGGCCTACACCATCCTCCAGGCCGAGTTCCCGGGCCGCGACGTCGTCCAGATCAACATCGACAACATCGCCTCCGGCGGTGGCGGCATCCACTGCGCCACCCAGTCCCAGCCCGCCGTACCGGCGGCCCCCTGACCCCTCGGCGGCCCGTCCGGTACCCCACGGAGGCGGGCCGCCGAGGCCTCGGCTCTCGTAACGCGCCGAGCAAGCACCACAGCACCGCACCAGTCCCGACCGGAAGAGGAAACCCGTGACGTTCCGAATGCCCGCCGAGTGGACCGAGCACGAGGGCTGCCTGATGGCCTGGCCCGTACGGCCGGACCTGTGGGGCGACACCCTGGACGAGGTGAAGCGCGAGTACGCGGCGGTCGCCCGCGCCATCACCGAGTTCGAGCCGGTCACCATGGTGGCGCCGCCCGGCCACGGCGACGAGGCCCGCGCGCTCTGCGGCGAGGGCGTCACCGTGGTCGAACTCCCGCTGGACGACTCCTGGTTCCGCGACAGCGCGCCGATCTTCGTGCTGGACGGCGACGGCCGGCGGGCCGGCGTCGACTTCCGCTTCAACGCCTGGGGCCGCAAGCACCACCCCTGGGACACCGACGACCGGATCAGCGCCCTGCTGCTGGACCACCTCGGCGTGCCCGCCGTCCGCTCCGAGATGATCCTCGAAGGCGGCGCCATCACCGTCGACGGCGAGGGCACCCTGATCACCACCGAGCAGTGCCTGCTCCACCCCAACCGCAACCCGGAGCTGGGCCGCGAGGAGATCGAGGACGAGCTCAAGGACCGCCTCGGCGTCACCAAGGTGATCTGGCTGCCCTACGGCGGCGCGCTCGACACCGAGACCGACGGACACGTCGACGGCGTCTGCGCCTTCGTCGCCCCCGGCAAGGTCGTCGTGCAGCTGCCCGCCGACCCCGCGCACCCGGACTACGTGCGGATGCGCGCCAACCGCGCCGTGCTGGAGCACTCCACCGACGCCCAGGGCCGGCCCTTCGAGATCGTCGACCTCCCGCAGGCCGCGTTCGTCGAGGTCGACGGTGCCCGGGTCGAGGTCGGCTACCTCAACTTCTACCTGGCCAACGGCGGCGTCGTCGTCCCGGTCGCCGACCACCCCGAGGACGAGGGCGCGCTGGCCGTCCTCGCCGCGGCCTACCCCGACCGCAAGGTGGTCGGCGTGCGCGCCCGGGTGATCGCCTTCGGCGGCGGCGGCATCCACTGCATCACCCAGCAGATCCCGGCCGCCCGGGCCTGACCCCGCCGTACCGCACGACCCTCCCCGCCCGCTTCCCCAGCTGCTTCCCCACCCGCGGACCGGTACGGGCCCGCACCCTCCTACGGCCCGCACTACGTACGGCCGAGCACCCGTACCGTCCGCACCTCCCGTTCCGCACCGATCGGAAGACCACCCTCACATGACCCTCGCACCCGCGAGACGCGCCACCAAGCGCGGCCGGCTCGCCCTCGCCACCGCCCTGCTCTCGGCCACAGCCCTGGTCGCCGCCTGCTCCGGACCGCCGCACGGCGGGGGCACCGACCAGGCCGGCTACCAGCTCTCCGCCACCACCCCGCCGGCCAAGGGCGAGCTCGACTCCTTCACCTGGGCCACCTACGCCGAGCCGCCGACCCTCGACTACATCCAGGCCTTCGACTACCCGCAGAACACGATCCTCTCCAACGTCTGCGAGAGCCTGATGCGCTGGACCCCCCAGCTCACCCTGGCGCCCGGCCTGGCGGAGAAGGCCGCCAACCCCGACCCGACCACCTGGGTCTACGACCTGCGCTCGGGGGTGCACTTCCACGACGGCACGGTGATGACCGCCGACGACGTCGTGTACAGCCTCAGTCGGCAGACCGACCCCAACAACGCGGCGGCCTGGGCCCAGGTCTTCCAGAACGTCGACTCCATCACCAAGACCGGGCCGCTCCAGGCCACCGTCAAGCTCAAGCAGCCCGACTCCCAGTTCCCGCAGTACATGGCCACCGCCGCCGGCGTGGTCGCCGCCAAGGCCGGTGTGGAGGCCGCGGGCAAGGACTACGGCACCACCGGCGGCCTCGACTGCACCGGCCCCTTCAAGCTCGGCACCTGGGCCAAGGGCCAGTCGCTCGAACTCCAGCGCTTCGACGACTACTGGGGCACCAAGGCCAAGTCCAAGAAGGTCGTGTTCAGCTTCCTCACCGACTCCTCGGCCCGCACCAACGCGATGCTGACCGGCGACGTCGACGGCGGCTACCTGATCCCCACCGAGAGCTACGACCGGCTCAAGAAGAACGGCCCCGGCACGCTCTACTTCGGCGAGGGCCTGAGCACCGTCAACGTCAACGTCACCAACATGCAGGGCGCGCTCGGCGACGTCCGGGTGCGCCAGGCGCTGTCGCTGGCCCTGGACCGCTCCGGCTTCGTCAAGACCGGCCTGGCCGGCTCCGGCACCGTCACCGGCTCCCTCACCACCAAGGCCGCCTGGGGCTCCGCCCCCGACGACGTCCGCAAGAGCGCCTTCGACGGCCTCACCCCCACCACCCAGGACATCGACAAGGCCAAGGCCCTGGTCAAGGAGGCCGGCGCGAGCGGCAAGACGCTCGTCATGGCCACCAGCACCATCGGCCAGGACGTCTCCCTGCTCGCCACCGCCGTCCAGGCCGCGGGGACGAGGATCGGGCTCGACATCCAGCTCAAGACGATCGCCCCGAACGCCTTCACCGCGCTGTTCACCGACGCCAAGGCGCGCGAGGGCATCGACATGTTCCCGGAGACGTACTACGACTCCATCACCGACCCGCTCGACCTGCTCGTCAACTTCCGCACCGGCGCCTACCAGAACTTCGCGGGCTACAGCGACAAGGCCTACGACGACCTGGTCGACCAGGCCACCGCCGAGTACGACCCGGCCAAGCGCGGCGCGATCGAGGCCAAGCTCCAGCAGGCCGCCTCCCAGCAGCTGCTCTGGATCCCGGTCGCCGAGTGGCCCACCGCCGTCTTCCTCAACAAGCGGATCACCGGCGCCCCGACCACCATCTCGTACATGTACTACCCGTGGGCCGCCGATGTGGGGGCCGCACGGTGAGCTTCCTCCGATTCGCCGCCCGGCGGCTGGTCGAGATGGCGGTGACCCTGTTCGGTGCCTCGTTCGTGGTCTTCGGGGCCATGTACCTGGCGCCGGGCAGCCCCGCGAGCTTCCTCCTGTCGGGACGGTCGGCCTCGCCGGCCGCCCTCCAGGCCATCAACGAGCAGTACCACCTCGACGACCCCTTCCTGGTGCGGTACTTCCGCTGGCTCGGCCAGGTGCTCCAGGGCGACTTCGGACGCTCCATCACCTACCGCACCGACGTCTCCAAGCTGCTCGCCGACCGGCTGCCCGCCACCCTGCTGCTGGTCGGCATGGCCCTGGTGATCGTGGTCGTCATCGGCCTGGCGCTCGGCCGGCTCGGCGCGGTGCGCGGCGGCGCGACCGACTCCACCATCCTGGTCTCCACCACGATCGCCCTCGGCACGCCGTCCTTCGTCGCCGCCGTCCTGCTCCAGGGCCTGTTCGCGGTCAAGCTCGGCTGGTTCCCGGTCGGCGGCGTCGGCGACGGCTTCGGCGACATGCTCTGGCACCTCACCCTGCCGGCCCTCGCCCTCGCGCTCTACCTCATCGGCATGCTCGCCCGGGTCACCCGCTCGGCCATGCTGGAGGCCCTGGAGGGCGAGCACGTCACCGTGGCCCGCAGCCGCGGCGTCCCGGAGCGCGAGGTGATCCGCCGGCACGTCTTCCGCAACTCGCTGGGCACCGTGCTCACCACCGGCGGCCTGATCGTCTCCACCCTGCTGGTCTGCACCATCCTGGTCGAGTCCGCCTTCAGTATCGGCGGCATCGGCCAGCTCCTCGAACTGTCCACCACCACCAAGGACTTCCCGACCGTCCAGGCCATCTCCCTGATCATCGTGGCCCTGTTCATGACCGTGAACCTGATCGTCGACCTGCTCCACCCCCTGGTCGACCCCCGGGTCACCCTCGGCTCCCGGAGGTCCGACGCATGAGCACCGGTCTCACCCGACGGCCGGCCCTCACCCGCCGGCCCGGCCTCGGCCGGCTCAAGGCCGCCCGCGCCCCGCTCTACCTGGCCTGCCTCGGCTTCGCCGTCCTGGTGGTGCTCGCCGCGCTGCTCGCCCCCTGGCTGTCGCCGTACGACCCGAACGCCGTCGACCTCGGCAACGCCCTCGCCGGGCCCTCGCCCGAGCACCTGCTCGGCGTCGACACGGCCGGGCGCGACACCCTCTCCCGGCTGCTGCTCGGCGCCCGCACCTCGCTGCTCGGCCCGCTCGGCGTGGTCGTCTTCTCCACCGTCGCCGGGATCGCCGTCGGCCTCGCGGCCGGCTGGCGCGGCGGCTGGCTCGACTCCGTCCTCTCCCGCAGCACCGAACTGGTCTTCGCCTTCCCCGGCATGCTGCTCGCCATCCTGATCGTCTCGGTGTACGGCGAGGGCCTGCTCGCCCCCGTCGTCGCCCTCGCGATCGCCTACCTGCCCTACGTCTCCCGCCTCACCCGCTCCCTGGTGCTGGCCGAACGGACCCGGCCGTACGTCTCCGCCTACCAGGTCCAGGGCCACTCCGCCCTGCAGATCTGCCTGCGGCACGTCCTGCCCAACATCGCGCCGATCGTCCTCGCCCAGTCCGCGGTCAACTTCGGCTACGCCCTGATGGACCTCGCCGGCCTGTCCTTCCTCGGCCTCGGCGTCCCCGCCCTCACCCCCGACTGGGGCCGGATGGTCTTCGACGGCCAGACCGCGATCCAGCACGGCTACCCGCTCTCCGCGATCCTGCCCTGCGCCCTGATCGTGCTCACCGTCGTCGCCTTCAACGTGGTCGGCGAGCGCTGGGCCGACCAGGTCGCCCGGAGGTCCGCATGAACGACCACCGCACCACTGGAAGGACCGAGTGAACGCCCTCGACATCCAGGGCCTCCGGCTCCAACTGCCCGGCACCGCCCGGCCCGTCCTCGACGGCGTCGACCTCACCGTCGCCCCCGGCGAGACCGTCGCCCTGGTCGGCGAGTCCGGCTCCGGCAAGACCCTCACCTCCCGCACCGCCCTCGGCCTGCTGCCGCCCGGCGCCGCACCCGAGGGCGCCGTCCTGGTCGACGGCGACGACGTCCTGACCATGGCCCCCGACCGGCTGCGCGCCCTGCGCACCGGGCAGGCCGCGATGATCTTCCAGGACCCCCGGGCCGCCATCAACCCGCTGCGCCGGATCGGCGACTTCCTCACCGAGAGCGTGCGCCTCACCGGCACCATGAGCGCCGCGGACGCCGACCGGCGGGCCGTCGAACTCCTCGACGCCGTCGGCCTCGGGCCGGAACTGCTGGGCCGCTACCCCGGGCAGCTGTCCGGCGGGATGCTGCAACGCGTGATGATCGCCGCCGCCCTGATGGGCGACCCGATCCTGCTGCTCGCCGACGAGCCCACCACCGCGCTCGACGTCACCAGCCAGGCCGAGGTGGTCGCCCTGCTCGGCCGGCTGCGCGAACGCTTCGGCACCGGGCTGCTGTTCGTCACCCACGACCTCGGCCTCGCCGCCGCGATCAGCGACCGGGTCTACGTCATGTACGCCGGGCGGATCGCCGAGACCGGCCCGGCCGCCGAGCTCTTCGCCCGGCCCCGCCACCCCTACACGGCCGCCCTGCTCGCCTCCACCCCCCGGCTGGACGCGCCGGCCGGCCGGCTCGCCGCCATCGACGGCCAACCACCCGACCTGCGGCAGGAGTTGACCGGCTGCGCGTTCGCCGCCCGGTGCTCCTACGCGACCGAGGTGTGCCGGGAGCAGACGCCCGAGCTGGCGGGGGAACACCCTGCGGCCTGCCATCACCCGCTGGAAGGGAGCCGCGCCGATGCCTGAGCCCGTACTCCAGGTGACCGGGCTGCACCGGACCTTCGGCAGCGTCCGGGCGGTGGACGACGTCTCCTTCACCCTCGACGCCGGCGCCTCGCTCGGCATCGTCGGCGAGTCCGGCTCCGGCAAGACCACCACCGCGCGGATCATCGTCGGCCTCGAACAGGCCGACGAGGGGCAGGTCACCGTCCTCGGCCGCGCCCGGGCCGGCCGTGCCCGCGGCAAGGCGGAGCGGCTGGCCCGCGCCCGCGAGGTGCAGATGGTCTTCCAGGACCCGTACCTCTCCCTCGACCCGCGCACCAGCGTCGAGGCCGTCCTGCGGGAGACCCTGCGGCTGCACTTCCCCGACACCGACCACCAGGCCCGGATCAGGGAACTCCTCGACCAGGTCGGGCTCGGCACCCGGGCCGCCGACGCGCTGCCCCGCCAGCTCTCCGGCGGCCAGCGCCAACGCGTCGCCATCGCACGGGCGTTGGCGGTGGAGCCGGCCGTCCTGGTGCTGGACGAGGCGGTCGCCGCGCTGGACGTCTCGGTCCAGGCGCAGGTGCTCAACCTGCTCGCCGACATCCGCGAGCAGACCGGCATCGGCTACCTCTTCATCACCCACGACCTGGGCGTGGTCCGGTGCGTCACCGACGAGGTGGTGGTGATGCGGCACGGCCGGATCGTCGAGGCCGGGCCGACCGCCCAGGTCCTCGACGACCCGCAGCACGCCTACACCGCGCTGCTGCTGGAGTCCGTCCCGCGGCCCGGCTGGGATCCCGACGGGATCGCGGCCGCGCGCCGCGCGCTGTAGGACGGCCCGGGGCCGGCAGGTGGTGGGACCTGCCGGTCCCGGGCGAGGGGCGGTGCCGTGGTGCGGCGCCGCCCCTCAGCCGTACCGCGCCCGTGCCGCCTGGTGCCGCCCGCGCGCCCGTGCCGCCCTCACCCGTACCGCCCGTGCGCCCGAGCGGCATCACCTGAACGGCGGAGCCGCGCCGCGCCGGAAGCCGACCCCCCTTTCAGTAGCCTGCGGAGCCGAACCCGACACCTACCGGAACGAGGCCCCATGGCTCCCTCCCGGCCGTCCCGCCGTGTGCTCCTCCAGTCCGGGGCCGCGCTCGCCGCCCTGGCCCTGGCCGGCGGCTGCTCCTCCGACAGCACGGCCGACGGGCAGTCCGGTTCGAGTGGCACGGCCGCGGGCACCCCGTCCCCGTCCGGCACCCCGTCCCCGTCCGGCAGCCAGGCCGCCGCCCGGGTGATGCCCGCCGAGTCGAGCCCGCACACCCGCACCTTCATGGCCTGGCCCGCCCTGGAAGAGGTGTGGGGCGACCAACTCCCCGGCGTCCGCCAGGACATCGCCTCGCTCGCCCAGGCGATCGCCGGCTTCGAACCGGTCGTCCTGCTGGCCCGCCCCGACCAGGCCGACCAGGCCCGCCAGGCCTGCGGCTCCTCGGTCGAGGTGCTGGAGCTGATGGTCGACGACCTGTGGGCCCGGGACACCGGACCGACCTTCGTCACCGGCGCCCAGGGCCTGGCCGGAGTCGACTTCAACTTCAACGGCTGGGGCGGAAAGCAGACCCACACCAACGACAGCCAGGTCGCCCGCAACCTCCTCGACCACTACGACATCACCCGCGTCCAGGCGCCGATCACCGGCGAGGGCGGCGGCATCGAGGTCGACGGCGAAGGCACCCTGATGGCCTGCGAGAGCTCCTGGGTCAACGACAACCGCAACCCCGGCAAGAGCCGCGACCAGATCGAGGCGGACTTCAAGGAGCTGCTCGGCGTCCAGAAGGTGATCTGGTTCAAGGGCGTCGCCGGACAGGACATCACCGACTGCCACGTCGACGCCCTCGCCCGCTTCGCCGAACCCGGCACCGTCGTCCTGCACCGCCCGGCCGCCGACACCCCGCCGGACGTCTGGACCACCGCCTCCGCCCAGGCCGTCCAGGTGCTCCAGTCCGCCACCGACGCCAAGGGCCGCACGCTCAAGGTGGTCGACCTCCCCGAGCCCGACTTCGACCTGATCCAGGGCGCGGGCAAGAACTTCCTCGCCACCTACATCAACTACTACGTCTGCAACGGCGGCGTGATCGTCCCGAAGTTCGGCGACCAGGCCGCCGACGACAAGGCGGTCGGCATCATCGGCGACCTCCACCCCGGCCGCAAGGTCACCCAGGTCTCCATCAACCACATCGCCGCGGGCGGCGGCGGCATCCACTGCGCCACCCAACAACAGCCCGCCACCGCCCCGGCCTCCCCGGCCGCCTCCGCCGCCTCGTCGTGACGGGACCAGGCCGGCTGCGCGGCAACCGCTTCGTTGTCGCCCTGCTGATCCTCGCCGTGCTCTGCTCGGCCGGCATCGCGCTGTACCTCAACGAGCGCAACACCCGGCAGCAGACCCGGGAACTGGCCCTGCCGACCGTGGCGGACTGGATCGAACTCTCCCTCACCGCCCAGGACATCGACCCCGGGACGGGCGACCTCAGCCTCTACGTCGTGGCCGTCCCGCACGGCAGCCTCGCCGTGGGACCGGACTCCCTGGCGTTCACCCGGCAGGTCGACATCACCGTCCACTCGGCGGCCCGCACCGAGCTGCGGGCCGCGTCGGGGGACGTCGCGACACCGCAGTCGGTCCAGGCCAACCTCTTCCACGGCACCGAGTCCGACTACCCCTTCGACCGCTACCAGTTCGAACTGGGCTTCTCGGCCACGGACAGCGCCGGCGCGGTGCCGGTCGGCCTGGTCTTCGCGGACGCCGACCCGTTCTTCGTGGTGCGGCCCACCAGCACCCCGAACGCCTCCGGCGTGACCGTCCTGGAGGGCCGGGTCAGCAGGGCGCGCAGTACCTTCATCCTCGCCTGGTTCATGATCGCCGCGATGTGGGCGCTCGCCCTGGCCGTGCTGGCCGGTGCGGAGGTGCTCTACCGCGGCGGCCAGGGGCTGGTCTGGCCCTCGCTCGGCTGGATGGCGGCGACCCTCTTCGCGCTGATCGGCATGCGCAACGCGGCACCGGGCTCGCCGCCGGTCGGTTCGCTGATGGACTACGTCGCGTTCTTCTGGGCCGAGGGGATCATCGCCGCGAGCCTGGCCGTCACCGTCATCGCCGGGGTCCGGGTCGAGCACCGCAAGCGCCGCGCCGAGGCCGCGGAGGCTACGGAGGCCGACGAGCCGGACCCGCCGGGCCCGTCGCCCGCACCCGCCGGGCCCTGACGGAGCGCAGGCCCGGCCTCGCACCGGCCGCCACCGCCGCCGGTGTCAGGAGCCGAGGCGGGCCAGCTCGGCGTCGATCGCGTCGGCCATCAGCATGCGGGCGTGTGCCAGGGGCAGGCTGCCGCTGAGCCAGCGGGTGCTCAGCCCCTCCAGGAGCGCGGTGAGGCGCTCGGCCGCACCGGCCAGTGCGACGGCCGAGGACATCGGCTGAACGGTGCCGAGCAGTTCGGCGATCTCCTGGACCCAGACCCGGGTGGCGCGGGCGAGGTCCTCGCGCAGGGTCTCGTCGAAGACGGCGCTGGCCCGCAGCTCGCCCCAGGCGGTGCTGTTCTCCCGGACCTCGACGGTGTCCTGGAGCTCCAGCAGCAGGGTCTGCTCCAGCTCCTCGCGGGCCGTCAACGGCGGTGCGTCCGCGGCGCGTTCGGTCGTGTAGCGCTCGGCCCGGTCGTTGATGAACTCCAGCGTCTGCCGGAGGATCCCGGTGCGGTCCTTGAAGTGGTAGTAGATGAGCGCGGTGGACACGCCCGCCTCGGCGGCGAGCTCCTCCACGCGCAGTCCGCGCACCCCGCGCCGCGCGATCACCCGCGCGGCTGCTTCCATGATCGACGTTTTCCTACTGGCCACGGTTCACCACCTTACCCGCGGGGCGGGCCAAGATCACTCCGTATGCTGAAAGTCCCGTCAGGTGGGATTCCGGGGCGTGGTCGAACCTTCTGGCGACTTTCGGACAAGGTGGGCTCCGGAGGCGGAATTCTTGGGTCCTCCGCTGAACTTTCACGTCACCACCACCTAGGGTGACTCTCGTTCCGCCGCCGGGTGCGGGCCCGTTCGAGGAACTCCTTTCCCATCAACACCCCTGGAGTGCTACGGACATGATTCTGCGTCAGCTTTGGAAGCGCGCGACGGCGCTGGTCCTCGGTCGGGGATCCGGAGCCGCCGCGGCGGCGGTCGCGCTGGTCGCGGCCGTCGCCCTGGGCGGCACGGTCTCCGGCATGTCCGCGGCGGAGGCCAAGCCGGCCTGGGGGTGGGGCGGTCCGGGCAAGTGGAGCTGCTCCGGGCAGCCCGTCGCCGCCGGGAACGTCATCACCGACCACGACAGCTCGGGCTGCGGCGGCGCCGGCTCCTGGTACCAGCAGCCGGCCAAGAACGGCATCTGGACCTGTTCCGGCTCCCCGGTGGTGGCCGGCTACGTGATCACGGACCACCAGACCACCGGCTGCCGGGGCATGGGCGCCTGGCGGCACAGCCTCGTCCACAACGGCATCTGGACCTGCGCCGGCTCGCCCGTCGTGCCGGGCTACGTCATCAGCAACCACCTGCGGGCCGGCTGCGGCGGCATCGGCGCCTGGCAGCACAGCCTGCCGCACGACGGGATCTGGACCTGTTCCGGCTCCCCGGTGGTGGCCGGCTACGTGATCACCGGCCACCAGACCACCGGCTGCGACGGCGCGGGCGCCTGGCGCCACAACACCGCCCGCGCGGGCCTGTGGGGCTGCCCGGGCTCGCCCATTCCGGCCGGCTTCCGCTCCACCAGCTACGCGGCCTGGGCCTGCGACGGCCTCGGCGGCTGGCTGCTCGCCCGCGCCTGACGCCCCGGTCGGCGTTGTAGTCCCGGCCGTCCCGGTCGTCCTGTGCGGCCCGGTCCCGTCCTAGCGGGCCGGGTCGGACAGGACGGCCTGCGCCGCGTTGTGCCCCGGGATGCCGCTGACCCCGCCACCGCGGACGGCGCCCGCCCCGCACAGCAGGACGTTCGGGTGGGAGGTGGCCACGCCCCAGCGGGCGGCCGGGTCCGTCGGCTCCCCGTCGTCGGAGTCGGCGAAGGGGAAGGCCAGGTCGCGGTGGAAGATGTGCCCGCCCGGCAGCCCGAGCTCCCGCTCCAGCGCCGGCGGCGTCCGGGCCTCGACACAGGGCCGCCCGTCGGCGTCGACGGCCAGGCAGTCGGCGATCGGCTCGGCCAGCACCTCGTCCAGCTGCGCCAGGCTCGCGGCCAGCGCGCGCTCCTCGGCCGCCGGGTCGCCGAACAGCCGGGCGGGCATGTGCAGTCCGAAGAGCGTCAGGGTCTGGTAGCCCTGCCGGACGGCCTCCGGTCCGAGGATCGACGGGTCGGTGAGGGTGTGGCAGTAGATCTCGGCCGGCGGGGCCGAGGGCAGCCGCCCGGCCAGCGCCTCGGTGTACGCCGCCGCCAACTGCCGGTAGCCCTCGGCGATGTGGAAGGTCCCGGCGAAGGCCTCACGCGGGTCCACGGTCGTGTCGCGCAGGCGGGGCAGGCGGCGCAGCACCATGTTGACCTTGAGCTGGGAGCCCTCCGGTGCGGGCCCCGGGTGCTCGCCCAGCAGCCGGGCCAGGGTGGCCGGTGCGGTGTTCACCAGCACCCGGCGCCCCGCCACCGTCGCCTCGCCGTCCCGGTGCCGGTACGACACCTCGGCCTCGCCCCGGCCGTCGGTGGCGATGGCCGTCACTTCGCAGTCGGTCCGGATCTCCGCCCCGGCGGCCAGTGCGGCTCCGGCCAGGGCGTCCGTCACCGCGCCCATCCCGCCGACCGGGACGTCCCAGTCGCCGGTGCCGTTGCCGATGACGTGGTAGAGGAAGCAGCGGTTCTGCCGGAGCCCGGGGTCGTGGGCGTGGGTGAAGGTGCCGATCAGCGCGTCCGTCAGGACCACGCCGCGCACCAGGTCGTCGGTGAAGCTCCGTTCGATCTCCTCGCCGAGCGGCCGCTCGAACAGGGCCGTCCAGGCGGCCTCGTCGTCGACCCGGCGCCGCAACTCGGCGCGGCTGGGCAGCGGTTCGGTGAGGGTGGGGAAGACCCGCTGCGCGACCTCCGCCGTCGTCCCGTAGAAGCGCTGCCAGGCCTGCCACTCCCGGTCGGTGCCGGTGAGGGCCCGGAACGAGTCCCGGGTGCGGACGGGGTCGCCCGCGTCCACCAGGAGCCCGGTGGGCTTCCCGTCCCGCACGGTGGGGGTGTAGGAGGCGATCCGGCGGCGGCGCAGGTCGAGCCGCAGCCCGAGGTCCCGGACCACCTTCCGGGGCAGCAGGCTGACGAGGTAGGAGTAGCGCGACAGCCGGGCGTCCACGCCGGGGAACACCCGGGCGGAGACGGCGGCGCCGCCCACCCGGGACAGCCGTTCGAGGAGCAGTACCCGTCGGCCCGCCCGCGCGAGGTAGGCCGCTGCCACCAGTCCGTTGTGCCCGCCGCCGACGATGACGACGTCGTACCGGGAAGACGCGATCGTGGTCATCCGGTCACGGTACGCCACCGACCCGGACCGGGGAACCCGGCCGGCGTTGGAGGGGCCGTGATACGTTCCGGGGCCAGGGGGCGGACATGGATGCGACGTCGGCGGCGCGTGACGAGCTGGACCGGTTGGGACGGGCTCTACGGGGGCAACTGGTAGCCCTGGTGGAGGACTTGACCGTTCGGGTCCACCTCCGTCGGCTGGCCCTCGGCGAGCCGGAGGTCGCCGACCTGTCCGACCTGCCGGGGTACCGCTACTCGTTGGAGTACCAGGGCGATCGTCGGCCGGCCGTCAGCGCCGCCGAGACGGCGTCCCGGGCGGTGTCCCTCCTCGGCGCGGCCGGTTGGGACGTCACGACGTCCCAGGAGGAGGGCGACGGGTGGCTCTGGACGGTGATCGTCGCCCGCCGGGACGGTAGCCGGATCCGCGTCCTGACGAGCGACGACGCGCGCACGGTGGTGTTCCGCGGGCAGACGGCCGCACTGGCACTGTACGCGCCGGAGCCGGTGTGGGACCCGGTGCCGGTGCGGATCCCGGAGCCGGTGCCGGAGCCCCCGCCGGAGCCGGAACCGCAGCCGGTGCGCACGTCGGAGACCCTCACGCCCGGTTACGTCCTCTGCTACGAGTGCGACGGCCTCGGCCGGTGCCCCCGCTGCCACGGCCGTGGGTGGCTGCCCCGGCGGCCCGAGGGCAGGAGGCGGTGCGGTGAGTGCCGCACGACGAAGGTCTGCGCCATCTGCCGGGGCGGCGGCCAGCTGAGCGTCTACGGCTTGTCGTCCTATCAGCGCGGCTACTACCCGGAGCTGGACCGGGACTGACGCCGGTACCGGCTGAGGAGTCCGCCGGGTCCGCACACCCTTCACCAGCTCCACCAGCTCCACCGTTTCCCCGCGGAGCCCCCTGAATGTGAACGGGCGATGGGGCCCGGTGCCCCTCTGCTGCGGGGGTGTTTCGTTCTCATGTCCATGCTTCCTGGTCACTGGCGTCGCGCACCAGTCGTACACAGACTCGGACCTGCACGATCGTGCATTCGAATCCCGGCTCCAGGAAGTTCTGCCCGCATGCCTACCTCCCGCAGACCCGACGTTCCCCAGGCGCTCCCGCCGCACCTGGTGGGGAGGTGCCGCCCGTGCTCCGCTACGTGACACGCCGGGCGGCGGGCTGGCTCCTGGTGATCGCCGTGGCCACCAACGCCACCTACTTCCTTGCCAGTTGGTTCCTCGACCCGCGCTCGAACTTCAAGGAGCTGCGTCCGGTCCGCACCGAGGAGCAGATATCCCGGGCCCTGGCCCCGTACAACCTCGACCCGCACGAACCGCTGCTCCACCGCTGGTGGGACTGGCTGACCGGCGTGGTCCTGCGCTTCGACTGGGGCCGCTCCCCGGTCGGGGTCCAGGTGAACGGGGAGATCGGCTACCGCTCCCTGGTCAGCGCCGAGTTGGTGATCGGCGCGACGGTCCTGTCGGTCGTCGTGGGCGTTGCGCTCGCGGTCCACACCGCCTCGCGCCAGTACGGCTGGCGGGACCGGGCGGCCCAGGCCCTCTCCATGGCGCTCTTCAACGTCCCGGTGTCCATCGCCGCCCTCGGCCTGGTGCTGCTGGCCATCCGGCTGAACGAGCACGCCGGCTGGCACTTCCTGTACGTCGCGGGGGAGAACTCGCCCGGCGTGGAAGGGTTCTGGGCGACGGTCGGTGACCGGCTGCTGCACCTGATCCTGCCGACGCTGACGCTCACCCTCACCGGGTACGTGGGCTACCACCTCACCCAGCGCTCCCTGCTGCTGGACGTCATCGGCTCCGACTTCGTGCGCACCGCCCGGGCCACCGGGCTCACCCGCGCCCAGGCGATCCGCCGGCACGCCCTGCGCACCGCCCTGATCCCCACCGCGCAGTCCGTGGCCTTCAGCATCCCGGCCGTCTTCACCGGCGCGGTCCTGACGGAGACGATCTTCGGCTGGAACGGCATGGGCCAGTACTTCATCCAGACCATCACTAAGAACGACGTGCACGGCACCGTGGCGACCGCCGCCTTCGCCGCCGCCCTGACCGCGGTCGGCGCGATCCTCGCGGACATCGCCACGGTCCTCCTCGACCCGAGAGTGCGGGTGAGCTGAGATGGGCACCCCTGTGAGTCCCGACGCGACCTCCGAGGTCGTCACCGCCACCGCCACCGGCACCGCCCGCTACCTGGGCCGGCGCCGCCTCTACCTGCGGCGCTTCCGGCGCAACCGCACCGCCGTCGCCGGCGTGGCGATCTTCCTGCTGCTCGTGCTGTTCAGCGCGCTCGGCGACCTGTTCACCCCCTACGGCTACGCGGACACCGACTTCTCGGCCCTGACCCAGGCGCCCAGTGCCGAGCACTGGTTCGGCACCAACCAGGGCGGCAACGACGTCTACGCCGCCGCCGTGCACGGCCTCCAGCGCTCGCTGGTGATCGCGGTGAGCGTGTCCGCGCTGACCGTCGCCATCGCCGCGGTCGTCGGCGCGGGCGCGGCCTACCTCGGGGGCCGGGTGGAGAAGGCCGGCCTCGCCGTCATCCACTTCCTGCTGATCGTGCCCTCCTTCCTCGTCCTCGCCCTGGTCTCGCACCGGCTGGCGGGTGACTGGCGGGTCCTCATCCTCGTCCTGACGGTGTTCGGCTGGATGTCCACCGCGCGCGTGGTCTGGTCGGTGTCGACGTCCCTGCGCGAGCGCGACTACGTGCGCGCCGCGGAGTTCATGGGCGTGCGCCCCCTGCGCATCGTGCTGCGCCACATCATTCCGAACCTGGGCTCCCTGCTCATCGTCAACCTCACCCTGGGCGTGGTCTCCACCGTGCTCAGCGAGACCGCCCTGTCCTTCCTCGGCTTCGGCGTGCAGACCCCGGACGTGTCGCTGGGCACCATGCTCGCCGACGGCGCGGGCACCATCACCAGCGCTCCCTGGCTCTTCGCCTTCCCCGCCGGGCTGACCGTCCTGCTCACCGTGTCGATGACCTTCGTCGGCGACGGCCTGCGCGACGCCCTCGACCCCACGTCCACCACCGGCGCGGCAGGAGGCCGACGATGACACTCGCACCCGCCCACCGCACCGGGCCCATCGAAGCCGACAGGCCCGCCGAGCCCGCCGGACCCGCACCCGTCCTGTCCGTACGCGACCTGCGCGTCACCTTCCCCTCCGAAGCCGGACCGGTGGAGGCCGTGCGCGGCATCGACTTCGACCTGCTGCCCGGACGCACCCTGGGCATCGTCGGCGAGTCCGGCTCGGGCAAGTCCGCCACCGCCCTCGCCGTCATGGGCCTGCTGCCGCCCACCGCGCGCCTCGGCGGCCGGATCCTGCTGGGCGGCCGCGACCTGGCGGCGATGGACGACAAGGCCCTCTCCCGGGTGCGCGGCAAGGACATCGGCATGGTCTTCCAGGACCCGATGTCCGCGCTCACACCCATCTTCAGCGTCGGCCGGCTGCTCTCCCAGGCCCTGCGCGTGCACCGGGAACTGTCGAAGAAGGACGCCTGGGAGCAGGCGGTGGAACTGCTCGACCTGGTCGGCATCCCCGACCCGCGCGAACGCGCCAAGTCCTTCCCGCACGAGTTCTCCGGCGGCATGCGCCAACGCGTCGTCATCGCCCTGGCCATCGCCAACAAGCCCTCGGTCCTGGTCGCCGACGAGCCCACCACGGCGCTCGACGTCACCGTCCAGGCCCAGATCCTCGACGTGCTGCGGCTGGCCCAGCGCGAGACCGGCGCCGGTCTCGTCCTGATCACCCACGACCTGGGCGTGGTGGCGGGCCACGCCGACGACGTCGCCGTCATGTACGCCGGACGGATCGTCGAGCACGCGAGCGTCGACGAGCTCTTCCGCCGTCCCACGATGCCGTACACCGCCCGCCTGCTCGGCAGCGTCCCCACCGTGGACAGCGGCGTCGAACGGCCCCTGATCCCGGTCGGCGGAGAACCGCCGTCCCTGGTCGGCCTGCCCGGCGGCTGCCCCTTCGCGCCGCGCTGCGCGGTGGCCCAGGACGTCTGCCGGACCACCGAACCGGACCTGACCGCAGTGCACTTGCCCGCACCAGGTGCGCAGCACAACCGCGTCGCCTGCCACCGTGCGCAGGAGATCGCCGACGGAACCCTCGACCCGGCTGGGCAGACCGCCCCCGTGCCGCCGGCCGGCGCCGTAGCGCGGAGCGCCGGCGAGGTGGTCCTGCGCGTGGAGGACTTGGTCAAGACGTTCCCCGTCACCAAGGGCGCCCTCCTCAAGCGCCGGGTGGGCACCCTGCACGCGGTCAACCACGTCAGCTTCGAACTGCGCGCGGGCGAGACCCTGGGCCTGGTGGGGGAGTCCGGCAGCGGCAAGACCACCACCCTGCGCGAGGTGCTGCGGCTGCGCGCCCCCGAGGGCGGCCGCATCGAAGTGGCCGGCACCGACGTCGCCACGCTGCGCTCGGCTGCCCAGGTGCGCGAGCTGCGGCGAGACATCCAGATCGTCCTCCAGGACCCGACGGACGCCCTGGACCCCCGGCTGACCGTCTTCGACCTGCTGGCCGAACCGCTCCAGGCCGCCGGTGCCGACCGGGCGGCCATCCGGTCCCGGGTCACCCGACTCCTGGACCTGGTGGGCCTGGACCGCGCCATGGGCGACCGCTTCCCCGCCGCCCTGTCCGGCGGCCAGCGCCAGCGCGTCGGCATCGCCCGGGCCCTGGCCCGCGAGCCGAAGCTGCTGGCGCTGGACGAGCCGCTGTCCGCGCTGGACGTCTCCGTGCAGGCCGAGATCATCAACCTGCTCGCCCGGCTGAAGCGCGAACTGGGCCTGGCCTACCTGCTGGTGGCCCACGACTTGGCCGTGGTGCGCTACGTCTCCGACCGCATCGCGGTGATGTACCTCGGGCACATCGTCGAGTCCGGCGCCACCGAGGAGATCTTCGCCCAGCCCCGGCACCCGTACACCAAGGCCCTGCTGTCGGCGATCCCGGTGCCCGACCCGGAGCGCGAGCGCCACCGCGAGCGCATCGTCCTCGCGGGCGAGCAGCCCAGCGCCACCCGGCTCCCGGAGGGCTGCGTGTTCGTCGACCGCTGTCCGCTGTACCGGGAGGCCGACGAGGCCGTACGGACGCGCTGCCGCACCGAGCGGCCCGCGACCGTCGGCGCCCCGGACGGCGCTGACCACCAGTACGCCTGCCACGCGGTCTGACACCCGCCGCTTCCTCCGTCTTCCCTTCTCCTCCCCTTCTTCCTCTCCCCTTCTCACCGATTCCCACCAAGGACATCCCATGCGCCGGAAGCTCGCCCTGTCCCTCGCGCTCGTCGCGGCCGTCTCGGTCGCCGCCACCGCGTGCTCCTCCTCGTCCTCCTCCGGCGGTTCCTCCTCCGGCGGTTCCTCTGGGCAGAACGCCAAGAACGCCGCCAAGGTCGCGTCCTCGGTCACCGACTACAACCCCCAGCCGTACGAGAACATCAAGGACGGCGGCACCTACACCACCGCGGGGACCTTCGACGAGCAGGGCAACCCCTTCAACGTCAACAGCACCCTGAACGCCCTGCGGATCTGGTCCTGGTACAACGCCCGCGCCATCAGCTACTCGCCCACCGGCGAGGTCCAGTACAACCCGGACTACTACAGCGACGTGAAGGTCTCCGTCGAGGGCGGCGACCAGAAGGTCGTCATCACCCTCAACCCCAAGGCCGTGTTCAACGACGGCACCCCCATCGACTGGCGGGCCATCGAGGCCACCTGGAAGGCGAACAACGGCTCGGACAAGGACTACGCGGCCAACTCCACCGACGGCTACGACCGCATCACCTCCGTCACCCGGGGCGCGGACGACAAGCAGGCGGTCATCGCCTTCAAGGGCGTCAACCCCTCCTGGTCGGCGCTGTTCACCACCTTCCTGCACCCCGCGGCCGCCACCGTCGACAACTTCAACAAGGCGTACGTCAAGACCGCCCACCCCGAATGGGGCACCGGACCGTACACCGTGGGCACCTGGGACGAGCACTCCGGCAACATCACCTTCGTGCGCAACCCCAACTGGTGGGGCCGGAAGGGCAAGCTCGACAAGCGCGTCTACGTCAACCTGGAGAGCGCCGCCTCGACCAACGCCTTCAAGAACGGCGAGCTCGACTACACCTCCGCCGTGGACGCGGAGAACCTCAAGCAGGTGAAGGCGGTCAAGGACGCCGAGATCCGCAGCGGCGGCAGCCCCTTCGAGTACTCGCTGTACCTCAACGCCAAGTCCCCGCTCCTCGGTGACGTCCAGGTCCGCAAGGCGGTGCAGGAGAGCATCGACCGCGCGCAGATAGCCAAGATCCGCTTCCAGGGCCTCGACTACACCGAGCCGCTGCCCGGGTCGGCCGTGCTCTACAGCTTCCAGCAGGGCTACCAGGACAACGTCGCCGCTGTCCTGAAGTACGACCCGGAGGAGGCCCGGAAGACCCTGGACGCGGCCGGCTGGAAGCCCGGACCCGACGGCGTCCGCACCAAGGACGGCAAGCAGCTCGAACTCGGCTACACCCTGCTCGGCGACGACCCGATCGAGAAGGCCACCGCCGGAGCGCTCACCGCGATGCTCAAGACCGTCGGCGTGAAGGTGGACGTCAACAAGGTCTCCGAGAACGACTTCTCCAAGGTGCTCAGCGAGCGCCGTTTCGACCTCTTCATCTCCGGCAACCGCTCGACGGACCCCTTCGGCGCGCGCTACCTGTGCGACTTCTACTGCTCGGACCGCGACTCCAACATCACCGGCGCCGGCACCCCCGAACTGGACAAGGAGATCCGCGCCACCGGCGAGATCGCCGACCTCGGCCAGCAGATCGAGGCCGTCAACAAGGTCGAGCAGAAGGCCCTCCAGCAGTACGCGTTCCTGCCGCTCTACAGCGGCCCCTCCACCTACGGCATCAAGAAGGGCCTCGCCAACGTCGGCGCCACCATCTTCCTCAGCCCGCTGCCCGAGACCATCGGCTGGCAGAAGTAGTACGGGCCGATCCCGCCGTTCCGGCCGTTCTGCCGGTGGGTCGGGGCATGGGCGCCGTGGAAAGCTCCGTGCCCTTACCTCATTCAGGCCCCAATCACCGTTCGACGACGTACTGTTGGTGAGATCGGTCATGTTCACTTCAGAACACCGACAAGAAGGAGTGACCCTCCCTTGACCACTCACCTCAGGACCAGCGTCCGCGCCCGCGTGCGGGTGCTGCCCGCGCTGGCCGCGACGCTGTGCGGGATCATCGGCGGCACCGCGCTCGGGACCTCCCCGGCCGCCGCGGCCGACCAGCGCCACCCGATCTACGCCATCGCCCACCGGGTCGACACCCTGGACGGCGTGGACGCCGCGCTCAAGCACGGTGCCAACGGCATCGAGATCGACGTCTGCGCCTGGTGGAACCCGAACGAGTGGCGCGCCTACCACGACTGTTCCTCGGCGGGCGAGAACCGGCTCGGCCCCAGCTTCGACAGCATGATCGACCGCATCCTCTCCAACGCCAACGCGGGCCGCCGGCTGTCGCTGGTCTGGCTGGACATCAAGGACCCCAACTACTGCGGAGAGGAGCCGAACCGCACCTGCAGCGTCGCCGGCCTGCACGACAAGGCGCAGCGATTGACCGCCGCCGGCATCCAGGTCCTCTACGGCTTCTTCGAGTACCACGGCGGCAACGCCCCGGACGTCGGCGGCCGCGGCTGGAAGAGCCTGGAGGGCAAGCTCGGCCGCCTGGAGGGCATGACCACCACCGGCACCCGCGACCAGGCCCGCAACGCCTTCGACCGGTCCGGCGCGGGCATCCCCGTCGGCCACCGGGCGATGGACTACGGCGACACCGACATCACCAAGGGGTTCGGCAACTGCACCGAGGCCACCTGGAACACCTGCGCGGAACTGAAGAAGGGAGCGGCCGACCGGGCAGCCGGCCAGCTCGCCGCCACGCTGTCCTGGACGGCCACCTACAACGACCCCTGGTACGTCGACAAGCTGCTCGGCGACGCCCAGGTCGACGGCATCATCGCGGGCTACGGTGCCTTCACCGGCGTGCGGGAGTACGACGACAGCTGGCAGTGCGCCAACGCGATCAACCTGGTCCGCGACTGGGTCAACCACCACAGCGGCAGCCACCGCATGGCCAACAGCGGCGACCGCCTGTTCAGGTAGGGGACCGTCAGCCCTGGGCCGTGGCGGTACGGCTGTCTGGCTGTACGGCGGTGCGGCGGTATGGCGGTACGGCCCGGGGCTGGGCATTTGTTTCGAGCGCGGAGTAGGGGTACTGTCTCCCAGTCGCCTGGCAGGGAGCACCGGACACGCGTTTGCGCGGACGGTTCCGGGGCGGCCAATCCACGAGAAACAGCAGGGTCTGCTTCGGCATGCCCAGTTATCGGGGTTGCGGCCGGATTCGCTTTTCGGAGCGGGGGTCGGCTAGAGTTTGAAACGTCGGACAGGGCGTCAAGCCCCGGAAGACACCGGCGAGTTGGATGACGAAGCCCCGAAAAACGGAGCGGAAAACATCTGATAAGCTGGAAACACGAAAGAACGAAGCGCCCGGAGGGCCCGCTGGAAGGCGGTCCGAAGGAAGTGTCCGTTCCTTGAGAACTCAACAGCGTGCCAAAAGTCAACGCCAGATATGTTGACATCCCCGGCCTCGATCGTCTGATCGGGGTTGGAGATTCCT
>NZ_JBHVUS010000046.1:0-68230 GCF_042884005.1 Kitasatospora sp. NPDC058162
GATGGTACTGCAGGGGGGACCCTGTGGGAGAGTAGGACGCCGCCGAACAATCATTCAGAAAAGCCCCCGCCGGGTGAACCGGGCGGGGGCTTTTCTGTTGTAGGGTCAACGTGCATTGTCGTGACACAGGACAGGAGGCCTCGGGTGGAGGTCCAGGAGACGCGGGTCCAGACCGATCGCGTCCTCACCATCCCCAACCTGCTGAGCATGGGCCGGCTGGTCGGCGTTCCGGTTTTTCTCTGGCTCATTCTGTGGCCCGTCTTCGATGGGCCGAAGAACGACGGGTGGGCGCTGCTGATCCTGATGCTGAGCGGGATCAGTGACTACCTGGACGGAAAGCTCGCCAGGCGGTGGGGGCAGATCAGCCGGGTGGGGCAGTTGCTGGACCCGCTGGCCGACCGGCTCTATGTGCTGTCCACGCTCGTCGGATTGACCTGGCGTGAGTTCCTGCCGTGGTGGGTGACGGGGATTCTGCTGGCCCGCGAAGTCTTCATCGCCTCGCTGCTGCCCATTCTGAACCGGCACGGTTACGGGCCGCTCCAGACGAGTTTCCTCGGTAAGGCCGCGACCTTCAATCTGATGTACGCGTTTCCGCTTCTGCTGCTCGGCGGCATCGACAGCTGGATCGCGCGGCCGGCCGAGGTGGTGAGCTGGGCCTTCATCTGGTGGGGGACCACGTTGTACTGGTGGTCGGCGATTCTTTACGCGGTGCAGGTGCGGCAGATCATCAAGGCGGGCCCCGCGGGCTCGGCGTCCACAGCCTGAGACGTGATCTGAGAGAAGTCCCACGCCGCCCCGGTGCGTCGGACGATACCTTCCGGGTAGAGAACCCTCTGGAACGGTTTGATGGACCTGCAGGTCCACCACCGCGAAGGAGGACGCACCCGTAATGAAAGCCGTAGTAATGGCAGGGGGCGAGGGCACCCGACTCCGCCCGATGACCTCCAGCATGCCGAAGCCGCTGCTTCCGGTCGCGAATATGCCGATCATGGAGCACGTGCTTCGGCTGCTGAAGCGGCACGGCCTCTCCGACACCGTCGTCACCGTCCAGTTCCTGGCGTCACTCGTCAAGAACTACTTCGGTGACGGCGAGGAACTGGGCATGCACCTCACGTATGCCCATGAGGAGACGCCACTAGGCACTGCGGGGAGTGTCAAGAACGCCGAGGACGCGCTCAAGGACGACTCCTTTCTGGTGATCTCCGGTGACGCGCTGACCGACTTCAATCTCTCCGAATTGATCGACTTTCACCGCAGTAAGAACGCACTGGTCACGGTCTGTCTCACCAGGGTGCCGAATCCCCTGGAGTTCGGTATCACGATCACGGACGAGGACGGGCGGGTCGAGCGCTTCCTGGAGAAGCCGACCTGGGGCCAGGTCTTCTCCGACACGGTGAACACCGGTATCTACGTGATGGAGCCGGAGGTCTTCGACTACGTCGCGGCGGGTGAGTCCGTCGACTGGTCGAGTGACGTCTTCCCGCAGCTCCTGAAGGAGGGCAAGCGGGTCTACGGCTACGTCGCCGAGGGCTACTGGGAGGACGTGGGCACCCACGAGAGCTACGGCAAGGCCCAGGCGGACGTCCTGGAGGGCAAGGTCGAGGTCGAGCTCGACGGCTTCGAGATCTCGCCGGGCGTCTGGGTGGCCGAGGGGGCGGAGGTCGATCCGGAGGCGGTGCTGCGCGGGCCGCTGTACATCGGGGATTACGCCAAGGTCGAGGCCGGCGTGGAGATCCGCGAGCACACCGTGCTGGGCAGCAACGTGGTGGTCAAGCGCGGGGCCTTCCTGCACAAGGCGGTGGTGCACGACAACGTGTACATCGGGCCGCAGAGCAATCTGCGCGGCTGTGTGGTCGGCAAGAACACCGATGTGATGCGGGCCGCGCGGATCGAGGACGGCGCGGTGATCGGGGACGAGTGCCTGATCGGCGAGGAGTCGATCATCGGGGCCAATGTCCGGGTCTACCCGTTCAAGACCATCGAGGCTGGCGCCGTGGTCAACACCTCGGTGATCTGGGAGTCGCGCGGCCAGGAGCACCTGTTCGGCGTCCGCGGTGTGTCGGGCATCCTCAACGTCGAGATCACCCCGGAGCTCGCCGTGCGGCTGGCGGGTGCGTACGCCACGACACTGAAGAAGGGGGCCACCGTCACCATTGCGCGTGACCACTCGCGTGGTGCGCGTGCGCTCAAACGGGCGATGATTTCGGGGCTGCAGACCTCCGCGATCGACGTCCGCGACCTCGAGAACGTGCCGATGCCGGTGGCCCGGCAGCACACGGCGCGGGGGAGCGCGGGCGGGATCTTCCTGCGGACCACACCGGGGGTGCCGGACTCGCTGGACATCCTCTTCTTCGACGAGCGCGGGGCGGACCTCTCGCAGGCCGGGCAGCGCAAGCTCGACCGGGTCTACGCACGTCAGGAGTACCGGCGGGCGTTCCCGGGCGAGATCGGGGACCTGACCTTCCCGTCCAGCGTCTTCGACTCCTATGCGGGCAACCTGCTGCGGACGGTGGACACCACCGGGGTCCGGGAGGCCGGGCTGAAGGTGGTGGTGGACACCGCGCACGGCAGTGCGGGGCTCGTTCTGCCCAGCATCCTCGGCCGGCTCGGGGTGGAGGCGCTGACCGTCTCCAGCGGGCTGGACGAGGCGCGGCCGACCGAGGACGCGGAGACCCGGCGGACCGGGCTGGCCAGGCTCGGTGAGCTGGTGGCCTCCTCGCGGGCGGCCTTCGGCGTGCGGTTCGACCCGGTCGGCGAGCGGGTCGCGTTCGTGGACGAGCTCGGCCGGGTGATCGACGACGACCGGGCGCTGCTGGTGCTGCTGGACCTGGTCGCGGCGGAGCGGCGCAGCGGTCAGGTGGCGCTGCCGGTGACCACGACGCGGATCGCCGAGCAGGTCGCCGCGTACCACGGCACCCAGGTCATCTGGACCACGACCACGCCGGACGACCTGGCGAAGGCGGCCTCCGCCGAGGGCACGGTGTTCGGCGGGGACGGGCGCGGCGGCTTCGTGGTGCCCGAGTTCAGCGGGGTGCTGGACGGTGCCGCGGCCTTCGTCCGGCTGGTCGGCCTGGTGGCGCGGACCCAGCTCACGCTGAGCCAGATCGACGCGCGGATCCCGCAGGCGCACATCCGGCGCCGGGACATCGCGACGCCCTGGGCGGCGAAGGGCATGGTCATGCGCTCGGTGGTGGAGGCGGCCGGCAGCCGGCGGCTGGACACCACGGACGGGGTCCGGGTGGTCGAGGCGGACGGGCGCTGGACGCTGGTGCTGCCGGACCCGGCCGAGGCGGTCACCCACCTGTGGGCCGAGGGCCCGGACGACGAGGCCACCGACGCGCTGCTGGACGAGTGGGCGGCCGTGGTCGAGGGCGCGGGGCGGTGACGTCCTGAGCGGACTCGTCCTCTGATCGGATGAGGTCCTGAACGGCGGGGCGTGCGGTTCGATCCGCACGCCCCGTTGTCCGCTTTCACCTCATTCGGAATGGTCTGTCACTTTCCGTGGATGTGTGCGGCGTGTGTGCAGCTCAGGGGCCGTGCGCGGGGCCCTCCGCCGTCGTGGGACGATGGTCCGCATGCCAGCGACGCCGACGCCGAGTGCCCCGAACGGGCGGTACAACCGCCCGGACGCCTCGATGTCCCTGCTGACCAACGTGATGGACCACAGCCTGGACGAGGGGTACGCCGAGGCGGCCGCGGCCCGGGGCGGTGAGCACGACAGTCGGATACCCCGGACGATGCGGGGGCTGCTGACGCTGGGCATCGGACTGGCGCTGGTCGGAGCGGTGGTGACGGTCGGCGCGGTGAACGCGCACAAGGCGGAGCCGACGCTGGCCAAGGAGCGGGACGCGCTGATCCACCGGATCAACGACAGCAACGGCTCGGCGGACCACCTGCAGAAGGAGGTCCAGGACCTGCGGCGCAAGGTCGACGACACCCAGCAGCAGGCGCTGCCCTCGGGGGACGGCGGCGCGGCCGGTCTGACCGGCGAGGTCGGGCTGGGGGAGGTGACCGGACCGGGGGTGAAGCTGGTCCTGGAGGACGCCGCCGGCACGGGCGGCGGGGGCAACGTCGACCCGCGGGCCGGACAGGGCTTCTCCAACAGCGGCCGGCTGCGCGACCGGGACCTGCAACTGGTGGTGAACGGTCTGTGGGGATCCGGCGCGGAGGCCGTCTCGATCAACGGGCAGCGGCTGACCGCGCTGTCGGCGATCCGGGCCGCCGGTGAGGCGGTGCTGGTGGACAACCGGCCGCTCGTCCCGCCGTACAACATCCAGGCGATCGGCGACGGGCCCAAGCTCCTCACCGCCTTCGAGAAGGACATGGCCGGGCAGTACCTGCGGCTGCTGGAGGAGAAGTACGGCATCAAGTCGACGCTCTCCACGCAGAAGAGCCTGACGCTGTCGGCGGCGGTCGGCGTGTCGCTGCGGACCGCCCAGCCCGTCACGCCCGAGGCCTCGCCCACGGCGACCCCGTCGGCGACCGCGTCGAGTGGTCCGGGCGGGACTCCGTCGGGGAGTCCGGGAACCTCGGAGAGCCCGACCGCGTCCGTTTCACCGTCCGCGCCCGGCGCCGGGCCGACCGCGAAGCGGCGTCCGTCCGGCGGATCCACCAAGACCACCACAGGGACAGGAGCAGCTAGACCGTGATTGCCGTACTGGGTCTCGTGATCGGGGTGGTCGTCGGACTCTTCGTCCAACCCGAGGTGCCCGATGCCGTCGTGCCCTATCTGCCGATCGCGGTGGTGGCGGCGCTGGACGCGGTGTTCGGCGGCGTCCGGGCGATGCTGGACGGGATCTTCAACGACAAGGTCTTCATCGTCTCGTTCCTGTCGAACGTGGTGGTCGCCGCGCTGATCGTCTTCCTGGGTGACCAGTTGGGCGTCGGCTCGCAGCTGTCCACGGGCGTGGTCGTCGTCCTCGGCATCCGCATCTTCTCCAACGCGGCGGCGATCCGGCGCCATGTCTTCCGTGCCTGAGCCGGGCCGCGAGGCGGCGGCGAAGGAAGAGGAGAAGGCGGAGGCGCCGGCGGTCGGGGAGACCGCTGCGGAGCCGGTCGGGAAGGCGTCGGAGGAATCCGAGGAGTCGGCGGCGGAGGCCGTCGAGGGGGCCGGTGCCGAGGACAGGCGCGGCCCGGAGGAGTCCGCGGCGCCTGACGAGCCGGCTGAGGAGCCGGTTGAGGAGTCGGCCGGGGCGGCGGCTGGACCGGAGAAGTCTGACGCTGAGGCTGACCGTGAGACCGCGGTCGAGGAGCCGGCGCCGTCGGTGCGTCTGACGAAGCCGGTCGCGCCCGAGCCGGAGCCCGTACCCGCGCCCGCGCCCGTCGCGGCCGGTGCCGGTGGGCCGTCGGAACCCGAGGAGCCGGTGGCTGCCGAGGAACTGCCCGCCGAGGAGCCGCCCGTCGTGGACCGGAGCGCCGGTCGGCGGCGGTTGAAGGCGGCGGTCTGGCCGCCGCGGCTGTCGCGCGGGCAACTGGTGGTGGCGCTGCTGCTGTTCTCGCTCGGGCTCGGGCTGGCCATCCAGGTGCGTTCGACCAACGACCACCACAACCAGCTGCGCGGGGCCCGTCAGGAGGACCTGGTCCGGATCCTCGACGAACTGGACAGCCGTCAACAGCGTCTCCAGCAGGAGAAGGCCGAGCTCGAGCAGTCCCTGGGCAAGCTGGAGAACAGCTCCAACCAGGCCAAGGAAGCCCAGGAGCAGACCAGGAAGAAGATGACGGAACTGGGTGTGCTGGCCGGTACGGTCAAAGCCACAGGTCCGGGCATCGTCCTCACGGTCGATGACCCCCAAGGGCTGGTGAAGGCAGATATGCTGCTGGACACCCTGCAGGAACTTCGAGCGGCGGGGGCGGAGGCGATTCAGATCAACGATGTGCGCGTGGTGGTCAGCACCTACTTCACCGACCTGTCGGGCGGTGGGGTGCAGATCGACGGGAAGAAGGTCTCGCAGCCCTATCGGTTCACCGTCGTGGGGAACCCGCAGGACCTGACGCCCGCGCTGAACATTCCGGGAGGCGTCGTCCGCACCCTGGAGAGCCACCAGGCGCGCGCGACGATCACCCAGCAGCAGAAGGTGGTCGTCGACGCCCTCGTGGATCTGAAGACGCCGCAGTACGCCAAGCCGGCTTCGAAGTGACGGGGCGCTCGACGAACGGCCCGTCACGGGCGGGCGGCACCCGGTGCGGGGCGCCGCCGTCGCGTGGGAGAGACTGGTTCGCACCAGTACGCTCCGTAGCACCAACCGCAGCACCACACGTCGGAGTACCACTCCAGCAGGCCCGGGCCGCAACCGGGCCCGCAGCCTGTCCGAGGTTCTCACCCTGCCCCGCGGGCGGGTCTGTCACACGCAAGGGGATTCGCCCGTGAGTTTCTTCTCGAAGTTGTTCGGTCGTAACAAGGGCCGCGACGCGGCTGCCGTCGAGGCGCCCACCGCACGGCACCGCCGCTCGGAGGACGAGCCCGCGGTGCCGGGCATGCGCCCCGCCCCCGAGGCCGCGCCGTTCGCCGGACAGCAGCTGTACCAGGGCGGCGCCGCGCAGTACGCGGGGAATCCGGCGGGCTACGGCGCGTCGGTTGACCCCTCCGGCGACCCGCGCATAGGTTTCCCGTCAGGACCCTCAACCTCTGGTGGAGGGTTTGCTCCGGACCCGTACGCCGGGCACAACCCGTCGGGTGTGCCGCGCCAGGAGGCTGTGAACATGGCTGGCCCCACTCCGTGCCCCAGGTGCGGCAACCAGAACCCGGCCGCGGCCCGCTTCTGTTCCAACTGCGGTACGGCGCTGCGCGGCGGCCTGCTGCCGGAGGGGGCGGCGGAGACCACCTCGACGATCTCGATCTCGGGCCTGGAGTCCTACGACCCCTCCGCCACGACCGGCACCGGCACCACGCCGGCGCTGTCGGCCGAGGTGCTGTCGGCGATCGACGCGCTGCCGCCGGGCTCGGCGCTGCTGATCGTCCAGCGCGGTCCGAACTCGGGCAGCCGGTTCCTGCTGGACTCGGACGTCACCACGGCGGGTCGTCACCCGCAGGGTGACATCTTCCTGGACGACGTCACGGTCTCCCGGCGCCACGTGGAGTTCCGCCGCACCCCGGCCGGGTTCAGCGTCGCGGACGTGGGCAGCCTGAACGGCACCTACGTCAACCGGGAGCGGATCGACGAGGTGCCGCTGAACAACGGCGACGAGGTGCAGATCGGGAAGTACCGGCTGGTGTTCTTCGCCGGCCACAACCGGGGGTACTGAAAGCAACGTCGGTAGGAGCCCGAGTGAATACGAATACCCCTTCCTCTTCTCTCGGGGCGGCCAACCCCGCATCGTCGTCCGGTCCGCAGGCGGACCGCGGCGGTCGCGGGGTGGTCGCGGGCCCCAGGCAGCCGCTCCGCCCGGACCGGCCCGGCGGCCGGCGGCGCGGCGGTGACGAACTGCTGAGCATCGGCGCGGTGCTGGCCTACCTGCGCGACGACTTCCCCGAGGTGACCATCTCCAAGATCCGCTTCCTGGAGGCGGAGGGGCTGGTCGAGCCGCAGCGCACCCCCTCGGGGTACCGCAAGTTCAGTCCCGCCGACGTGGAGCGACTGGCCTACGTGCTGCGGATGCAGCGGGACCACTACCTGCCGCTGCGGGTGATCCGCGAGCACCTGGACGCGATCGAGCGCGGTGAGGCCCCGCCCGCGCTGCCGCCGGCCGCCGACGCCCGGCCCGGCCCGCTGGAGGAGGCCGACCGCGAGCTGGTGGCCTCCTCCGAGGTCCCGGCCGGGGTGCGGCTGGGGCGGGCCGAGCTGCTGGCCGCCGCCGAGGCGGGCGAGCCCGAGCTGGTCGAGTGGGAGGCGTACGGGCTGGTCGCGCCGGGCCCGGACGGCGGGTACGACGGCGAGGCGCTGCAGGTGGCCCGGCTGGTGGCCGAACTCGGCCGGTACGGGCTGGAGCCGCGGCACCTGAGGGCCATGAAGGCGGCGGCGGACCGCGAGATCGCTTTGGTGGAGCAGGTGGTGGCGCCGTTGCGGCGGCACCGGAACCCGCAGACCCGGGCGCACGCGGAGGCCACCGCGCGGGAGCTGGCGACGCTGTCGGTGCGGCTGCACGCGGCCATGGTCCAGGCCGGTCTGCGGGCCCGGGGGTAGTCCCCGAAGCGTCCTTCGCACGGCCGGTGCACCGCGCTGACCAGCGGCGTCGGCCCTGCGCTTTCATATCCGGGGTCGGAGCCATAGGGTTGCCTGTGTGAATGAGCTCGACGTCGTGGGTGTCCGAGTGGAGATGCCTTCCAACCAGCCGATCGTGCTGCTTCGGGAGGTCGGGGGAGATCGATACCTGCCGATCTGGATCGGCCCCGGCGAGGCGACCGCGATCGCCTTCGCCCAGCAGGGCATGACTCCGGTGCGCCCGCTGACGCACGACCTGTTCAAGGACGTCCTGGAAGCGCTCGGCCAGCAGCTCACCGAGGTCCGGATCACCGACCTGCGGGAGGGCGTGTTCTACGCCGAGCTGGTGTTCGCCGGCGGGGTCGAGGTGAGCGCCCGGCCGTCCGACGCGATAGCGCTGGCCCTGCGGACCGGTACGCCGATCTACGGGAGCGAGGAGGTGCTCGCGGAGGCGGGCATCGCGATCCCGGACGAGCAGGAGGACGAGGTCGAGAAGTTCCGCGAGTTCCTCGACCAGGTGTCGCCCGAGGACTTCGGCGGCAGCGGCCCGCAGTAGGGCGGACGGGGCTGGTCGGCCCTTTAGCGTGCCGTTTTGCCAAAAACCGTCCATCTACCCACACTAGGGGCACGAAAAACCACTCTCCTGAGTGATGTGGTTTGTCTGGCCCGGCGTGGCGATCGTTGACGGGTCATAGGGGACTGCCTACCGTCAGGAGTGGCTGTCCGGGTGACCGATGCCCGCAGTCGGTTGCCCGCAGCACGAGTGGACGGAGGTAGGCATGAGCAGCACCGGCGATGACGCGGCCGTGGGAGGCCTGTGCACCGTGCACGTGCCGCGCACCGCTCGCACCGTGTCGGACCGGCCCAGGACGGGCAGGTTCCCGGCCGTACAGCCGGGCCAGCCCGCGATCGAGCGGCTGGCCCCGACGTCCGAACTGGTCGGCTTCCGCGGTCCGACGGCCTGTGCGGCGGCCGGCATCACGTACCGCCAGTTGGACTACTGGGCCCGCACCGGACTGCTGGAGCCCAGCGTCCGCACCGCGTACCCGGCGACCAGTCAGCGGCTCTACAGCTTCCGCGACGTGCTGCTGCTCAAGATCGTGAAGCGGCTGCTCGACGCGGGCGTCTCGCTGCAGAACATCCGGGTGGCCGTCGCCCATCTGCAGGCGGCCGAGCAGGCCGACCTGGCCGGGCTGACGCTGATGTGTGACGGCGCGACGGTTTACGAGTGCACCACGCCGCAGCAGGTGGTCGATCTGCTGAAGAGCGGTCAGGGGGTGTTCGGCATCGCGGTGGGAGCGGTCTGGCAGGAGCTGGAGCTGACCCTCGGGCGGCTGCACGCGGAGCGGACCGACACCGGCGAGACGCTGGTCGGCGAGGATCCGGCGGACGAACTGGCGCAGCGGCGCAACCGGGCGGTCTGACCGGGAGCACTTCGACGGGGCCGTGGGCCGGGACGGGGAACCGTTCCGGGCCACGGCCTCGTCGTGTTGCCTGGACACGATCGAGGGAGGGGCACGTGGAGGTCGGCACCGGGATATCGGAGCTGCTGCGGCGTCGGGCCGGCGGGATGCGGGCGCGGCTGCGGGAGCGCCGGACGCAGCGCAGGGTCTTCCAGGTGGCGACGGTGCTGTGCTCGCTGGCGCTGGCGCCGAGCGCCTGGCTGTGGTTCGCGGCGGGGGACCGGGTGGGCACCGTGGAGAGCGCGCCCTCGGCGCCGGTGGCGGTGGTCTTCGGCGCCGGACTGGACCAGGGCAAGCCGTCGCCGTACCTGGAGCACCGGCTGGTGGCGGCGCTGGACCTGTACCGGACGGGCAAGGTGAAGGCCGTCCTGGTGACCGGGGACAACGGGCGGATCGAGTACGACGAGCCGGACGCGATGTACCGGTACCTGACCGAGCACGGGATCCCGGGGGACCGGGTGGTCCGGGACTACGCGGGCTTCGACACCTGGAACTCCTGCACCCGGGCGCACCGGATCTTCGGGGTGGACCGCGCGGTGCTGGTCAGCCAGGACTTCCACGTCCGCCGGGCGCTGGCGCTGTGCGAGGCGGCGGGGATCGACTCGTACGCGGTCGGCGTGCCGGAGCTGCACGACACCACCTGGCTGTACGGCGGGCTGCGGGAGGTCGCCGGGGCGGGCAAGGCGGCGGTCAACGCCTGGCTGCGGCCGGACCCGGTGTTCCTCGGGCCCAAGGAGGACGGCATCCCGAAGGCGCTGGCGGAGGCGGAGGAGCGGTAGCGGCGGGCCGGCGGGCGCGGGGCGTCGGCCGGGTTCGTACGCACTGTCGGACCCGTGCGCGATGATCGGCGGGTGCGATCTCTGCCGAGCATCATCCACCTCGACATGGACGCCTTCTTCGCGGCGGTGGAGCAGGCGTCCAAGCCGAGCCTGCGCGGGAAGCCGGTGATCGTCGGCGGGCTCGGCGGGCGCGGGGTGGTCTCCACGGCCTCGTACGAGGCGCGCCGGTTCGGGGTGCACTCGGCGATGCCGATGGCGCAGGCACGGCGGCTCTGCCCCAACGCGGCCTTCCTGTCCGGGCGTTTCGAGGCGTACCGGCAGAACAGCGAGATCGTGATGGGGCTGCTGCGCCAACTGTCGCCGCTGGTGCAGCCGCTGAGCCTGGACGAGGCCTTCGTCGACCTGGAGGCCGGTCCGTACGGCCCGGTGCTGTCGGAGGCGGACCACGAGACCGGGGAGCGGCTGGTGCTGGCCCTGGGGGAGGACCTGCGGGCGGACATCCAGCGGCTCACCGGGCTGACCGGCTCGGTGGGGGCGGCGGGTTCCAAGCTGATGGCGAAGATCGCCTCGGAGCAGGCCAAGCCGGACGGGCTGGTGCTGATCGAGCCGGGGCAGGAGCGGGCGGTGCTCGGCCCGATGCCGGTGCGGGCGCTGCCGGGGATCGGGCCGGCCACCGAGCAGGTGCTGCGGCGGGCCGGGCTGAGCACGGTGGCGGACCTCGCCGACGCGGGCGAGGCGGAGCTGGTCCAGCTGCTCGGGAGGGCGCACGGCGCCGGGGTCTTCCACATGTCGATAGGGCTGGACGAGCGGCCGGTGGTGGCCGATCAGGACGCCAAGTCGGTCTCGGTGGAGGACACCTACGAGGTGGACCTGGCCGACCGGGACCGGGTGCTGCGGGAGGTGGAGGCGCTGGCCGGGCGCTGCGTGCGGCGGCTGCGGGCGGCCGGGCGTTCGGGGCGGACGGTGGTGCTCAAGGTGCGGAGGTTCGACTTCTCGACGCTGACCCGCTCGGAGACCCTGGGCGGGCCCACCGACGACGAGGCGGTGATCACGGCGACGGCGCGGCGCCTCGCCGAGCAGGTGGACATCACCGGTGGGGTCCGGCTGCTCGGGGTGGGCGTGGCCCAACTGGCCGACTACACCCAGGAGGACCTGTTCGCGCAGGCGCTGCGGGAGGAGGCGGCCGAGCACGCCGAGGTGGTCGAGGCGGCGGTGGCCGAGGAGGAGCCGGAGGAGGTCGTGGTGCGGCGCTGGATGCCCGGACAGGACGTCCGGCACGCCGAGTTGGGGCCGGGCTGGGTGCAGGGCAGCGGGGTGGGGCGGGTGACCGTGCGGTTCGAGACGCCGTGGAGCGGGCCGGGGCGGGTGCGGACCTTCGCGGTGGACGATCCGGCGCTGGAGCCGGCCCGGCCGCTGCCGCTGCGCGAGCCCGAGCCCGACTCTGGGGACGGGGACCGGGACGGCGAAGGGGGCTGAGGCGGGCGGGGGGCCCGGGGCGGTGCCGGGAACGCGGAACGGCCCCACCCGGTAGGAAGTACCGGGTGGGGCCGCATACCGTGCCGGACCCCGGGCGGTCGTGATGCCCTCACGACCGAGCGGAGGCCGGGCCCGCGCGTCCTGTCCCTGAGCGCGCGGGCCGGACGCCTCGTCAGGCGTCGGTCTTGGCCAGCTGGGGGCTGGAGTCCTGCTGGGCCGCGCCGCCGGCGACCGTGGCGGTCGGCTTGGCGGTGCGGATCAGGAACGGGACGGCGCCGGCGATGATGCAGACGACGGCCGTGACCCAGAACGCGTGCTTGTAGGCGTCCAGGGTGGGCAGCAGGATCGGCATCTTGATCGGGAGCTTGATGGTGTCGCCGGTCAGGATGGCGGTCATCACGGCGGTGCCGATCGCGCCACCGACGGTGCGGAGCACGGAGTTCATGCCGTTGGCGATGCCGCTCTGCTCGACCGGGACGGCGCCGTTGATGAAGGCGGGCATCGCGGCGAAGGCGAGGCCGATGCCGAGGCCGAAGATCGCGGAGGCGGTGTAGATGTCGCCTTCGGCGCTGTGGCGCAGGGCCAGGTAGGCCATCGCGATCGCGCCGAGGACGCCACCGAGGACCAGCGGCAGGCGCGGGCCGCGGCGGGCGATCAGCAGGGCGCCGATCGGGGCGGCGACCATCGAGCCGATCGCGGACGGCAGCAGCATCACGCCGGCGTGCAGGACGCTCGCGGTGAAGCCGTAGTGGGCGAACTTCTCCGGGGTCTGGGCGAAGTTGCTGATGACCATGAACGAGCCGTACATGCCGAAGCCGATCAGCAGGCCGGCCAGGTTGGTGAAGGCGACGGCCGGGCGGCCCATCATCTTCAGGTCCACCAGCGGGTGGGCGACCTTGGTCTCGATGACGCCCCAGATCAGGGCGACCACCGCGGCGACGGCGAACAGGCCGAGGGTCTTGGTGGAGGTCCAGCCCCAGTGGTTGCCCTGGCTGACCGCGACCAGCAGGGCGGAGAGCCAGGCGGCCAGGGTGATCGCGCCGAGCGGGTCGGCGCCGCCCTCCTTGTCGGTCACCGGGTCGGTCGGGACCCGGAAGGCGACCAGGGCGACCGCGAGCAGGCCGAAGGCCAGGCCCATCCAGAAGATCGACTTGTAGTTCCAGTGCTCCAGCAGCAGGCCGGTCGCGACCAGGCCCAGGCCGGAGCCGACGCCCATCGAGGCGCTGATGGCGGCGACGCCGCCGGTCACCTTCTGCTTGGGCAGCTCGTCCCGGACGATGCTGATCGCCAGCGGCATCACGCCACCGCCGGCGCCCTGGAGGACGCGGGCGACGATCAGCCAGGTGAAGGAGTGGGTGCAGACCGCCAGCGCCGAACCGGCGACCAGGCCGGCCAGCGAGATCAGCAGCATGGGCTTGCGGCCCCGGAGGTCGCCGAAGCGGCCCAGCAGGGGAGTCAGCACGGCGGCGGACAGCAGGTTGGCGGTCATCAGCCAGGTGATGTTCGACCCGGAGACGTCCAGTTCCTTGGCCAGCGACGGCAGGATCGGGACGACCGCGGTCTGCACCACGCTGAAGGACAGCATCGCCAGGATGAGGGCCGGCAGGACCCGGGCGTTGCTCTGCTTCTCGGCCGCGGTGGTGGGCTGTGGTGCCTCACTCACGGTTGCTTCCTCCCGTACATAGTGAATGAACTCAAGTAACTGTGCGGGTGGATAGTTCATGATGTCAAATATCGAGTGGTTAAGGTTTGGCAAAGTGGGGAACTACGGCGCACGGCGAGGGCCCCGGACGTCGTGTCCGGGGCCCTCGCTTCGGGGCGGGCGGGGTGGGGTGGGGCGGTCAGACCAGCGGGCGCAGGGCGGCGGAGCGGGAGCCGTCGGCGACCTGGTTGAGCGGGGTGCCCGCCTCGACCGGGGAGCCGGGCGGGGTCTCGGCGGCGGCCGTGACGTCGTCGACCTCGACGTGCTCGCGGCGGAGCTCGTCCCGGACCACCTCCTCCTCCGTGTAGCGCTCGACCACCAGGCGGACCCGCTCGATCGGGGCGAGGTACTTGCGGACCACCGGCCGCTCCTCGCGGAGGGTGACCTCCTCGACCGCCTCGTCGATCTCCTTCTCGGTCAGCGAGGCCAGCTCGGCCTCGCTGACCGGCATCCGCTCCACCCGGACCCGCTCACGGACCACCGGGACGCGGCGCTCGACCTGCTCGCTGGTCACGTACTTGCGCAGCTTCGCGGTGCCCAGGACGTGCCACTCGGTGGTGATCTCCAGCCGCTCCTCGCGGCAGGTGATCTCGACCGGGCCGCTGGGGGCCGAGGAGGCGGCGGTGCCGTTCGGGGCCGGGGTGGTCGCGGCGGGCTGCGGCTTCGGCTCGACCGCGGGGGCGGCGAGCGGTGCGGTCGCGGTGCCGTTGGCGACCGGTGCGGGGGTGCTGAGGGTCCGCACGTGGGCCTCCGTGGCGGTGTCGGTGCTGGTGTGGGTGGCGGTCGTGGTGGTCATGGCGGTCGTCGTGGGGCCGGGGTCGGGGGAGTGGAAGGCGATCGGCTTGACGGTCCCGGCGCCCGCGGTGGTGCCGAAGTCGAGGTCGGGCCGGCCGTCCAGGGCGGGCTCCCCGGCGGCCGGACGGCCGTCCACGGGGGTGTCGAGGCCGTAGTAGCGGTAGAGCTGGAGCTCCTGGGCGGGCGACAGGTGTTGGCCCACGCCGAAGTCCGGCGAGTCCTTGACCAGCGACTTGTCGTAGGGCACCCGGAGCTCGTCGCCGGAGAACTCGCTCGTGGTGAGCGGGACGAAGGCGTCCCGGCCGAAGATGCCGGTCCGGACGGCCGCCCACTCCGGATGCCCGGTGGCGTCGTCCAGGTACACCTCGTCCACCGTGCCGATCTTGTCTCCGTTGCGGTCGACCGCCTTGTGGCCGATGAGGTCCCGGGGGTCGATGTCGGTCTGCACTCTTTCCTCCAAGCGCTGCGCCTGCGGAACTCCCGCAGGTGAGGCGGCCGGAGCACCCGTCCCGTCCGCCACTTCACACCAAAAGCCATGAATCGGACGGGCGCGACCGGGGTGCGCCGGACGGGCTCGGCACTGGGCCGTCCGGGGGACGCGCGTAGACCCCGGAGTGACCCGACGCACCCGTGATCGGAAGGCCTCCCGCTGGTACCCTGGGCCGCGACCGCCGAGCCCGCTCGGGAGAGTCCCCGACAGCGAAAACCGCTGGTCGGGGCGCCGAAGGAGCAACTCCTCCCCGGAATCTCTCAGGCATCCGTACCGTGCGGGATAGGTCACTCTGGAAAGCAGGGCAGGACCGCCGGCGCGGGAGCCGGCGATCACCACCCTCACCGACGGTGCAAGCCGACGAAGCGCCACAGCGCGACGTGCGGGCGAAGCTCTCAGGTCCCGATGACAGAGGGGGAGGCCTTTCGGGTCCGCCCGCCCAGACCGTCCGCTGTCCGCAGCGGCGCGGCCGACCGGCGTGCGCACCCCCGCCGGTCCGTGACCAGGAGGCCTCGACCACCATGAACGCCCAGCCGAACGCGGGACGCCCCACCAGCGCCTCGACCCTCACCGAGCTTGAGCTGGCCAGCCCCTTCGAGAACCGCCACATCGGCCCCGACGCCGCCGCGCAGGAGAAGATGCTGGCCTCCGTCGGCTACGGCTCGCTGGACGAGCTCGCCGCCACCGCCGTTCCCGAGGCGATCCGTTCCATCACCGCCCTGGACCTGCCCGGCGGCCGCAGCGAGGCCCAGGTCCTCGCCGAGCTGCGCGAGCTGGCCGGCCGCAACCAGGTGCTCCAGCCGATGATCGGCCTGGGCTACTACGGCACCTTCACC
This sequence comes from Kitasatospora sp. NPDC058162, assembly GCF_042884005.1. Lineage (NCBI taxonomy): Bacteria > Bacillati > Actinomycetota > Actinomycetes > Kitasatosporales > Streptomycetaceae > Kitasatospora > Kitasatospora sp. NPDC058162. The sequence goes on from NZ_JBHVUS010000046.1 coordinate 15,680, forward strand.
CCGCCGGTGATCCTGCGCAACGTCATGGAGAACCCGGCCTGGTACACCGCCTACACCCCGTACCAGCCGGAGATCTCGCAGGGCCGCCTGGAGGCGCTGCTCAACTTCCAGACCCTGGTCTCCGACCTGACCGGCCTGCCCACCTCCGGCTCCTCGCTGCTCGACGAGGGCACCGCGGCCGCCGAGGCGATGGCGCTGGCCCGCCGCGTCACCAAGGTCAAGGGCGGTGTCTTCCTGGTCGACGCCGAGACCCTGCCGCAGACCATCGCGGTGATCAACACCCGCGCGGTGCCGACCGGTGTCGAGGTCGTCGTCGCCGACCTGTCCGAGGGCATCCCCGCCGAGATCGCCGAGCGCGGCGTCTTCGGCGTGCTGCTCCAGTACCCGGGCGCCACCGGCGTGGTCCGCGACCTCACCCCGGTGATCGAGCAGGCGCACGGCCTGGGCGCGATCGTCGCCGTCGCCGCCGACCTGCTGGCGCTGACCCTGCTCAAGTCCCCCGGCTCGCTGGGCGCCGACATCGCCTGTGGCACCTCGCAGCGCTTCGGCGTCCCGATGGGCTTCGGCGGCCCGCACGCCGGCTACCTCTCGGTGCGCGCCGAGTACGCCCGCTCGCTGCCCGGCCGCCTGGTCGGCGTCTCCGTCGACGCCGACGGCAACCGCGCCTACCGCCTGGCCCTGCAGACCCGCGAGCAGCACATCCGCCGCGAGAAGGCCACCAGCAACATCTGCACCGCCCAGGTGCTGCTCGCCGTGATGGCCTCGATGTACGCCGTCTACCACGGCCCGGACGGCCTGGCCGACATCGCCCGCCGCACCCACCGCTACGCCGCCGCCCTCGCCGCGGGCCTGCGGGCCGGCGGCGTCGAGCTGCTGCACGGCGAGTTCTTCGACACCGTCACCGCCGTCGTCCCGGGCCGCGCCGCCGAGATCGCCGCCGCCGCCCGTGCCAACGGCATCAACGTGTTCCAGGACGGCGAGGACCGGATCTCGGTCTCCGCCGACGAGACCACCACCCGCGAGCACCTGGCCGGCGTCTGGGCCGCGTTCGGCGTCCCCGCGGTCGAGGTCGCCGAGGCCGCCGACGCGCTGCCCGCCGCGCTGCTGCGCGAGGACGAGTACCTGACCCACCCGGTCTTCCACAGCCACCGCTCGGAGACCGCCATGCTGCGCTACCTGCGCCGCCTGTCGGACCGGGACTACGCGCTGGACCGCGGCATGATCCCGCTGGGCTCCTGCACCATGAAGCTCAACGCCACCACCGAGATGGAGGCGGTGACCTGGCCCGAGTTCGGCCAGCTGCACCCCTTCGCGCCGGTCGACCAGGCCGCCGGCTACCTGACCCTGATCCGCCAGCTGGAGCAGCAGCTGGTCGAGGTCACCGGCTACGACGCCGTCTCGATCCAGCCGAACGCGGGCTCCCAGGGCGAGCTGGCCGGTCTGCTGGCCGTCCGCGCCTACCACCACGCCAACGGCGACACCCAGCGCGACGTCTGCCTGATCCCGTCCTCGGCGCACGGCACCAACGCCGCCTCCGCGGTGATGGCCGGCATGCGCGTGGTCGTGGTGAAGACCCTGGTCGACGGCGACGTGGACGTCGAGGACCTGAAGGCCAAGATCGAGCAGAACCGCGACAGCCTGTCGGTGCTGATGGTCACCTACCCGTCGACCCACGGCGTGTACGAGACCCAGATCACCGACATCTGTGCCCTGGTGCACGAGGCCGGCGGCCAGGTGTACGTCGACGGCGCCAACCTGAACGCCCTGGTCGGCCTGGCCAAGCCGGGCAAGTTCGGCGCGGACGTCTCGCACCTGAACCTGCACAAGACCTTCTGCATCCCGCACGGCGGCGGCGGCCCGGGCGTCGGCCCGGTCGCGGTGCGCGCCCACCTGGCGCCGTACCTGCCGAACCACCCGCTGCAGGAGGAGGCCGGCCCGGCCACCGGCGTCGGCCCGATCTCGGCCGCGCCGTGGGGCTCGGCGGCGATCCTGCCGATCTCCTGGGCGTACGTCCGGCTGATGGGCGGCGAGGGCCTCAAGCACGCGACCCAGGTCGCCGTGCTGAACGCCAACTACATCGCCAAGCGCCTGGCGCCGCACTTCCCGGTGCTCTACACCGGGCCGGGCGGGCTGGTCGCGCACGAGTGCATCATCGACCTGCGCCCGCTGACCAAGGAGACGGGCGTGACGGTGGACGACATCGCCAAGCGCCTGATCGACTACGGCTTCCACGCGCCGACGATGTCGTTCCCGGTGGCCGGCACGCTGATGATCGAGCCGACCGAGTCCGAGGACCTGCACGAGATCGACCGGTTCTGCGACGCGATGATCGAGATCCGGGGCGAGATCGACAAGGTCGGCTCGGGCGAGTGGGCGGCCGACGACAACCCGCTGCGCAACGCCCCGCACACCGCCGCCACGCTGGCCGGCGACTGGGCGCACGGCTACTCGCGGCAGGAGGCGGTCTTCCCGGCGGGCGTGAACCCGGCGGACAAGTACTGGCCGCCGGTGAGCCGGATCGACGGCGCGTACGGCGACCGCAACCTGGTCTGCTCCTGCCCGCCGCTGGACGAGTACGGGGTCTGATCGGCCGCGCAGGAATGAGGCAGGGCCCTGGCAGAACGATTCTGCTGGGGCCCTGCCCTTTGCGCTTTTGCGCTGACCGGTTGTCGGGTGGGCTGCCGGGTGGGCCCAGGCTGGGCGGGCTCGGACCGGGCGGGCTCAGGCCGCGTGGGCGACCGGGCGGTGCGGGGCGATCACCCGGCCGTCGGGCAGCAGCTCCCCGGTGTCCTCGAACATGACGACGCCGTTGCAGAGCAGGCTCCAGCCCTGCTCCGGGTGGCAGGCCACCGGCTCGGCGGCCTCGCGGTCCTCGGATTCGGCCGACGGGCACTCAGGACGGTGCTGGCACATACGTGTACCCTCGCTTCGCTCTGCGATCCTCCCCGTGGTGCGGTCACCGGAGGTCGAGCCGTCCCGGGACCGCCGTGGTGGTCGGATCCTGTCCGCGTGCCAGCCAAGTTTGACCGGCACTCAAGTGGGTAGGACAGGGGGTCCTTCCACGCTGGTTCCCAGTGTCGGCATCTGCGGACGTGCGCGCAGCCATTTGGTGACATGCGCCACAACTCCGGGGCAGAGATCACCCGTTCAGGTGGGGCCGGGGGAAAATCGCGCACCGGTGGGTCAGTCGCGGGATGGCCCGAAGGGGCCATGGTGGATGGCCCACCCGGGTGGTGGCCGTTCGGGTGAGGCCGACGGACGGGGCCGGGCACCACGAAGGGCCGCCGGGCGTGCTGCCCGGCGGCCGGTGCGGAGCGGTGTTCGCGCGGTGGCGGCGCGGCCTCAGGAGGAGCCGAGCAGCAGGGAGCCGGCCAGCGGCGCGCGGGCGAGCAGCGGGAGCAGCTCGGCGGCCGGGTAGGCGCGGTGCGCGGTGACGCCGAGCGGGGCCGGGGCCAGCGGGATCAGCAGGTCGGCGGACGGGCCGGCGTCGGGGCTGTGCAGCCAGAGCGCGGTGGCGTACTGGCCCGGGAAGGTGAGCAGCCGGGGCTGGCGGCGGGAGCGGGAGCTCTGGGCGAGCTGCCAGGCCTCGCGCAGCGCCCGGACGGTGGAGGAGAGGTACGGGCCGGCGGTGAAGTGGGAGAAGGTGTGGCCCTCCGGGCTCTGCACGACCTCGGCGGCGGCGGCGACTTCGGGGCCGTCCTTGATCAGGAAGCGCCAGCCGGTCCGCCGGGCGGCGGGCAGTTCGGGGCGCGGGCCGTCCAGGACGTGCACGGCGAGCGGGTGCGCGGGGAGCAGTGGACCGGTCGGGTGACGCAGCGCGGCGGCGGCGGGCTGGCGCAGCGCGGTCTCCGAGTCGAGCGCGCCCAGGACGGCGCGCAGGGCGCTCGGCGGGGGCTGGGGGGTCTGCAGGGTCATGGCGGGGTCCGCCTCTCCAAGCGAGATCGGCGTGCGAATGCGGCATACCGGCGCGGCTCGGTGCGTCCACGGTGACGGGGTCCGGCCTTGTCCGGTTGTGCAGGATCGCGTTGTGCAGGATCGCGGTGCCGGCGCGGTCGTCGCCGTCGACGAGGGCCTCGGAGCGGGATGGTCCGGCCGGAGCGCAGTGCGAACTCAGCGAATTCATCGAACAAATGCGCAGGGTGATCTGTTTATCACAGGCGGTGGTGCCGGGCAAGTCTGCAGATGGCCTGAATTCCCGTCAGATGCCTTGCAATGCAAGCCAGTACACGCATTCGGGTATCGATCTTCGAGGCGGGCATGATGCTGGCACGGTCGACCGGCCGGGTGTCTCAGGAGGAGGGGACCGTGGGCGAGAAGGTCGTGGCGACTCGGGCGGATCTGGCTGACCGGCAGCAGTACCGGCTCAAGCTCCAGGCCTGCCTCGACGCGCTCGGGCGGATGCTGCGCGAGGACCGCTTCGACCGCCCGCGGGCGGTCATGGGGCTGGAGATCGAGCTCAATCTGGCCGATGAACAGGGCCTGCCGGTCATGCGCAACGCCCAGGTGCTGAGCGCGATCGGCTCCAGCGACTTCCAGACCGAGCTGGGCCAGTTCAACATCGAGGTCAACATCGTGCCGCACCGGCTCTGCGGGCACGTCTTCGAGGAGCTGCGCGAGGAGATCGACACCGGACTGCGCTACGCCGACCGGCAGGCGGCCGAGGTGGGCGCCCGGATCGTCATGGTGGGCATCCTGCCGACCCTGGAGAACGACCACACCGGGCTGGACGCGATGAGCCACAACCAGCGCTACAGCCTGCTCAGCGACCAGATCCTGGCCGCCCGGGGGGAGGACATCGCGCTGGACATCGAGGGCGTCGAGCACCTCCAGCTGGAGTCGATCACCATGGTCGCCGAGGCCGCCGCGACCTCGCTGCAGCTGCACCTCCAGGTGACCCCGGAGCGGTTCTCCTCGGTCTGGAACGCCGCCCAGGCGATCTGCGGGCCGCAGCTCGCGCTCGGCGCCAACTCGCCCTTCCTGTTCGGGCGGGAGCTGTGGCGGGAGACCCGTCCGGTGCTCTTCCAGCAGGCCTGTGACACCCGTTCGGCGGAGCTCAAGGCCCAGGGCGTGCGCCCGATCACCTGGTTCGGCGAGCGCTGGGTGGACTCGGCGTACGACCTGTTCGAGGAGAACCTGCGCTACTTCCCGGCGCTGCTGCCGATCTGCGACGACGAGGACCCGGTCAAGGTGCTGGCCTCCGGCGGCGCGCCCCGGCTCGCCGAGATGAGGCTGCACAACGGCACCATCTACCGCTGGAACCGCCCGGTCTACGACGTCGCCGGCGGGGTCGCGCACCTGCGGGTGGAGAACCGGGCGCTGCCGGCCGGGCCGACGGTGGCCGACACACTGGCCAACGCCGCCTTCTACTACGGGCTGGTGCGGGTGCTCGCCGAGCAGCCCCGGCCGATCTGGACCCGGCTGCCGTTCGAGCGGGCGGACGAGAACTTCCAGCAGGGCGCCCGGTACGGCATCGACGCGGTGTTCCAGTGGCCGCGCCCGGGCCGGGCCGGCCGGGGCGGCGGGCTGCAGACGGTGTCGGCGGTCGACCTGGTCCTCAACGAGCTGCTGCCGATGGCCCATCAGGGACTGGACGAGTGGGGCGTGGAGCCCGCCGACCGGGACCGCTACCTGGGGATCATCGAGCAGCGCTGCCTGCGCCGCACCAACGGCGCCGCCTGGCAGAGCGCCACCTTCCACCGGCTGCGCGAGCAGTACGGGATGGACCGCCCGGCCGCGCTCGCCGCGATGACCAGGCGCTACGCCGAGCACATGCGCGGCGGCGAGCCGGTGCACACCTGGCCGGTCGGCTGAGGCGGGTGCCCCGGCCGCCCGCTGTGTCAGGATGATCGCTCCGGTCGTCGGCCGACGACCGGAGCGACCGTCCGTCCGCTGGAGCACCCGTGACGACCCGCCCGACCGCGCCGGAGACCGCGCAGCCCACCCGACGCCTGCTCGGTGCGGAACTGCTGGTCGTCCTCGGCCTCTCGCTCGGGGCCAGCGGGATCAGCGCGCTGATCAGCTTCGCGGGCTCGCTCACCGCACCGCTCCAGCTCGGCCAGCAGGTCGCCACCCTGAACGGCTCGCGCGCGCCCGGGCGGCCCTGGCTGGACCTGGTCTGGCAGCTGTACTACATCGGGCGCGGGCTGATGCCGGTGGTGCTGGTCGGCTACCTGCTGGTGCGCGAGGGCACCTCGCTGCGGGTGCTGGGCTTCGACCTGCGGGAGAAGCTGCGCGACCTGGGCCGGGGCGCGGCCGTCGCGGCCGCGATCGGCGGCTCCGGGCTGGCGCTGTACCTGCTCTCGCAGGCAGCCGGGTACAACCTGACGGTGGCGCCCTCCGGGCTGCCGGACGTGTGGTGGCGGGTGCCGGTGCTGGTGCTGTCGGCCTGGCAGAACGCGATCCTGGAAGAGGTCGTCGTCCTCGGCTACCTGCTGCGCCGGCTGGGGCAGCGGGGCTGGTCCTGGCCGGCGGCGCTGGCGGCCGGCTCGGTGCTGCGCGGCTCGTACCACCTGTACCAGGGGGTCGGCGGGCTGGTCGGCAACATGGTGATGGGGGCGGTGTTCTGCCTGCTGTACCGGCGCTGGGGGCGGGTGATGCCGCTGGTGGCGGCGCACGCGCTGATCGACACGGTGGCCTTCGTCGGGTACGCGCTGCTCGCCGGGCACGTCAGCTGGCTGCCGACCCCCTGACCGGTGACCCCGGCAGGGACTGGCTCCGTGGCGGGCGGGCGAGCAGCCGGTCGACGTGCCGGCGCTCCAGGCCCTGACCGGGGTCGATCGGCAGCAGCAGGCGGTCCCGGCGCCACAGCGAGCGGCGGACCAGCCGGGACGGTATGACGTCGTCCACCCAGGCGAACGGGCGGCCCTCGGCGTAGCGCAGCAGCGGGGCCCATTTGCGGGAGGAGAACAGCTGCATCAACGGGACGCGCGGGTCGCCGGGTTGGGGGACGTACCCGGTGAAGCGGACGAAGGGGAGCGGGTCCAGGCCGATCGCCGGGGAGATGTGGGTGTTGGCGTGCTCCTCCCAGGTGGTGGCCCAGACCAGCTCGTACGTCCCGGAGAGTTCGCGCAGCCAGGCGCCGTGCTTGGCGGCGAGCAGGACGGTGTAGCCGAGCAGGGTGTGGGAGTCGAATCCGGCGTCCGGATGCGGACAGACCGGGTTCAGCACCCCGTCGACGTCCAGGAACAGCAGTGGTTTCGGCACCGGTGGCCCCCCGAGTGGTTGGTGTCTCCTACCTGCTCGGACGAACCACCCGTACCGGTGGTTGCTTTCCGGCGGGCGCACGCGGGGCGCACAGGGCGCTCACGGCGCGGGTGCGGGCTCATTGGCGGGCACCGTTGCGTCCGGGGTGCTTCGCCGCGGGTCGCGCCGGGACAGCCGGCGGATCTGCGGGTCGATCAGGACCACGGCGCTCAGCAGCAGGCACAGCGCTGCGCAGGCCCAGAGCGCGCCGGACAGGCCGAGCGCGGCCGCCGCCGGGCCGGCCAGCGCGGTGCCGACCGGGGCCAGCGAGTAGGAGCCGAGCTCGTCGTAGGCGGCGACCCGGGAGAACATCTCCTCCGGGATCTCCTGCTGGAGCACGACCATCCAGTTGACGCCGAAGACCGTGACGCCGACGCCGGAGAGGAACATCGCGGCGATCAGCAGCGGCAGCGGCGCTCCGGCGGCCAGGGCCAGGGCGGGGGCGCCGAACAGGAACACGCCCCAGTTGCCGACCAGCAGGATCCGGCGGGGGCGCCAACGGGCCATCAGCAGGCCGGTGACGACCAGGCCGACGCCGTACGCGGACATCGCCCCGCCCCAGGCGCCCGCGCCGCCCAGGCGTTCGTCGGCCACCGTCGGCCCGTACACCGACTCGACCGTGTTGATGCAGGCGACCACCACGGCGAACTGCAGCACGATCACCCACAGCCAGCGGCGGGAGGCGAACTCCCGCCAGCCCTCGCGCAGATCGCGCAGCATGCCGCCGCCGGAGGGGGCGGGCGCGGCCTCGGCCTCCAGGAAGAAGCGCAGGGAGGCGGCGATCAGGAAGCAGAGGGCGTCCAGGGCGAGCACCCAGCCCGGGCCGACGGCGGCGGTGAGCGCCCCGCCGAGGGCGGCGCCGCCGATCTGGGAGGCGTTCTGGCCCATCCGGAAGACCGAGAAGGCGCGGGCGGCGTGCTCCTGGGGGACGGCCTGCATGATCATGCCGCCGGCCGCGGGGGAGTAGAGGGCGTAGCCGGCGCCGCCTGCGGCGGAGAGCAGCAGCAGCTGCCACAGCCGGACGTGCCCGGCCAGCACCAGGGCGGCCAGCACGGCCTGGGAGACGGCGCTGAACAGGTTGGCGGCGACCATCACGTGGTGGCGCGGCAGCCGGTCCGCGAGGGTGCCGCCGAGCAGCAGGAACAGGACGGTGGGCAGCAGCCGGGCGGCGGTGACGTACCCCACCTCGGTGGCTCCGCCGCCGTTGCCGAGGACGGCGAAGGCGGTCGCGATGGGGGCGCCGGCGTTGCCGAGGCCGCTGATCACGGTGGCGGCGGTCTGGATGCGGAAGTTGCGGCTCGCCCAGGCGAGGCGGCGGGGGAGTGGGGTGGGCACCCGGTGACTATGGCCGGAGTTCGTACAGGTGTCTATCCGGTTTTCGTACCTGTTCCGGTCGGTGGGGCGGAGCGTCAGCCGAGGTGGCCCCAGAGGAAGGTGAGGGTGCGGCGCCAGGCGATCCGGGCCTGGAGGGGGTCGTAGGTGCCGAGCAGGTTCTCGTCGTTCATGAAGGCGTGGCCGGCCGGGTAGAAGTGGATCTCGGGGCGGACGTCGGTGGCCTCGCCGATCCGGATCGCCGCCTCGTCCGCGGCGGCCATCGGGATCGAGCCGTCGAGTTCGCCGAAGTGGCCGAGGACGTGGGCGGTCAGGCCGCGGTAGTCGAAGTCCGGATCCGACGGGAGGCCGTAGAACGGGACCACGGCGGCCACCCCGTCGCCGGCCCGGGCCGCCAGCATCAGGGCGAAGCCGCCGCCCATGCAGAAGCCGACCGCGCCGACCGCGTCGCCGACCACGCCGTCCAGCGACAGCAGGAAGCCGACCGCGCCGGAGAGGTCCTCGACGGCCCGCTCGACCGGGAGTTCGCGCTTGAGCCGGGCCGCCTCGGCGCGGTCGTGGGTGGTGGCGCCGCCGAACAGGTCGGGCGCCAGGACGGTGAAGCCCTCGGCCGCGAAGCGGTCGGCCATGTCCGCGACGTGCGAGGTGAGCCCCCACCACTCCTGCACCACCACCAGGCCCGGGCCGATCCCCTGCGGGGGGCGGGCCAGGTACCCGTGCGCGGTGCGGCCGTTGCTCGGGAAGCTGACGTTCTGCCGGGAGCCGCCCTGGTCTGGCATGGCTTCCTCTCGGTGGGTCGGGCCGCGTGCGGCGGGGAGCGGGAGGGGGCCGGTCAGCCCATCTCCTCCAGGGCGCGGCCCTTGGTCTCCTTGATGCAGAAGGCCACGAACGGGATCGAGAGCAGCGCGAAGACCGCGTAGATGACGTACGTCGCGGAGAGGTTCCAGTCCGCGAGGTCCGGGAAGCTGACCGTGATCGCCCAGTTGGCGATCCACTGGGCCGAGGCCGCGACCGACAGGGCCAGCGCCCGGATCCGGTTGGGGAACATCTCGCCGAGCAGCACCCAGACCACCACGCCCCAGGAGAAGGCGAAGCAGAGCACGAACACGTGCGCGGCGACCAGGGCGACGGTGGCGTGGGTGTTGTCCAGGGTCGCGGTGTCGCCGGTGCCGTGCCGGTAGGAGAACGCCCAGGCGGCGGTGCCCAGTGCGGCGGCCATGCCGATCGAGCCGGCCAGGGCCAGCGGCTTGCGGCCGATCCGGTCCACCAGGGCCATCGCGATCACCGTGCCGATCACGTTGACGATCGAGGTGGAGAGGCTGATCAGCAGCGAGTTGGACTCGTTGATGCCGACCGACTGCCAGAGCAGGGAGGAGTAGTAGAAGATCACGTTGATGCCGACGAACTGCTGGAACACCGAGGCGCCGATGCCGATCCAGACGATCGGCAGCAGGCCGAAGCGGCCGCCGAGCAGGTCCTTGAGCCGGGGCTTGTGGGCGGATTCCAGCACCGCCCGGATCTCGGCGACCCGGGCGTCGAGGTCGACGTCCTCGCCCTCGACCTCGACCAGCACCTTGCGGGCCTGCGCCTCGCGGTGGTCGGCGATCAGGAAGCGCGGCGACTCCGGGATGGAGAGCGCCATCAGCCCGTACACCAGGGCCGGGATGGTCTCGACGCCGAGCATCCACTGCCAGGCCTGGATGCCGCCGAGGTGGCCGGTGGACTCGCCGCCGGCGGCCTGGTTGAGCGCGTAGTTGGCGAGCTGCGAGACGGTGATGCCGAGCACGATCGCCATCTGCTGGAAGGAGGCGAGCCGGCCGCGGTAGGCGGTCGGCGCGACCTCGGCGATGTAGGTGGGGGCGATCACCGAGGCGATGCCGATCGCGACGCCGCCGACCACGCGCCAGGTGGCGAGGGTCTCGATGTTCGGCGGGAACATCGAGCCGATGCCGCTGGCCGCGAACAGCACGGCGGCCAGCAGCATGGTGCGCACCCGGCCGAAGTGGTCGGCCAGCCGCCCGGCGACCACCGCGCCGCCGGCCGAGCCGAGCAGCGCGATGGCCACCACGAAGGCGGTGGTGCCGTGGCCGACCGCGAAGTGCTTCTGGATGCCCGTCACGGCGCCGTTGATCACGGCGCTGTCGTAGCCGAACAGGAAGCCGCCCATCGCGGCGGCCGCCGAAATGAAGATCACGTGCCCGAGGTGGGCCTCGCCGGAGGCCCGTTGGTGGTGGACTGTGGACACGTGCGCTCCCCGAGTGGACGGGCCCGCCCTGACGGCTGGGCAGGACTCGTCTCACATTCGAGCAGCGCGGCGGCCGACCTGCCCGAGTTGGGGACCGATCGGGTGAAACGGGGTCAGCCGGCGGCGCGCGCGGTGGCCGCGCGCCGCTGCTCGCGCCGTTCGTGGCGCCGCAGCAACTGGGTACGGGCGGCGGCGTCCTGGTCGCGGCGGAGCGCGGGGGCGTCCGCGCGGGCGGCGAGGCGCTCGGCGATCCCGTGCTGCGCCTCGGCCGGCTTCTTGTCGTCGTACTTGAACTTGGCGCGCACCTCCCGGACCGTCAGGCGGAGCCCGCGCAGGCCGGGCAGCAGCCGGCCGAACTCGTTGGCGCCGGGGACCACCCGGACCTCCGGGGTCTCCGGCTGGAAGTGCGCCAGCTGGCGGTTGAGGATCTCCGCCTTGCCCTCGGCGGACTCCACCACCTCGGCGGTGCAGTGGAAGTGGACCGAGGCGTAGTAGCTGGTGGGCGTGCCGGGCTCGCCGCGCCAGTGGCCGGGCGCGAAGGCGTAGCCGTCGGTGACCGCCAGGGTCACGTTCGGGTCGGTGCGGACGGCGGCCAGCAGCGGGTTGGGCGCGGCGAGGTGGAGCAGGATCTCGCCGCGCTCCGCGTCCAGCAGGAAGTGCGTCGGGACGAGCACCGGGCCCGCGTCGGGGCCGCCGTTGGCGGCGAGCAGGCCGAAGTCGCGGCCCTCGGCCAGCCAGGCGCGCCACTCCTCCTCGTCACCGCGGTCCCAGGACCGGATCAGCATCGGACGGCCCTCCTCAGCGGGGGTAGCGGCGCATGTGCGCGGGCAGCGGGACGGACGGGTCGTGCGGCTCGGGGGCGCCGTAGGTGGTGCTGACCGGGACGAGGCCGGACCAGTACGGCAGGTCGGCGTCGGCCGGGTCGTCGGCGGCGCCGTCCGAGCGGGACTTCGCCGAGACCTCGTCCAGCTCCAGCCGGACCACGGCGGTGGCGGCGAGCTCCTTGGGGTTGGCCGGGCGGATCTCGCCGGAGCGGCCGGGGACGACCTGGTCGACCAGGGCGGCCAGTGCGACGTCCAGCTCCTCGGGGTCGGTGACCTGGTACGCGGTGCCGTGGGCGACCACCGAGCGGAAGTTCACCGAGTGGTTGAACGCGGACTTGGTCAGCACCAGGGCGTCGACGTGGGTGACGGTGACGCAGACCTGCATGCCCTGCTCGTCGGCGGCGCCGCGCATCGGGCGGCTGCCGGTGGAGCCGTGGACGTAGAGCCGGCTGCCGACCCGGGCGAAGACCGTGGGCAGGACGACCGGGGCGCCGTCGACGACGAAGCCGAGGTGGCAGAGGTAGGCCTCGTCGAGGATGGCGTGGATCGCCTCCCGCTCCCAGGTGGCGCGGTCCTTGTAACGGGTGGGGGTGGTGCGGGGGGTGCGGGCGTAGACGGGGACCTCGGTGGTGGGGTCGGTCGCCTCGGCGGAGTCCGCAGCGGAGTCCGCAGCGGTTTCCGGGCGTGCTTCCGGACCGGCGCCCGGGTTCTCTTCCGGGTTCACTTCCGGCGTGGTCGACATGACAACCCCTATGTACTAGTGCATAATCTGGTTTGTGCTAGGAGACTATCCGCTCAAAGGGCGACGCGCCAGCGAAATCGCGGCCCACATCGAACAGGGCGTGAGCAGCGGCAAGCTCGCGCCCGGAACCGCGCTCCCCCCGCTGCGCGACCTCGCCGCCGAACTCGGCGTCAACCCCAACACCGTGGCCGCCGCCTACCGGCTGCTGCGCGACCGCGGCGTGATCGAGACGGCCGGCCGCAAGGGCAGCCGGATCCTGCCCCGGCCCGCGCTCACCACCCGCGACCAGATCCGCATCCCGGTCCCCGCCCGGGCCCGCGACCTGTCCACCGGCAACCCCGACCCGGAACTGCTGCCCGACCTCGCCCCGGCCCTCGCGGCCGCCGCCGAGGCCGCCCGGGCCGAGCCCGTGCTGTACGGGCACCCGCAGAACCACCCCGGCCTGCTCGAGCTCGCCCGCACCTCCTTCGAGGCCGACGGACTGCCCGGCGGCCCGATCGCGGTCGCCTCCGGCGCGCTGGACACCATCGAGCGCGCGCTCGGGGCCTGGCTGCGCCCCGGCGACGCGGTGGCGGTCGAGGACCCGGGCTGGGGCAGCCTGCTCGACCTGCTGCCCGCGATGGGGCTGCGGCCCGTGCCCGTCCGGCTGGACGACGAGGGGCTGCTGCCGGACGCGCTGGCCGCCGCGCTGGCCGACGGCGCCCGTGCGGTGGTGGTGACCAGCCGGGCGCAGAACCCGACCGGTGCGGCCGTCAGCGCGGCCCGGGCCGCGGCACTGCGGGCCGTCCTGGCCGAGCACCCCGGGGCGCTGCTGATCGAGGACGACCACGGGCACGGCATCGTCGACCAGCCGTACCACCCGCTGGTCGGCGCCGGGTCGCGGCACTGGGCGGTGGTGCGCTCGGCGGCCAAGGCGTACGGGCCGGACCTGCGGGTCTCGGTGATGGTCGGCGACGAGGAGACGGTCGGGCGGGTCGCCGGGCGGCTGCGGCTCGGCGCGGGCTGGGTCAGCCACCTGCTGCAGGGCACCGTCGCCGAGCTGTGGCGCGCCGACGCGGCGCCGGCCGCCGAGGTGGCCGCCGCCTACCGGGCGCGGCGCGACGCGCTGCTGGCGGAGCTGGCGGCGCGCGGCATCGAGGCGCACGGGGAGAGCGGGCTGAACGTCTGGGTGCCGGTGCCGGACGAGACCTCGGCGCTGGCGGCCCTGGTGCAGCGCGGCTGGGTGGCGGCGCCGGGGGCGCGGTACCGGATCCAGTCGCCGCCCGGGCTGCGGTTCACCGTCGCACGCCTCGACCGGGCGGGCGCAACGGGCCTGGCCAACGATCTGGCCGCGGTCCTGGGAACGGGCGGTGCCGGCACCAGGCTGGTCTGAACCCGTCGGTAACAAAGCGGGAAACCTGCTGCACGTACCTAGCGGTAACCGGCGCGGCCATGCCATCTTCCAAGCGCCACCGGCCGGCGGCCCACCCTCACGTACGCGTCTTCCCGTCCCCATACCGCGGGGAGACCGAGCCGCAGGAGTTTTCCGCCGTGCCCGAAAACAGTTCGAGCATCACCAGCAGCACCCCGCGACTCGCCAGACGGCTGCTCACCGCGGCCGCCGCCCTGCCGCTGACCCTGGCCGGCCTGGCCTTCGCCCCTCCCGCCTCGGCGGCGCCGGCCGTCCCGTCCGTCCCGGCCGCCGTGCCCAGCGGGCCGACCGCCAGCGTCACGCTCGGCGACAGCTACATCTCCGGCGAGGCCGGCCGCTGGAAGGGCAACTCGGCCGACTCCAGCGGGAACCGGACCGGCACCGACCGGGCCTGGACCGGCAGTTCGTACGACCCCTCGCTGGTCTACGGCCCGACGGCGGCGAGCGGCTGCGACCGCTCCGACGTCGCCGAGGTGCTCGGCGCCCAGGGCGTCGCGCAGCAGCAGATCAACCTGGCCTGCTCGGGCGCCGTCACCGGCAACATCTTCCGCGCCTCCAACGGCGGGCAGTCGCTGAAGGGCGAGGCCCCGCAGGCCGACCAACTCGCCACCGTGGCGGCCCGGAACAACGTCAAGCTGATCACGCTGTCGATCGGCGGCAACGACCTCGGCTTCTCCGGGATCATCTCCAACTGCGTGCAGGACTACCTGATCTGGAACTCGTACTGCCACGACTCGGCACAGTCCCAGATCGACTCCCAGCTGCCGACGGCGATGTCCGGGGTCGGCAAGGCGATCGACGAGATCCGCGCCGTCATGACCGGCGCCGGCTACGCGCAGTCCGACTACCGGCTGGTACTGCAGTCCTACCCCTCGCCGATCCCGCGCAGCGCCGAGATGCGCTACCCGGAGAGCGGCTGGAGCCGGTCCGACACCGGCGGCTGCCCGTTCTGGGACGGGGACGCCGACTGGGCGCGCGACTCGATGGTGCCGCAGATCTCCAAGGCGCTGGCGGGCGTCGCCGCCGCCAAGGGGGCGCAGTTCCTGGACCTCTCGAACATGCTCCAGGGCCATGAGGTGTGCTCCACCTCCGCGCAGCAGCCGACCGCGGGCTCCGGCCCGTCCGCGACCACAAGCGAGTGGGCGCGTTTCCTGGACGGCGGCTTCAACACCACCCAGGGCGTGCTGCAGGAGTCGATGCACCCCAACTACTACGGGCAGCAGGCGCTCGGCGCCTGCCTGAGCCGGCTGTGGGCCCGGCCGACCGGCAACTACGCGTGCAACAACACGGCCGGGCAGGACGCGAGCGGGATGTACCTGACGGCGGAGTGAGCCGGACGTGCCGCCGCCCCTCGCCCGCTGTTCGGTGGGCGAGGGGTGGCGGCACGAGGTCCGGGAGGCGACGACTTCGCGGGGTTCACGGCCAGGTCGGGGGCGGTCCGGGCCCCGGGGCGGACGGGCAGCGTCGCTACCGAGGAGTAATCGCCGCCGGGAGAGGTAAGTATCAACCTGATCAACTGAATTGACATGGCATTCGATCGAAGGGCTGTCCCGTTGGCGGGCGACGCATTGTCGGCCGCTGCCGCCATCGCCCGCCACCTTCGCGCCCAGGAGTGACCGCCATGCCCACTGCCCCGCAGCGCCCCGGCACCGACGGCGAGCGCCCCGTCGTGGTCCTCACCGACCACGGCTCCGACGAGGGCAGCAGCGCCGTTCTCGAAGCCGCGGTCGAACGGCTCACCGGCACGGCCCCGATGGCCGTCGACGCGCGCCGCTTCATGACCGGCGGCGCCGGCCGCGCCGAGATCCGCCACGGCCGCCTCACCCTGCGCCTCGCCGAGGACGGCCCCACCCTCACCCCCGAAGCGGTGATCGTCTACGAGATCCCGCCGGGCGACCGCCACCGCTTCGAGGACTTCCAACGCGTCCTCGCCCGCAGCGACACCGCCCGCCTGGGCGCCGCCGACAGCACCGCCTGGCGCAACGCCACCGACAAGAGCCGCACCGTCGAACGCTTCGCCCGGCACGGCATCCCGCACGCCCCGACCATCACCCTGCACGCGCCGGACCGGGCGGCGGCGCTCGACGCATTCCGCCGCCTGGGCGGCGACGTGTGGACCCGACCCGCCACCGGACTGGGCGGCAACGGCGTGTTCCACGCCACCACCACCGCCCAGCTCCTGGCCGCCCGCGAGCACTACGCCACCACCGGCCAGAAGTGGCAACTCTCCCGCGACGCACGCAACTTCGACGCCCGGGGCCGCCGCCACCAGCTGCGCGTCGTCGTGCTGGGCGAGCGCGTGCTGCGGGTCTGCGAGCACGTCCAGGAGGCGCTCGACGAGCCGTGCAACGAGGCGCGCGGCGCGCGCTCCACCGTGCTGCCGCCCGAGGAACTGCCGCGCGGGCTGGCAGAGTTGGCGGTGGGTGCGACCCGTGCGCTGGGACTGTCCTTCGGCGGCGTGGACCTCGCCGTCGAGGACGGCGGATGCGTCTTCGAGGTCAACGTCCACCCGGTGATCAGTGGGCCCGGGGCGCTGGAGGGCGTCGCCCTGCCCATGGTCCGGGCCCACCTGGCGGAGGGCTCGGCGCCCCGGCCGGACCACCGGGCGGCGCCGTAGCGGGGGTGCCGGTGTCGCCGGGGGGCGGTGGGGTTGTGGCTCAGCCCTTGGCGAGCAGGGACTGGGCGTGGGCCTGCACCTGATCCTTCGTCAGATAGGCGTCGGTGTACTCGAAGTCCTGCAGTCGGGCGGGCTGGCGGGCGAGGAAGCCGGTGCGGACGAAGTCGTCCCCGGCGGTCGCGTTGAGCAGCCAGTTCGCCCCCACCCGGAACTTGGCGGCATTGGTGCGCATCGCCATCAGGTGGTAGCCGCGGGCCACCAACTGGGCGGGAATGCCGCGCAGTTCGACACCCACCGGCTTGGACACCGCGTCCTTGCCGCCGAGGTCGACCACCAGGCCGAGGTCCTTGTGGTAGTACGGCTCCAGCGGCTGGCCGCGCAGCGAGGCGATCACGTTGTCGGCCACCGCGCGGCCCTGGCGGGCCGAGTGCTGGGCGGTCGGCGGGCAGACCGCGCCGTCGCCCTTGGCCAGGTCGGGGACGGCGGCCGCGTCGCCGAGTGCGAACACGCCCTCGAACTGCGGCACCCGCATCTCCGCCGTCACCGCCAGCCGGCCGCGGACCGTCTCCGCGTCCAGAGTGCCGATCAGCGGGCTGGCGGCCACCCCGGCGGTCCAGATCAGCGTCCGGCAGGGGATCACCCGGCCGTCGGTGAACTTGACCGTCTCGGCGCCCACTTCGGCCACCGAGACGCCCAGCGACACCTCGATGCCGCGGTCGCGCAGCACCTCCAGGGCCGCCGTGCCGAGGGCGTCGCCGAGTTCGGGCATCAGCTTGGGGGCGATGTCGATCAGGTGCCACTTGATCTGGCGGGCGTCCAGCCGCGGGTAGCGGCGGGCGGCGGCGGTGGTGAGGCGCTGCAGGCAGGCGGCCGTCTCGGTGCCCGCGTAGCCGCCGCCGACCACCACGAACTGCAGGCGGGACTCGCGCTCCCGCTGGTCCACGGTGGCCGAGGCGAGGTCGAGTTGGGCGATCACGTGGTCGCGGACGTAGGCCGCCTCGGCCAGCGTCTTCATGCCGCGGGCGTAGTCGGTCAGGCCGGGGATGTCGAAGGTGCGGGTGACGCTGCCGGGGGCGAGCACCAGGACGTCGTACTTCAGCGCGACCACCTCATCGGTGATCTTGCGGACCACGCACACCCGCGAGGCCGGGTCGACGCCGATGGCGCCGCCGGGGACGATGTGGGTGCGGCGCAGGCTCCGGCGCAGGGAGACCGCCACCGACTGGGGGGTGAGGACGCCGGCCGCGACGTGGGGGAGGAGGGGGAGGTAGAGCTGGTAGCTGAACGGTGTGACCAGCGTGATCTCGGCCTCCGACGGCGAGAGCTTGCGTTCGAGGCGGCGGGCGCACTCCAGGCCTGCGAAGCCGCCGCCCACGATCAGGATCCGAGGTCGTTCCATCGCTCATCCCTTTGCCGTACAAGTCGTACCGGAAGGCCCCCATTACTGTCCGCCACACTCGCACGGAGCAGCGGGGGCTGCCACCGGGGTGGGGCGGAGGGGGGAGGAGGGGAGAAAGGGAGGGGGGAGAAAAGCAGGGGGGAGAAAGGCAGGGGACAGGTCGGGGTGCGGGGGCCGGGCCGGTGGGGCACCGATAGGCTGTCGGGCGTGCTCCCCGAGGTGACGGCGGTCCGGTATGTGACGCCACTGCGAGAAGGCGGCTCGATGCCGGGCCTGGTCGAGGCCGACGACCGGCGGCTGTACGCGCTGAAATGGGTCGGTGCGGCGCAGGGCCGGAAGGCGCTGGTCGCGGAGGTGCTGGCCGGGGAGTTGGGGCGGCGGCTCGGGCTGCCGGTGCCGGAGCTGGTGACGATCGACCTGGACCCGGTGCTCGCGCGCAGCGAGCCGGACCACCAGGTCCAGGACCAGATGCGGGCCAGCGGCGGGACCAACCTCGGGATGGCCTTCGTCAGCGGCGCGCTGAACTTCGACCCGCTCTGCTTCGAGGTCGACCCCGAACTGGCCGGGCAGGTGCTCTGGTTCGACGCGCTGATCGGCAACGTCGACCGGTCCTGGCGCAACCCCAACCTGCTGGTGGCGACCGGCGGGCTGCGGCTGATCGACCACGGCGCGAGCCTGATCTTCCACCACAACTGGGCCGGCGCCGCCGGCTGGGTGCGTCGCCCGTACGACGCGTCCGACCACGCGCTGCTGCGCGCCCGGCCGGACGTGGCGGCGGCGGACAAGACGCTCGCGCCGCTCGCGGAGGCGGCGGTCGAGGCGGCGGTGGCGCAGATCCCCGAGGTGTGGCTGGTGGACGAGTTCGGCTTCGACTCGCCCGAGGACGTGCGCGCCGCGTACCGCGCCCAGCTGACCGAGCGACTGGCCGGTCCGCGGGACTGGCTGCCGGAGGTGTCCGCATGACCGAGCCGCTGTCGGCCGCACTGCCGGCCGTCGTGGAGCTCCACGACTACGAGTACGCCGTGATCCGGGCGGTGCCGCGGGTCGAGCGGGGTGAGTGCGTGAACGTCGGGGTGCTGCTGTACTGCCGGCAGAGTGCCCACCTGGCGGCGCGGACCCACCTGGACCAGGCCCGGCTGCTGGCGCTGGACCCGGTGGCGGACGTGCAGGGGGTGCGTCGGGCGCTGCAGGGGATCGAGGCGGTCTGCCTGGGCGGGCCGCAGGCCGGTCCGGCGGCCTCGGACAGCCCCGGGCAGCGGTTCCGGTGGCTGACGGCGCCGCGCAGCGCGGTCGTCCAGCCGGGGCCGGTGCACACCGGGCTGACCGCGGACCCGGAGGTCGAGCTGCGGCGGCTGTTCGACCAGCTGGTGCTCTGATCCTGCCGGGCCGGCCGTACTGTTCAGCGGGCCGTTCGGCGGTACTGTGAGGCGGCTCGCCGACGGTTGCCGTGGTCAAAGCTTGAGTTACTGAAGCACTCGGCCGTACGCTGACCCCATGGGTTCGACCTCGACGACGACCGTACCGACCAACGCCGAGCTGATGGAGGCGTTGGCCGCCGTCGGCGCCGCGTACTTCCAGGACTTCGCGGCGGCCGCGGCCCGGCACGGGCTGTCCTCCTCCCAGGCCAAGGCGCTGGGCTCGGTGCAGGAGCCGGTGCCGATGCGGGCGCTGGCCGGGCGGCTGGGCTGCGACGCGTCGAACGTGACCGGGATCGTGGACCGGCTGGAGTCCCTGGGCCTGGCCAACCGGGAGGCGGCGGCCGGTGACCGCCGGGTGAAGATCGTGGTGATCACGGCCGAGGGCCGGGAGATCCTGAACCGCATCCGCGGCGAGATGGCCCGCACCCACCAGGCCTTCTCGGCGATGACCGACGAGCAGCGGATCGCCCTGCACTCGATCTGCGGGCAGGTCCTGCCGGTGCTGGCCGGCCGGTCCGGCGGCTCGCTGCAGTAGCGCCTGCCCGGACCGGCCGTTCGCCGCTGTGCTCAGAGCGCCCCGGCGAGGTCCGGCGGCAGCGGCCGGTGGTGCAGCAGGGTGAGCGTGCGGGTGGCGCGGGTGAGCGCGACGTAGAGGTCCCGCGGGGCCAGTGCGGCCGGTTCGACCACTACGACGTGGTCGAACTCCAGGCCCTTGGCCGCCGTGACCGTCAGCGCGCCCAGCGCCTCGGCCGTCCGGTCCGCCGCGATCACGCCCGAGGTGCCGACGGCCGCGGGCAGGCGGG
The DNA here is from genome assembly GCF_042884005.1 of Kitasatospora sp. NPDC058162. Classification (NCBI taxonomy): domain Bacteria; kingdom Bacillati; phylum Actinomycetota; class Actinomycetes; order Kitasatosporales; family Streptomycetaceae; genus Kitasatospora; species Kitasatospora sp. NPDC058162. The sequence continues at coordinate 35,713 of NZ_JBHVUS010000046.1, forward strand.
CGAGCGCGGCGGCGAAGTCGCCGTCCGGTACGGGAACGGCGCGGGGCGGTTCGCTGCCCGGGCGGACGGACTCCGGCGGCCGCTGTCCGGGGGCGGCGGTGCGCAGTACGGCGGCGGCGAGGGCCATGATCGGCGCGGGCGTGCGGTAGTTGACGGTGAGCTGCTCCTCGCGCCAGCGGCCGGGCACGAGCGGGTCGAGCACCTGGGCCCAACTGCGGGCGCCGGCCGCGGATCCGGTCTGGGCGAGGTCGCCGACGACGGTGAGCGAGTTGGTCGGGACGCGCCGCAGCACGGTGCGCCAGGCCATCGCGGAGAGCTCCTGCGCCTCGTCCACCACGACGTGGCCGTACGCCCAGGTGCGGTCGGCGCCGGCGCGTTCGGCGGTCGAGCGGTACGGGCCCTCGGTCCGGAACCGGTCGGCCAGTGCGGCGGCGTCCAGCAGGACGTCGTCGGTCTGCCCGGTGATGGTCAACACGACTTGGGCGAAGGCGAGTTCGTCCGGGTCCTCGGCCTCGTCGCGGTCGGTCGCGCGGAGGTCGCCGAGGAGTTCGGCGGCCTCGTCGAGCAGCGGGACGTCCTCGGCCGTCCAGGGCGAGCCGGGCGGGCGGAGCAGTGCGCGGGCGTGCTCGGGGGTGAGGGCGGGGGCGAGTCCGGCGAGCAACTCCCGGTCGGTGAAGAGCCGTTCGAGCAGCTGCTGGGGGGTGAGGGCGGGCCAGAGCGGGTCGAGCGCGGCGCGGACGTCCGCCCGGTCCCACAGCTCGCGCGGGGCGTAGTGCGCCTCCTCCTCGTCGTACGGGCGGCCGAGGGAGAGCGCCTGGGCGATGGCCAGGGCGTCCAGCAGGGTGCGCAGGTAGTGGGTGCGGGCCCGGTTGTGGGGTGCCCGCAGGCCGCGGGCGGCGTCCCGGGCCTGGGCGCAGGCGCGGGCGGAGACCCGCAGCCCGTCGCCCAGGTCGATGCCCTCGGCGGGGGCCGACTGGTGGGCGGCGACGGCGCGCCGGAGTACCTCGGCCATCCACGGGCCGCCCTTGGCGACGGCCGCGGCGGGGGTGTCGGTGCCGGTCGCGGTGACGCCGGGGAAGAGCTCGCCGACCGTGCGCAGTACCACCTCGGTCTCGCCGAGGGCGGGCAGCACCTCCTCGATGTAGCGCAGGAAGCCCGCGGTGGGGCCGACCACCAGCACGCCGCGGCGCTCCAGCGCGGCGCGGTGGGTGAACAGCAGGTAGGCGGCGCGGTGCAGGGCGGCGAGGGTCTTGCCCGTCCCGGGCCCGCCCTGGACGACCAGGGCGCCGGGCAGCGGGGAGCGGATCACCCGGTCCTGTTCGGCCTGGATGGTGGCGACGGCGGTGCCCATCCGGCCGGTGCGGTCGCGGGCGAGGGCGGCGAGCAGGGCGGCCTCGCCGACCAGGGCGCGGCGGCCGGACTCGTCGATCCGGGCGAGGTCGAGCGCCTCGTCGTCCAGGCCGGTGACGGTGCGGCCCTCGGTGTGCAGGTGGCGGCGGCGGACCACGGTGCCGGGGTGGGCGGGGGTCGCGGTGTAGAACGGGCGGGCGGCGGGGGTGCGCCAGTCGAGCAGCAGCGGTTCGTACGCCTCGTCGGTCAGTCCGGTGCGGCCGATGTAGTGGACGGTGCCGTCGCGTTCGTCGAGCCGGCCGAAGCAGAGGCCGCGCTCCACCGCGTCGAGCCGGGCGGCCGTCCGGGCGGCCTCGCGGGCGCGGACCTCGCGTTCCAGCCGGGCCTGGTGGGTGCCGCCGGCGGCCGCGCCGTCGTGGGCGTGGTCGCGGGTGTGGCGGGCGTGCTCCCGGGCGGTGTCCAGGTGCGCGTAGAGCCGGTCGAGACCGGCCTGTTCGCTGTGCAGGGCCTGGGCGAGGGCGGGGTCGGGGGCCCCGCTGGGTGCTGGTGTTCCGTTCATCGGTGTGGTATCCTTGCGGCGAGGAGTTTGTAGGGCTTCATCCGATGGTCGTTCAACCGGCCCAGCCTACCCCATCCGCCGACGTTCGGCGTGACCTCGGCTGTTAGGCTTGCGAAGCGTGAGCGCGAAGCCCCAGATCCCCAATGTCCTGGCCTCCCGGTACGCCTCGGCGACCCTGGCCCAGCTGTGGTCCCCCGAGCACAAGGTGGTCCTCGAGCGCCACCTGTGGCTCGCCGTCCTGAAGGCCCAGCAGGACCTCGGTGTCGAGGTGCCCGCGACCGCCGTCGCCGACTACGAGCGGGTGGTCGACCAGGTCGACCTCGGCTCGATCGCCGCCCGTGAGCGGATCACCCGCCACGACGTGAAGGCCCGGATCGAGGAGTTCAGCGAGCTCGCCGGCCACGAGCAGATCCACAAGGGAATGACCTCCCGGGACCTGACCGAGAACGTCGAGCAGCTGCAGATCCGCCAGTCCCTGGAGCACGTCCGGGACCGTACGGTCGCCGTGCTGGTCCGCCTGGCCGACCTGGCCGCCCAGCACTCCGAGCTGGTCATGGCCGGCCGCTCCCACAACGTGGCCGCGCAGGCCACCACCCTGGGCAAGCGCTTCGCGTCGATCGCCGACGAGCTGCTGGTCGCCTTCCGCCGCCTGGAGGAGCTGATCGCCCGCTACCCGCTGCGCGGGATCAAGGGCCCGGTCGGCACCGCCCAGGACATGCTGGACCTGCTCGGCGGCGACACCGAGAAGCTGGCCGAGCTGGAGCGCCGGGTCGCCGGCCACCTCGGCTTCGACAACGTGCTGACCAGCGTCGGCCAGGTCTACCCGCGCTCGCTGGACTTCGAGGTGCTCACCGCCCTCGTCCAGCTGGCCGCCGCGCCGTCCAGCCTGGCCAAGACCATCCGCCTGATGGCCGGCCACGAGCTGGTGACGGAGGGCTTCAAGGAGGGCCAGGTCGGCTCCTCCGCGATGCCGCACAAGATGAACACCCGCTCCTGCGAGCGCGTCAACGGCCTGGCCGTCATCCTGCGCGGCTACGCGTCGATGACCGGCGAGCTGGCCGGCGACCAGTGGAACGAGGGCGACGTCTCCTGCTCGGTGGTGCGCCGGGTCGCGCTGCCGGACGCCTTCTTCGCCTTCGACGGCCTGCTGGAGACCTTCCTCACCGTCCTGGACGAGTTCGGCGCCTTCCCGGCCGTGGTCGAGGCCGAGCTGGACCGCTACCTGCCGTTCCTGGCCACCACCAAGGTGCTGATGGGCGCGGTGCGCGCGGGCGTCGGCCGGGAGACCGGCCACGAGGTCATCAAGGAGCACGCCGTCGCCTCCGCGCTGGCGATGCGCGCCGGTGCCCGGGAGAACGAGCTGCTGGACCGGCTCGCCGCCGACGAGCGGATCCCGCTGGACCGGGCCGCGCTGGACGCGCTGCTGGCCGACCGGCTGTCCTTCACCGGTGCGGCCGGGGCGCAGGTCGCCGAGGTCGTCCGCCAGGTGGAGGCCGTCGCGGCGGCGTACCCGGCGGCGGCCAAGTACACCCCCGGCGACATCCTCTAAGAGAGCAGTATTCTCTGACGAGGAGTCAGTTGTCCGACGAGGGCCCTGCCGCCGTTCCGGTGGCGGGGCCCTCGTGCGTGCGGGGGCGGCCCGGGTCGAGCGGCGGGGTGGTGGTGGCGCAGGGCCAGTCGCAGTTCGGCTCGGCCACCGGGTGCTCCTCCTCGGGCGCGAGCACGTTGCCCCGGACGGTGGTGAAGGCGATCAGCCCGCCGGCGGTCAGCAGGCCGGCGCAGATCAGCATCGCGGTGTGGAAGGCGGAGTCCACCGCGGACGGCACCCGGTAGGCGTTGCCGCTCAGTCCGGCCAGCGCCGGCAGGGCGGCCACCGCGAGCAGGCCGGCCGCGCGGGCGGCGGCGTTGTTGACGCCGCTGGCGATGCCCGCGTGCCGCACCTCGACGGCGGCCAGCACGGTCGCGGTCAGCGGCGCGACCAGCAGGGTCATCCCGGAGCCCATCACGGCGACCGCGGGCAGCACGTCCGCCCAGTAGGAGGAGCCGGGGCCGGTGCGCAGCATCAGCAGCACCCCGGCGGCGCACAGCAGCGGGCCGACGGTCAGCGGCAGGCGCGGGCCGATCCGCTTGCCGAGGCGCCCGGCGCGCGCGGACAGGGTCAGCATCAGCACCGTGATCGGCACCAGTGCGAAGCCGGAGACCAGCGGGGAGAAGCCCGAGACGATCTGCAGCTGCACCACCAGCAGGAAGAACACCCCGCTGAACGCCGCGTAGACACAGAGGGTGACCAGGTTCACGGCGGTGAACAGCCGGGAGGAGAACAGTCCGAGCGGCAGCATCGGGTCGGGCGCGCGCCGCTCGACGGCCACGAAGGCGGCGGCCAGCAGCAGGCCGATCGCGCCGGTGACCCAGACGACGGGGGACAGCCCCTCCCCGGCGGCGGTGAGCGCGTAGGTGATCGCGCCGAGGGCGAGGGCGGCGAGCAGGGCGCCGGGCACGTCGAAGCGGCCGGTGGCGGACTCGTCCCGGCTCTCCGGGACGTAGCGGGAGGTCACCGCGATCACGGCGGCAGCCAGCGGCAGGTTCAGCAGGAAGATCCAGCGCCAGCCGGGGCCGTCCACCAGCCAGCCGCCGAGGAAGGGGCCGACGGCCGCCGACACCCCGCCCAGGCCGGACCAGAGGCCGACCGCCGCCGAGCGGTCGTCCGGGTGGAAGACCGCCTGGAGCATGGCGAGCGAGCCCGGGGTGAGCAGCGCCCCGCCGATGCCCTGGACGGCGCGGGCGGCGATCAGCACGTGGATGGTCGGGGCGGCGGCGCAGGCCGCGGAGGCGACGGCGAACCAGACCACGCCGATCAGGAAGACCCGGCGCCGTCCGTAGCGGTCGCCGAGGGCGCCGCCGAGCAGGATCAGGCCGGCCAGGGTGAGCAGATAGGCGTTCAGGGTCCATTGCAGGGAGGCGAGGGAGGCGCCGAGGTCGGCGCCGATCCGGGGCAGGGCGACGTTCACCACCGTGCCGTCGAGCATCGCCATGCTGGAGCCGAGCACCGTTGCGAGGAGTACCCAGCGACCCTGTGCGGTGCCGAGGCGCAGGGTGCCGGCTTGAGAGGTGGCCACGGGCCGAATCCTGCGCCCGCCGGGGTGTACGTGACAAGGGTCACCGGGTGGTGTGTCGGCCGGTGGCGGTGCGTGAGCGAAGGGTCGCGCAGGGGTGGCCCGGTCGGCGCAGCGTCGTGGATCAGTGGCTCCGGGTGAATGGATTGTGCACGTACGGTACAGCGGATCATTCGGAGGGTGACGGTGGCGGCGGGGTTGGTTGCGGATTCAAGAGATCGACATTGCTTCACCTGAACGGATGAGTTTTAGTTCAGCGACCGCCCGGCCAGCCCGGGCGGATCCACCGGGTGGAACGCCGAGTCCTGCCGCTGCCCGGTGGCTCGCACTGAACTCTGTACGGCAGGAGCGGGGGACCCACAGGTAAGTCGCCGGACCGGAGTTCGCGCCTTTTCAGGGCACGGACGACCAGGACCGGCTTGGGGTGAAGCCGCGCATGCGGCCGGGCAACTCCAGCCCGAACCCGACAGCTCACCTCGCAGGCGTCGGAGAGGAAAATTCCATGCCTGCACAGGCTCGTCGTATCGCCCTGCCCCGTGCCGCCCGCATCGGCATCGCCACCGCCGTCACCGGCGTCTCGTTCGTCCTGCCGCTCGTGACCGCGATGAGCGCCCAGGCGGACACCGCCCCGGCGGCCGCCGCCGCCCCGGCCGCCCCGGCCGCTTCGCAGGCCGCCGCTCCGGCCGCCGCCCAGGGGAGCTACCGCGTCGTCAGCGGTGACACCCTGTCGCAGATCGCCGACACCAAGCACGTCGAGGGCGGCTGGCACGCGCTGTACGAGCAGAACCGCTCGGTGGTCGGTGCCGACCCGAACCTGATCTTCCCCGGTCAGCAGCTGGCCCTCGCGGGCCACGCCGCTGACGCCGCGAAGCCCGCGGCCCCGGCCGCCGCCCCGGCCCCGGCGAAGCCGGCCAAGCCGGTCAAGCCCGCCGCCGCGGACTCCCAGGTGCAGGTCCAGACCGAGGCTGCCAAGCCGGGTGCTCAGCTGCAGACCCAGGTCCAGACCGCCGCCCCGGCCCAGGCCGTCACCGCCGCCCCGGTCGCCGCCACCTCCGGCTACCTCGCCCCGGTCGCCAACCCCGTGCTGGGCGAGGCCTACGGCGTGGCCGGCTCGATGTGGGCCTCCGGCCACCACACCGGCCAGGACTTCGTCGCCTCCACCGGCACCCCGCTGCGCGCCGTCGCCAACGGCGTGGTGGTGAAGGCCGGTTACGACGGCGCCTACGGCAACGAGGTCGAGATCCAGCTCGGCGACGGCAAGTACGCCCAGTACGCGCACCTGTCCTCGATCGGCGTGAGCGTTGGTCAGACCGTCACCGCCGGCCAGCAGCTCGGCCTCTCCGGTGCGACCGGCAACGTGACCGGCCCGCACCTGCACTTCGAGATCCGTACCGGTCCGGAGTACGGCTCGGACATCGACCCGGTCGCCTACCTGCGGGCGCACGGCGTCGCGCTCTGACCCACCCGGTCCTTCCGCAGGACCTTCTGAACCACCGCTGATGCGGGGCGAATCGACCGCCCGGGATGGTCATGTCGGGTGACCGCTCGACCGGGTGATCGCCGCACCAGTGGACCTGGGCGCGGGACACGCCCATGGCCGGCCCGGCCGTGCGAGACACCTCTCTCTCGCGCGGCCGGGCCGGCTGCTTCCGTTTCCCGGCCCGGGTGTTCCCGGCTCGGGGTGTTCTCGGCGTTCTTCGTGTTCTCGGTGTTCTCGGCGTTCGAGGTGTCGAACGCGGCGTCAACCCCGGGCGCGGACCGGCTGGTTGCGGCTGTTTGCGGGCCGTCCGCGATGTGCCGATCCTGGCGGCAGTCAGCGCCCGGCCGGTCCGGCGGGCGGGAGCGCCCGGGTGGACGAGGAGGCCGGATGGCCGTGCGGAGCGGGGACGTGGTCGGGGAACGGGCCCGGTCGGGCGGGGTCGACCGGCTGAAGCCGGACTCGGTCGGCCTGGTGGGCGTGGTGTTCATGGCGGTCGCCAGTGCCGCCCCGATCACCGCCATGACGGGGAACCTGCCGATCATCGTCGGGCAGGGCAACGGGGTCGGCGCGCCGGCCGCGTACGTCCTGGTGACCGTGGTGCTCACCGTGTTCTCGGTCGGGTACGTGGCGATGGCCCGGCACCTCACGGCGGCCGGGGCGTTCTACGGGTACATCTCGCACGGGCTGGGCCGGGTGGTCGGGATGGGCTCGGGGCTGCTCGCGGTGCTGGCGTACATCGTCTTCGAGGCCTCGGTCGTCGGCTTCTTCGCGTACTCGCTGCGGGGACTGGTCCGTTCGCAGCTGGGCGTGGACCTCGGCTGGGGCTGGTACGCGCTGGCCGGGGTGGCGGTGATCGGGGTGATGGCCTGGTTCGACCTGCACCTGACGACGAAGGTGCTCGGGGTGGCGCTGGTGCTGGAGGTCGGGGTGCTGGGCGCGGTCTCGCTGGCCGTGCTGGCCTCCGGCGGCGGTCCGGAGGGCATCGTCGGCGAGGCGGTGAACCCGCTGAACGCGCTGAACGGGGTGGGGGGTTCGGGCACGGCCGGGGCCGGGCTGGGACTGTTCTTCGCGTTCTGCTCCTGGGTGGGCTTCGAGTCGACCGCGATGTACGGGGAGGAGTCGCGCGATCCCAAGCGGGTGGTGCCGCGGGCGACCATGGTGTCGGTGATCGGGATCGGGCTGTTCTACGTCTTCGTGTCCTGGATGATCCTGTCCGGCAACGGCGTTGAGCACGCGATCGCGGTGGCGGGCGGGGCGGTGCCGGGCAAGGACGGGAACAGCCTGTTCTTCGACCCGCTGGGGGAGCACCTCGGCGCCTGGGCGGTGACGCTGTTCCAATGGCTGGTCGTCACCGGCTCGTTCGCCTGCGCGATGGCCTTCCACCAGTGCGCCGCACGGTACTTGTACGCGATCGGGCGGGAGGGGCTGCTGCACCCGGCGCTCGGGCGGACCCACCCGCGGCACGGTTCGCCGTACGTGGCCTCGGTCGTGCAGTCGGGGATCGCGGCCGGGCTGGTGCTGGCGTTCCTGGCGGCGGGGATGGACCCGTACGTCCATCTGTTCACGCTGCTGGCCCTGTTGGGGACGATGGCGATCCTGGTCGTGCAGACGCTCTGCTCCTTCGCGGTGGTGGGGTACTTCCATGTGCAGGGCCGGCACCCGGAGACCGCGCACTGGTGCCGGACGCTGGTCGCGCCGCTGGTCGGCGGGGTGGCGATGGGCGCGGTGGTGGCCCTGCTGGTGGCCAACCGGGGGACGGCCGCCGGGGCGGCGGCGGGCACCCTGCTGTTCGCGCTGATGCCGTACCTGGTGATCGGGGTGTTCCTGGGGGGCATCGGGACGGCCCTGGTACTGCGCCGGCGGCGGCCGGAGCTGTACGCGCGGATGGGGCGGATCGTGCTGGAGGAGGCGGCGGAGCGGTGAGCGGCCGGCCCTCTCTCGGGGGACAGCTCCGGTGGTCGGTTCCGGCGGTCAGTTCCGGTGGGCCGGGAGGCCGTGTTCGGCGGCGGTGAGCAGGTCGTGCATCCGGTGGCCGAAGTCCTCGGTGTCGCGGGCGGGTTCGGGGAAGACCAGGCGGACGTCGCGGTGGCCGTGGGAGTGGTCCAGGCGCAGCACCAGGCCGTGGCGGTCCAGGGCGAGCGGGCGGACGTCCGGGTGGTGGGCGAGCAGGACCGGGTCGAGCAGCCGGGTGAGCAGGCCGAGGGCGTCGGCGTGGTCGTCGGCCAGGTGGGTGAGCAGGGCGGCCTCGTGGCGGGCCAGCGGGTCGGGGGTGGCGAGGGCGAGGTCGGTGGCGGTGAGCGCGCCGGTGCTGTACGGGGTGGCGAGGACGGCGTGGGCGACGTCGACCCGCAGGTGGACGCTGAGGCCGTCGTCGGCGAGGTGGGCCAGGTGCAGCCGGCCGGCCAGGGTGAGCCGGGCGCGGACGCGGTCGCGGACCGCGACGGGGGAGACGTCGGTGACGTCGAGCACGACGGCCAGTCCGTCGGTGGCGCCGGCGGCGGCCGCGATGAGCGGGGCGTCCAGCGGGACGCGCAGGCGCAGCCGGGAGCCGTGGACGGAGACCGGGGTGTCCAGTTCGTGGTGCTCGCCGAGGGCGCGGACGGTGAGCGAGGAGGTCGCGCTGAGCAGGCTGTGGACCCGGTCGGCGGTGGTGGGCTCGGGCACCTCGGCGTCGCTCATGGACGGGCCTCCTTCTAGTTAGGTGAGCCTAACCTAATGTTCGTCGGGAGGCGTGGCAAGTGGGCGGCGGGCTGTGCCGAGGTGCGTCGAGGTGCGCCGAGGTGCGCCGAGGGCCCGGATGCGGGGTGGCGTCCGGGCCCTCGGGGTGCGGTGGGGCTGGGGTCAGGCGATGACGGCCTGGGCGTCGATCTCCACCAGCATCGGCTCCTGGGGCAGCTCGACGAAGATCGTGGTGCGGCAGGGCTTCACCCCGCCGGGCTTGATGTTCTCCTCGATGAACTCGGCGTAGACCTCGTTCATCAGCGGGAAGTCGGCCCGCTTGGTGAGGTAGACGCGGAACATCACCACGTCCTCGACGGTGGCGCCGCCGGCCTCGACGATGGCCTTGACGTTCTCCAGGGTGCGGCGGGTCTGGGCCTTCACGTCGCCGTGGTGGAGGTACTCGCCGGTCGCCGGGTCCTGCGGGCCCTGGCCGGAGACCTGGAGGATCGGGCCCTTGCGGACGCCCTGGGAGAACATCCAGGCGGGGGCGGGGGCGCCGTCGGTGCGGATCTCGGTCTTGTCGGAGGACATCGGGCTTCGGGCTCCTTGCATTCGGTGACGGTCAGTCAGTTGTGGTCGGGGCGGCCGCAGTCGGCCGAGACGGCGCGGGCGGTGGCGAGCAGCTGGGGGAGGAGGTCCAGCACCTGTTCGTACGGGAGGACGACGTCCGGGACGGAGATGGAGGCAGCGGCGACCACTCGGCCGCTGGCGTCCCGGATCGGGGCGGCGACGCAGTTGATGAAGGCCTCGTGCTCGGCGTGGTCCTGCGCCCAGCCCTGGGCCGCGACCTTCTCCAGCTCGGCGAGCAGCGCCTCGGGCGTGGTGAGGGTGCGTTCGGTGTGCGGGGTGAAGTCGATCCCGGCCACCACCCGGCGGCGCTCGGGCAGCGGGAGGTCGGCCAGCAGGACCTTGGAGACGGCCGCGCTGTGCAGGGCCGCGCGCAGGCCGATCCGGGAGTACATCCTGACCGGGTGGCGGGAGTCGAACTTGTCGATGTAGACCACCTCGCCGCCCTCGTAGGCCGCCAGGTGGACGGTCTGGCCGGTGGCGGCGTTCAGCTCGGCGAGGTGCGGGGCGGCGATCCGGCGCACCCCGCGCTGCTCCAGGGCGAGGCCGGAGAGGGCGAACAGGCCCGCCCCGAGGTGGTAGCGGTAGGCCGCGTCGCGGTAGACGAAGCGTTCCTCCTCCAGGCTCTGGAGCAGCCGGAGCACGGTGGTCTTGTGCACGCCGAGGACCTCGGCCAGCTGGTCCAGGGAGCGCTCGCCCTCGCCGAGCTGGGCGAGGATGCGCAGGGCGCGGGTGACGGTCTGGCTCATCGGGCTGGGACTCCGGTCGGGTGGCGGGGGTCGGTGCTCATCGTGCCCGGGCCCGATCGGGTCGGGTCCCGGCCTCCGCCGGTGCCTGGGCTCCGGTCCGCGTCCGGGTCCAGGGCCGGGCGGCGGGCAGGGCCGGGGAGGCGATGCCCCCGGCGGTGACCCGGGTGGCGGCCCAGTCGGCGGGGGAGGCGTCGAGCAGGGCGGTCAGCACCGGGGCGGGCGGCAGCTCGGCCTGGTCGCCGTGGGCGGTCAGCGCGCAGGCCGCGCTCAGGTGGCCGAGCCGCAGCCGGCGGCGCTGGTCCAGGGCGTGCAGGGTGCCGGCCAGGTAGCCGGCCGCGAAGGCGTCGCCCGCGCCGGTGGCCTCCACCACCTCGACGGTCAGGGCCGGTTCGGCGACGGCCGAGCCGTCCCGCTCCAGCGCGGTGACCACCCGGGCGGCGTCCTTGACCACCACGGTGGCGGGCGAGGGGAAGCGGCGGCGCAGTGCGGCGGGCTCGCCGGTGCCGAAGGCGGCCTGGGCCTCGTCGGCGCCGAGCAGCAGCAGGTCGGCGGCGTCCAGCAGCGGCGGCAGCACGGCCGGGTCGCGGTCCCGCCAGAGCGCGGGGCGCCAGTTGAGGTCGAAGCTGACCAGCCGCCCGGGGCGGCGGTCGGCGAGCAGGGCGCGCAGCAGGGCCAGGCAGTCGTCGGAGAGTGCCGCGGTGATGCCGGACAGGTGCAGCAGCCGGGCGCCGGCCAGCAGGCGGTCGGCGGTCGGGTCGGCGAGCAGGGCCGGGGAGAGCGCGGCGGCCGCGGAGCCGCGCCGGTGGTAGTGCAGCCGGCTGCGGCCCGGGCCGAGGTCGTGCCGGTGGCCGGTGGTGCCGCCGACCTCCTTGAGGTACAGGCCGGTCGGGCGGTGCGGGTCGACGGTGACGCCGGAGACGTCCACGCCGCGGGCGGCGACCTCGGCGAGCAGGCGGCGGCCGAAGCCGTCGTCGCCGACCCGGCTGATCCAGGCGGTCGGCACACCGAGCGCGGCCAGCGCCCCGGCCACGTTGGACTCGGCGCCGCCGACGGACAGCCGGAAGGTGTCCACGGCCTCCAGCGGGCCGGGGTGGTCGGGCAGCAGGACGGCCATCGACTCGCCCACGCACACGGCCGTCGGGGGCGGACCGGGGCGGTTCGGCCCCGGGGTGTCCTGTGGCGGCATCTGCTGGGCTCCTCGTCTGCGGCCGGTCCGTGGCGCGCGGGCCGACCGGGGGTGACCGGCAGTCGGTCGGGGTCGACCGGCGGCCGGTTCCGTTGACCGTGATCCGGCGCCGATGCTAGAACCGTGGTGCCAACATGTGCAACCCTCGTTGCACATGTTGCAACCTGATGGATGGAGGACATGGTGGAGCAGACGTTCGCGAGCAGTGCCGACGGACCCGGCATCGCCGAGGGAGCGGTGGCCGCGCTGGCCGACGAGGTCCTCGACTGGCGGTTCAAGGCCGCCCCGCCGGAGAGTTGGGGGCGCACCACCCGCGACTGGCTCGCCACCGGCCCGACCCTCTCCTCCCTCAGCACCCCGCTGCTCACCCTCGACGGCGCCGCGCTCGACCACAACGTCCGCACCATGGCCGACTGGTGCGCCAAGGCGGGCGTCGCGCTCGCCCCGCACGGCAAGACCACCATGGCGCCCGAGCTGTGGCAGGCCCAACTCGCCGCCGGCAGCCACGGGATCACCCTCGCGAACCTGCCCCAGGTGCGGGTCGCCCGCGCCTTCGGCGTCCAGCGGATCCTGCTCGCCAACACCCTGCTCGACCCGGCCGGACTGGCCTGGCTCGCCGCCGAGCTGACCGCCGACCCGGGCTTCGCCTTCCTCTGCTGGACCGACTCCACCGACGGCGTACGGCTGATGGACGAGGCGCTGCGCGCCGCCGGGGCCGAGCGGCCGGTCGAGGTGCTGGTCGAACTCGGCGGCCCGGGCGGACGCACCGGCGTCCGCGGCGTGGACGCCGCCGTCGAGGTCGCCGCCGCCGTGCTGCGCGCGCCCACCCTGCGGCTCGCCGGCGTCGGCGGGTACGAGGGCGCCCTCGCGCACGACGCCACCGCCGAGGGGCTGGCCACCGTCCGCGGCTACCTGGCGGCGCTCGGCGAGCTGCACGGCCGGCTCGCCGGGGCCTACCCGGACGGCGCGCCGCCGGTGGTCTCGGCCGGCGGCAGCGCCTACTTCGACCTGGTGGTCGAGGAGTTGGCCGCCCTGCCGGAGGCGCTGGTGGTGCTCCGCTCGGGCGCGTACATCGCCCACGACGACGGGTTCTACCGGGGCATCTCACCGCTCGCCCGCGGCGGCGGGGAGGCCCCGTTCCGCGGCGCGCTGCACGGCTGGGCCCGGGTCGCCTCCCGGCCCGAGCCGCAGCTGGCGCTGCTGGACGCGGGCAAGCGCGACCTGCCCTTCGACGAGGGCCTGCCCGAGCCGCAACTGGTGCGCGGCGGCGCCGCGTTGACCGGTACGACGGCCCGGATCACCGCGCTCAACGACCAGCACGCCTTCCTCCGCGACGCGGGCGACCTCGCGCCGATCGGCGCGGTGCTGCGGCTCGGCGTCTCGCACCCGTGCACGGCCTTCGACAAGTGGACGGCGCTCCCGGTGCTGGACTCCGCGGACGCGGCCGAGCCGAAGGTCACCGGGCTGGTCAGGACCTTCTTCTGATGACGGTGGGGGAGAGAGCGACCGCCTTCAAGGAGGCGACGGTCTTCAAGGAGGCGACCGTCTTCAAGGGGGCGACGGTCGTCGACGGGACGGGCGCCGACCGCTACCGGGCGGACGTGCGGATCGCCGACGGCCTGATCGCCGAGATCGGCGCGGGCCTCGGCGGGCCGTCCGAGGTGGACGCCGACGGACTGGTGCTCGCCCCCGGCTTCATCGACATGCACGCCCACTCCGACCTCGCCCTGCTGCTCGAACCCGAGCACCCGGCCAAGGTCACCCAGGGCGTCACCTGCGAGGTCCTCGGCCAGGACGGCCTGTCCTACGCCCCGGTGGACGACACCACCCTGCCCGAGCTGCGCCGCCAACTGGCGGGCTGGAACGGCGACCCGGCGGACTTCGACTGGGACTGGCGCGACGTCGCCGGCTACCTGGACCGGATCGACCGCACCCGCGTCGCCGTCAACGCCTGCTACCTGGTCCCGCACGGCTCGCTGCGGATGCTCGCCATGGGCTGGGACGACCGCCCGCCCACCCCGGCCGAACTCGACCGGATGCGACAGGTGTTGGCGCAGAGCCTGCTGCACGGGGCGGTCGGCATGTCGAGCGGCCTCAGCTACACCCCCGGGATGTACGCGGACACCGCCGAGCTGGTCGAGCTGTGCACCGTGGTCGCGGCCTACGGAGGCTTCCACGCGCCGCACCAACGCTCGTACGGGCGCGGCGCGTTGGAGGGCTACGCGGAGATGGTGGAGATCGCCCGGCGGTCCGGCTGCGCACTGCACCTGACCCACGCCACGATGAACTTCGACGTCAACCGGGGCCGGGCCGGCGAGTTCCTGGAGCTGGTCGACCGGGCGCTCGCGGACGGCGTCGACCTCACCCTGGACAGCTACCCCTACCTGCCCGGGTCCACCACCCTGGCCGCCCTGCTGCCGAGTTGGGCCACCGAGGGCGGACCGGACGCGACCCTGGCACGGCTCGCCGACCCGGGCGACCGCGAGCGGATCCGGCACGCGATGGAGGAGCAGGGCAGCGACGGCTGCCACGGCGTGGTCGCCGACTGGTCGACCGTCCAGGTCTCCGGCGTCCGCTCGGCGCAACTGGCGGGGGCGGTCGGCCGGACGGTCGCCGAACTCGCCGCCGAGCGGGGGACCGGCGGGACGGAGGTCTTCCTCGATCTGCTGCGCCGGGACGAGTTGGCCACCACCATCCTCCAGCACGTCGGGCACGAGGAGAACGTCCGGGCGGTGATGCGCCACCGCGCCCACACCGCGGGCAGCGACGGGCTGCTCGTCGGGGCCCGGCCGCACCCGCGGGCCTGGGGCACCTTCCCGCGCTACCTCGGCCACTACGGAAGGGAGTTGGGCGTGCTCACGCTGGAACAGGCGATCACCCGGATGACCGGTCGGCCGGCCGCGCGGCTCGGGCTGGACCGGCGCGGCCGGATCGCCCCCGGGTACCACGCCGACCTGGTGCTCCTCGACCCCGAGCGGGTCCGGGACGCCGCCACCTTCGAGCAACCCCGGCTGCCCGCCGAGGGGATCCAGTACGTGTACGTCAACGGCACCGCCGTCGTCCGGCAGGGTCGCACCACCGGCGCCCGCCCCGGGCGCGCCCTGCGCCGCACCGATCGAGGGACGCAGGCCCGATGAACGCAGGCGCGAGGAGCGCAGAGCTGATGAACGCTGTGAACGGACTCTCCGAGTTGCGGAACGACCCGGTGATCGCGGTGGTCCGCGCGCCCCGGATCCCGGACGCCGCCGCGCTGTGCGCCGCTCTCGCGGAGGGTGGCATCAACTTCACCGAATTCACCTACACCACACCGGATGTGACGGACCATCTGGAACGGGCCTCGGCGGCCGGGTGGCGGGTCGGGGTGGGGACGGTGCTGACCGCCGAGCAGGCCGGGCGCGGGATCGACGCGGGGGCGTCCTTCCTGGTCACCCCAGGCTGCCGGCCCGAGGTCGCGGAGGCCGGGCGGGCCCGCGGGGTGCCGGTGGTGCTGGGGGCGCTGACCCCGACCGAGGTGGCCCGGGCGGTCGACCTGGGCGCCGCCGCCGTGAAGATCTTCCCGGCCCGGTCGTTCGGCCCCGGTTACTTCAAGGACCTGCGCGGCCCGTACCCGGACGTGCCGCTGGTGGCCTCCGGCGGGGTGAACGCGGGCAACGCGGCCGAGTTCCTGGCGCAGGGGGCGCTCGCGGTGTGCGCGGGGACGGACGTCGTCCCGCCGGCGGCGGTGGAGGCGGGGGACTGGGCGGAGATCACCCGCCGGGCCCGGGCGTTCACCCGGGCCTGCGCGGCGGGGGCGTAGCGGCTTCTGCAGAGCGGGGTCCGCGCGGAGCGGCTCCGGCGCGGGTCCGGTGAAGGTGCGGGGCGGGCTGTCGGGACGGCCGGGATTGGACGAGAATCGGTGGCACCCGGCTCGCCCCCGGCCCCTCGGCTCTCGGGCCCACGCGGCCCCCGGACCCGGCAGGAGGACCCACCCCATGACCTCGACCCGCCCCGGCCCCGACTGGTTGGCCGACGCCGTCCTCTACCAGATCTACCCGCAGACCTTCGCGGACTCCGACGGCGACGGCATCGGCGACTTCGCCGGCATCACCGAGCACCTCGACCACCTCGCCTGGCTGGGCGTGGACACGGTCTGGCTCAACCCCTGCTTCGCCTCGCCGTTCCGCGACGCCGGGTACGACGTCACCGACTACCTCACCCCCGCCCCGCGTTACGGCCGCACCGAGGACCTGGTCGCGCTGGTCGAGGCCGCGCGCGGCAAGGGCATCCGGATCCTGCTGGACCTGGTCGCCGGGCACACCTCCGACCGCCACCCCTGGTTCCTGGCCTCCGCCGAGGACCCGTCCGACCAGCGCTACATCTGGTCGGACCGGCCGGTGGACGGCTTCGTCGCCTCGCCCGGGAGCCGCCCGGGCTGGTACCGGCCGAACTTCTTCGACTGTCAGCCCGCCCTCAACTTCGGCTACGCGCGCGGCATTTCGACGGAGCCCTGGCGCCAGCCGGTGGACGCCGAGGGCCCGCGCGCCAACCGGGCGGCGCTGCGCGAGATCATGGCGCACTGGCTGGGCCTCGGCGTGGCCGGCTTCCGGGTGGACATGGCGTACTCGCTGGTCAAGGACGACCCCGGCCGGGTCGAGACCGCCAAGCTCTGGACCGAACTGCGCGACTGGCTGGACCGCACCCACCCCGAGGCCGCGCTGTTCGCCGAGTGGGGCGAACCGGCCGCCGCCGTCGCGGCCGGGTTCCACGCGGACTTCTTCCTGCACTTCGGCGGGGACGACCACGGCCTGCCGCTGCGCTCCCTGTGGAACAACGGCGGCGGGACGGTCGAGGAGTTCTGGCAGCAGGGCCCGTGCTACTTCGAGGCCGAGGGGCGCGGCACCCCGCAGACCTTCCTGGACGCCTGGCGCTCCGCCGCCGAACTCACCGAGGGCAGCGGCCACATCGTGCTGCCCACCGCCAACCACGACTTCTCCCGGCTCGCCACCGCCCCGCGCTCCGGCGAGCAACTCGCCCCCGCCTTCGCCTTCCTGCTCACCTGGCCGACCCTGCCCGCGGTGTACTACGGCGACGAGATCGGCATGCGCTACCTGCCCGGACTGCCCGACGTCGAGGGCAGCGTGCTCGGCCCGCGCTACAACCGGGCGGGCTCGCGGACCCCGATGCAGTGGACGCCGGGCCCCTCGGCCGGGTTCTCGACGGCCGCCCCCGAGCGGTGGTACCTGCCGCCGGACCCGGACCCGCAGCGCCCGGACGTGCTCTCCCAGCGCGCCGATCCGACCTCGCTGCTGCACACCGTCCGGCGGCTGATCGCGCTGCGCCGCGCCCACCCGGGGCTGGCGGCGTCCGGCGGGGTGGAGGTGCGGCACGCCGGGTACCCGCTGGTGTACGTCCGGTCCGGGCGGTACCTGGTGGCGGTGAACCCGCGCCGGGAGCCGGGGGCGGTCCGGCTGGCGGGCGGCCCGGGCGGGGGTGCGGGTGTCGTGCGGCCGCTGGAGGTGCAGGGGGTGCGGGTCGTGGACGGTGAGCTGCGGGCCGAGGGCTTCTCGTACGGGGTGTTCGAGCTGGGCTGAGCCCGGGGGTGCCGGGGTGCCGGGTCGTTCCTCGGGCGGCCCGGCTTCCGGTCGGCTGCCGGGCGGCTTCCGAAAGGCGTCGGATAGTTGTAAGCTACATCCATAGATGGTTGCATTTACCACCTGCATTGGTTGTATTTGCCATCGTCATCGAAGAGAGATCGCCGGAGGACGGTACGAACGCCATGAGCACACCCCAGACCCCCGCCGCAGCGCCCACCCTGGGGCACTCGCTCAAACACCTCGCCGTCCACCTGCTCACCCCGCTGCTGATGTGCCTCGGCATGGCCCTCGCCTACCAGGGCGCCTTCCACCAGCCGGAGCCCCACCACCTCAAGGTCGCCGTCGTCGGCGCCGGGCCCCAGGCGCAGGGCCTGGCCCAGGCCATCCAGGGCAAGGCCGGTGCCGCGCTGGACGTCCGGACCGTCGCCGACCGCTCCGCCGCCGAGCAGCAGCTGCGCGACCGCGACCTGGTCGGCGCCTTCGTCCCGGACGCCAGGAGCCCGGAGCTGATCGTCGCCAAGGGCAACTCGGACACCTCGGTGGTGGCCGCCACGGCGGTGTTCACCAACGTCACGGACCGGCAGGGCGTCCCGCTGCACGTCACCGACCTCACCACCCCCGCCGCGGGCGACCCGACCGGCCAGGGCCTGTTCTTCCTGCTGGTCGCGCTGAGCATCGGCTCCTACGCCAGCGTCGCGGCGATCGGCGCCGCCGGCGCCGGGCTGAGCCTGCGGGTCCGGGCCGCGGTGGGCGTGGTCGTCTCGCTGGTGGTCAGCGTGATCGGGATCGCCACCGCCGGGCCGCTCTTCCACGTCGTCGACCACGACTACGCCGCGGTCTGGGCGCTCGGCTGGCTCTACTCCGCAGGCATCGTGCTGATCGGCATCGGCCTGCACAGCTTCCTGAAGAAGTGGACCACGCTCGCCCTGATGGTGCTGTTCGTGATGCTCAACTTCACCTCCTCCGGCGGCATCTACCGGCCCGAACTGCAGAACGGCTTCTTCGGGACCCTGCACGGCTTCTGGACCGGCGCCGGCTACCTGGAGGGTGCGCGAGACATCCTGTACTTCGACGGCGGCGCCGGCCTCGGCGGCCACGTGCTGACCCTGGTGGTCTGGCTGCTGCTGGGTGGGGCGGCCCTGGTCGCCGCGGCCGTGTACGAGGGCCGCGGGCGCCGCACGGTGGAGGCGCCGACCGAGGCCGAGGTCGACGCCGAGGAGGAGATGGAGGAGGCGGTCGCGGTCTGAGGACCGTACGCCCGAAGGGACTTCACCCGGTGCGAGGGCATCGGAACCGGGTGGGGATCGGCGGCCCGCGCCCCCGGCCTTGGACAAGCTGGGGGCGCGGGCCCGCGTGTACGGGGGGCTACCCGGCGCGCTTCGGCCGGGCCGGCGGCCGGGTGAAGCAGCAGTCCCCGCAGAGCCCGGCGCCCGGGCCGATCCGGTAGTAGAGGCAGCAGCTCGTCCGCCGGAACGCGGCCCCGCGCGGGCCGGTGTGCAGCGTGCCGGAGCCCGCCAACGGCGGACGGTCCAGCAGCTGCGTGACCAACTCCCCTGCCGGGAGCGACGCCTGGGCGCTCAGTACCCGTAGCGTCCCGGCCAGCGCGGAGGCCGCGTTGCCGCGCAGCAGGCGTGCCGAGAGCGGCACGGCGGCGCGCACTGCTGCGGCCAGTGGCTCCAACTGCCCGATCAGGACAGCGTGGTGGAGCTGATCGACGAGCTCCCCGGGCTCGGGGCGGACCGGCTCCGGCGGTGACCAGAGGTCGATCGGGCCCTGGTCCGGGATCCGCACCCAGGCGCGTTCCAGGGTCGGGACCGTCCCGAGCAGGACGGCCGAGCCGATGCCCACCGACCAGAAGCGGGCCGCCAGGCCGAGGTGCAGGATCGAGGCGGCGACCCGGAGTTCGGCCGTGCCCAGGCGCTGCGCCACCACCCGGATCCGGGCCGCGAGCGGCGAGTCCGGGCCGGTGCCGTACAGCTCCGGCAGTGGGCGGAAGCCGGGCGGAGGCGGGCCGGTGGGGGCGGTGTCGAGGGCGAAGTACGGTCCGAGGGCGGCGAGTCGGGCGTAGTCGGGTCCTGGCTGCAAGGGATGCGGCTGTTCGGGCGCGGGGTTCAACGGCCCTCCCCTGTGGGGTCGTTGAACCCCGCGCCGGCTTCGGTCGGCCCGGTTGGGGTCGGGCGGTCGGGGAGCATCGGGGCCTCCAGGGGGTCCGGGGATCGGGCGGGTGCTGACACCCCGGCCCGGTCGGACGCCGAAAGGCCCTGGTCGGGCGGTGGTCAGCCGCGCACGGTGAAGTCGCCACCGGTGGTGCGGATGAACGGTACCGTGCCCTGGCAGTCCGAGACCGGTGCGCCGAAGAAGCCCCAGACCCAGCCGATCCGGTCCCCGTGCCGGCCGTCGTCCTCCACCGAGAGCGCCACCTTCTGGCCGATCAGCGGCTTGCCGGGGAACCACGGCACCTCGCCCCCGGTCACCACACCGGTGGCGACGGCCTCCCGGCCGCCGACGGCCAGACAGGTGATGTCCCCCTCGAAGTCGGCGACCAGCCGGCCGTCGGTGTGCACGTGGCGGACGTGGAAGTGGCCGCGGGTGGTTTCCAGCGGCTTGAGGTCGTCGGCCCGGGCGTCGACGGTGAGCTGGACCGGGTCGCCCTCGAAGCCGGTGAACCTGGAGTCGAGGACGGTGCTGCCGCTCCCGTGCAGGCGCACCGAGGCGTGGTCGGCGGCGACCGGCGCCCCCGACGGGGTCGGGGCGGCGGCGGAGGCCGGGGCGGCGGTGGCGACCGTGGCCGCCAGGAGGCAGAGCGCGGTCGCGGCGACGGCGAGACGACGGTTCATGGTGGTGCGGCCTCCGATGCGGGTGGTTGTTCCGACGGCATCGAGTCTGGCCCGGGCGGGCCGTGCGGACCTCCCGCTGGGGAGGGGAGTTGCCTCCTTCGCGGGGAGGACCGGGGCTCCCCCCGGAGAGCTGCCCCTGGACGGGCCCTACGCTCGGCGGTGTGCGCACCGACCGTCAGTTCCGCCCCGTCCGGCGCCGTCGATGGCCCGCCGTCGCCGCCGTCCTCCTGCTGCTCGCACCCGTCGCGCTCGCCCATCCGGGGGAGCGCGGCGCGGCCCTGCTGCCCGCCCTGACGGCCGCGCTCGCCGCCGCGGTGGCGCTGCTGCCGTGGCCGCTCGGCGGGGTCACGCTCGGCGTCGCCGCCGGCGCGGCGGCCGGGGCCTCGCTGCTGCTCGACCTGGGCTACCCGGGGCCCTACCGGCTGCCCGCCTTCTGGCTGCCCCTCGAATGGCCGGCGCTGCTGGGGGTGTTGTTCCGGGCCGTCCGCCGACTGCCCGACCGCTGGGCCGGGCCGATCGGCGGGGCGGTCGCCCTCGCGGCCGTGCTGCTCCCACTGCGGTTCGCCCTCCGGGTGCCGCACGGTGGCGCGGCCGGGCCGGTGGTCGGGGTGCTGTTCTCCCTGCTGCCGGTGCTGGGGGTCGCCGGGGCGGGCCTCTACCTGCGGGTGCTGGAGGCCCGTCGGGAGCGGGCCGTCGACCGGGCGCGGCGCGAGCAGCGGCTCGAAGTCGCCCGCGGGCTGCACGACTTCGTCGCCCACGAGATCACCGGCATTGTGCTGGAGGCCCAGGCCGGCCAACTCCCGGACCAGGAGCCGGCGGAGACGGCCGCCCTGTTGCGGCGCCTGGAGGAGGCGGGGCTGCGGGCGCTCGACTCGATGGACGAGATGGTGGGGGCCCTGCGCGAGGATCCGGCGGCCGCCGGAACCACCCGCCACCTCGGCCTGGCCGACCTGCCCGAGCTGGTCGCCCGCTTCGGGACGACGGGCGGCCCGCGCGCCACCGTGGACCTCGCCCCGGAGGCCGTCGGGCTGCTCGCCGTCGAGGTCCAGGCCACCGCGTACGCCGTCGTCCTGGAGGCCCTCACCAACGTCCGCCGCCACGCCCCGCAGGCCACCGGGGTGGCGGTCCGGGTGGCTCCCGGGCCGGACGGCCGCACCGTCCGGGTGACCGTCGGGGACACCGGCGGGCCGGCCGCCCGCAGGCCCCGGCTGCGCCGCCGCCCCGGCTCCGGCGGCACCGGACTGGTCGGCCTTGCCGCCCGCGCCGCCGCCCACGGCGGCAGCCTGACCTCGGGCCCGCACGGGCCGTCCGGCTGGGAGGTGTGCTGCACCCTGCCGGGGCGGTAGCGACACGGACCCCCGGTCTTCTCGTAGGACGGTCGGAGCGCTATGTTGAACGCGTTCAAATCGTTCTCGGGGGGATGGAAATGAGCGAGTCACTGTCGGCACAGCCGGGTTTCGCGGTCGAAGCGGCATTCGCCGACCGGTCGGGCGGAGCGCCCGCCGAGCCCGTACGGGGTCGGGTCAGGCCCAGCGGGCGCGTGCTCGTCGCCCTGGCCGGAGCCTCCCTGCTGCCGTGGGCAGTCGCCGTCCTGTGGTGGGGCGGCGGCGCGTGGTTCTGGGGCCTGTTCTTCGGGTTCTTCGGGACGACTTTGCTGCCGCTGGCCGTGCCGCGCGAGCCTGCGTTCCGGAACGCCTGCCTGATTGTCGGCGGGTGCCAGTTCGGTGTCGAGGTCGTGTGCTCGGCCCCGTGGCTCTTTCTTGCACTGCCGGTCTTCGTTTTCGCAGTCCCGACCGGCGTCATGTTGCTGCTCACGGCCCGGCGGAACCGCGGCTGGATGGGGACGGTGCTCGCCGTCCTGGTCGGAGTGGGTCCCATCGGAGTCGTCGCCCACCAGTGGTGGACGCACCTTTAGAGCGAGTCCCGAACCCGCCGACGTGGCCGCACGCCGACGGGGCCAGGGTCCAGAGGCCAGGCCGCGGGCGCGGGTCAGCGCCCCCAACCGCCGCCGCGGGTGCCGCGGGGGCGGGTGAGGGTGAAGCGGTCGACCGGGACGAGGTCGCCGTACGGGCCGCTGACGGAGTAGTAGGTGACGTCGATGGTGGTGTCGCCGCCGCGCTCGCCCGGCTGGACGTCGAAGGAGGCGAAGCCGTACGGGTTCTCGGCGTCGCGGAAGGCGGACCAGGGGGCGTCCTCGATCACGTAGACCGGGGGCCGCTTGCCGGTGGCCTGGTCGACGGGGCCGACGCCGGTGATCACCCGGGCCTTGGGCGGGGTGAAGAAGAGGTGGTTGGAGGGGGCGGAGGTGCCGCCGCCGCCGATGACCATGTGGACGGTGCCCCGGGTGGTGTCGATGGTCTCGGTGTCGGTGGCGACCGGGATCGGGGTGCGGGTGTCGGTGGGCTGCTGGCCGCGGATCGGGTGGGAGCGCTCGTAGTGGTGCTCGTGGCCGCAGACCACCAGGTCGACGCCGTACCTGTCGAACAGCGGCACCCAGGTCTCGCGGATGCCGAGGTCGGCGCCGTTGAACTTGTCGGCGGTGGAGATGACCACCTGGTGCATGCAGACCACGATCCAGTCGATCCCCGGGTCGGCGTTGGCGGCGATCAACTCGCGCTCCAGCCAGCGCTGTTGGGCGCCACCGGAGTAGCCGTGCACATAGCTGTTGCCGGCGTCCTGGTAGGCCACGTCGTCGTTGTTGAGGCTGATGACGCGCACCGAGCCGGCGGTGAACGCGTACCAGAGACCGTGCAGTTCGTCGTCCGCGTCGGAGTCCGGGAGGTCGAAGTAGGCCTGGTAGGCGCCGTAGCCGATCGGGCCGTTGCCCTTCTCGTTCTCGTGGTTGCCGGCCGCGGGCATCCAGGGGCGGTGGCGGGCCGAGCGGGTGTTGTTCTCGAACCAGTCGGACCAGGTGCGGACCCGGTCGGTGGAGAGGTTGGCGTAGCAGAGGTCGCCGTTGACCAGGTGGAACAGCGGGGCGACCCGCTCGACCCCGGCGGTGGTGTCGCCCGCGGCCGGGCTGCCGAGGTTGTCGTTGGCGTAGCCGTTGGCGGTCTGCTTGCCGAGGGTGGGGGTGCCCTGGTCGCCGAAGCTGGTGAAGGTGAAGGCGGCCCGGCCGCGCGGCGCGGTGCGCACGGTGCCGAGTTCCGGGGTGGCGCCGTCGTGGACGGCCGCGTAGACGTAGTCCGTGTCGGGGTGCAGGTCGCCGATCCGGGCGTGGTGCACCTGGACCTCGGTGCCGGAGGCGGCGTCCCGGTAGGTGCGGGTCTCGGCCTGCGCGGTGCGCCCGAAGCCGCCGTGCGAAGTCCCGTACATCACCCGGGGGTTGGAGACGGACGCGGTGGTGTGCCAGGAGACCGTGACCTCGCGCGAGGCGTCCGAGCCGAACTGCAGGTGCAGTCCGCCGACCCGCGGAGCACCGGAGCGGTCGGGCCGCTCCCAGAGCAGGGGGGAGGCGGCGGCGGGGGTGGCCGCGATGCCGGAGAGGGAGACGGCGCCGCCGAGGCTCAGGCCGGTCGCCCCGGCCAGGAGCCCGCGCCGGCTGACAGAGGGACTGGCGGAGGGACTGGCGGGCGGACTGGCGGGCGGACTGGCGGGCGGGCGTCCACTGGAAGCGTTCATGGCGGCCAGCTTCACCGGGCGGAGGTGAACCGCGCCGGACCGACGGCGTGAATTTTCCCGGCGGCCGGTCGGTGCGGGACACTGCCCGGTGTGACGAGTACGAACGGTGAGTGTCCGCGGGTGATCCGGGTGTTGATCGCGGACGACCAGGAGGCCGTGCGGCGCGGTGTGCGCCGGATCCTCGACGCCCAGCCGGACATCGAGGTGGTGGGCGAGGCCGTCGACGGGGTCGCCGCGCTGGAGCT
Source organism: Kitasatospora sp. NPDC058162 (assembly GCF_042884005.1). Classification (NCBI taxonomy): domain Bacteria; kingdom Bacillati; phylum Actinomycetota; class Actinomycetes; order Kitasatosporales; family Streptomycetaceae; genus Kitasatospora; species Kitasatospora sp. NPDC058162. Next base: position 59,714 of record NZ_JBHVUS010000046.1, read on the forward strand.
GGCGGCCGAACTGCGGCCGGACGTCGCGCTGGTGGACATCCGGATGCCGCGGCTGGACGGGCTGGAGGTGACCAGGCGGCTGTCCGGCTCGGTGCGGGTGGTGGTGCTGACCACCTTCGACCTGGACGAGTACGTCTACCCGGCGCTGCGGCACGGCGCGTCCGGGTTCCTGCTGAAGCGTTCCGGCCCGGCCCTGCTGGCCGAGGCGGTCCGGGCGGCGGCGGACGGGGAGAGCCTGATCAGCCCGTCGGTCACGGTGCGGCTGCTCCGGCACGTGACGGCGCCGGAGCGGCCTGAACAGCCGGGCCGGCGGTCGGCAGGGGCGGCGCCGGTGGTGCCGCTCACCGAGCGGGAGGTGGAGATCGCCGGCCAGGTCGCGGCGGGCCGGACCAACGCCGACATCGCGGCCGAACTGTTCATCTCCCCGGGCACGGTGAAGACCCACGTGGCCAGCATCCAGCGCAAGCTGGGCGTGCCGAACCGGGTCGGGATCGCGGTGCACGCCTGGGAGATGGGGTACCCGGTGCCGCAGTAGGTCCGCCGGGACGGGCGCGTCCACGGAGCCGAGGGGATGCTCCGTGGACGCGCGGAACCTACGAGGTGGGGGTGGCCTCCGGACGTCACGTCCTCCGGCCGGTAGTTCGATCGTCGACCGAGGTAGTACCAGCGGCAGACCCTGATCCGTCTCGACCTGTCGCCACTGCCTCCTGCGGTCGAACTCCTTCAGCTACCTCGCAGGTCCACCTCCCATCATGCGCCTCCTACGACCCGTGCACCAGGGGTGAACGGACTGAATTCGGGCAAATTCCGCAACTCGGGGCTTTTGGGGTCGGGCTCTACGGCTTCGGCCACCCGTCCACGAAGCTCAGCGTGCGGTGGTACGGCCCGTCCGGCCCGGTGCTGCGGTAGTCCTCGGTGCTGCCGCCGGTCCGGACGGTGCGGTCGCCGTCGTGGCGGGTGGCGGTGGGCCGCAGGGTGTGGTCCACGGTGGTGCGTCCGGTGATGTGGCCGCCGGTCGCGGTGGTGGCCTCGCGGTGGTAGCCGAGGTCCATCGCGGTGGTCTGGTCGGTGTTCCCGGCCGCGTCGTGGCTCACCTTGTAGGTGACGTCCAGCGGTTCGCCCTCGTGCACGGTGGTGCTCCGGTGCGGTCCGCCGCCCCAGGTGGCGGTGGTGCGGGTGAGGTCGGCGGCGTTGTGCAGTGTCACGTCGTTGCCGCTGTCGCGCAGTTGCTGGGCGGAGCTGAACGCGAGGTCGTCGCGGACCTCGGTGGTGATCCGGCCGTGCGAGGTCTGCACCCAGCCGCGGGCGAGGTCGTGCCGGGCGGCGGTGACGGTCCAGTCGCCGCTGCCGCCGCCGTGGTCGGCGAGCTGGGTGGTGACGGCGGCCTCGGGGGCGACCCGGTAGTCGGTGAGCTGCCCGGAGGTGCGGGCGGTGCCGTGGTCGACCTCGGCGAACAGGTTGACCTGGCCGGTCCAGACGTCGTTGCTCTGCGCCTCGGACGCGTTGACCGTGATGCCGAGGCGGTGCGGGCGTCCGTCGAGCAGCAGGCCGACGTACGGGGTGAGGTCCAGCCGGTAGGCGGGCAGGTCGAAGGCGAAGATGCCCGGGACCGGCCGCCACAGCAGCGGGTCCCAGCCGCCGGTGTAGATCACCGGGTACGGCCAGACCGCGCCGGCCACCCGGCCGTCCACGGTGAGCCGCAGTTCGCGGAACGGGCCCTTGCCGCAGGCGCCGATCGACGGGTTGGCGGCGACGAAGGCGTCCGGCGCGGAGGCGTAGGCGAACTCCTCGCAGGCGCCGCCGCCCCGCGCGTACACCTCGGCGGTCAGCCGCTGGAGGTTCTGCGGGAAGGTGAGGTCCGTGCCGGTGCCGGGCGCGGCCTGGGTGAGCGCGAACGGGCCGGTGGTGAGGACCTGGTCGGCGCCGTGGGCGGCGGGCCAGCGGTCGTTCGCGGTGTAGAAGGTCAGGCTCGCCGAGACCTTGTAGACGCCGGTGTAGGTGGCGTCCGTGACGTTGGCGAGGTCGAGCGAGAAGGGCTGCGGTCCGGCGGCGAACAGCGGGGCGTAGCGGGTGAGATCGCGTTCGACGTTCCACTGGATGCCGTCCTTGGACGGCTCCGGGGTGGAGGACAGCAGCACCTGGACGCCGCCGATGCGGACGCTGAAGATCCGGTCGAACTGCCGCCCGGCGACCTGTCCGTGGAGGTCCAGGACCACCGCGGACCAGGGCCCGGTGCAGTCGGCGGGCGGGGTGAGGGTGGCGGTGTACGGGGTGTCGGGCGGGTTGCCGTAGCCGTTGCGGAACTCCCGGTCGTGCATCACCTCGACGGTGCAGGAGCGGGTGTCGGGGCGGGTGAGCGGCTTGGTGGCGGTGACCGGGTCGTGGTAGCCGCTGCCGAAGTCGGCGTAGGCGGGGGCGGCGGCGGTCAGGGTGCCGGCGAGGGTGAGGGCGGTGGCGCCGAGCAGTCCGGCGAGGCGACGCAGCAGAGGGCGCGGGGAGCGCCGGGGGAACATGGCCAAGGTGGATCCCCGGGGTCGGGCGGCCCGTCGGCGCGCGACGGGCCGGGTGGGTGATCCGGGCATCCTTCCGGCGGTGGCATGTGAGCGTCAAGAGTCGCTTTCCGGCGCTTTCCGGTGCTCCTGCGGGGTCGTCAGTCCGCCCGCCCGGTGCGGCGGGTGCGGCGGGTGGGGGCCGGGGGTCGGAGGCCGGCCCTACCACTCCTCCAGGGCCGCGGCCTCCTGCCGGATCAGGTTGCGCAGCGTCGCCAGCGGGGGCCGGCGGTCGTCCGTGCGCCACTGCATCTCCAGCGGCAGGGTGGCCCGGCCCTCCAGCCGCACGGTGGCCACGTCCTCGGTGAGGTGGCCGGTCATCGAGCCGGGCACCAGCGAGAAGGCGCGGTTGCGGGCGAGCAGGTAGAGCCGGGAGCCGACGATCCGCGGCGGGCTGACCAGCACCGGCGGGTCGACGCCGTGCTCCGCGCACAGGCCGAGCACGTGGTCGTAGTACCGGGGGTGCTGCTCGCGCGGCCACAACAGCAGGGGCAGGTCGCGCAGTTCGGCCAGTCGCAGGGTCGCCCGCCCGGCCAGCGGGTGGTCCCGGCCGAGGGCGACCCGGACCGGCTCGTCGGCGATCCGCTCCAGCCGGTAGCCGGGGACGTCCTCCAGGAAGCGGCCGAGGCCGATGTCGGCGAGCTCGCCGGCCAGGGTGGCGGACACCTGGCCGGTGTCGACGGCGAGTTCGGCGGTGTCGAGCGCGGGCAGCTCCTGCTCGGCCCGGCTGACCACGGCGGGCAGCAGGCGGTTCACCACGCTGGGGGAGGCGACGATCCGGGCCGTCCCCGGCCGGGAGGCCTCGTGCAGCCGGACCCGGGTCAGCATCGCCCCGGCCTGTTCCAGCAGCCGCGCGCTCTCGGCCGCCATCACCTCGCCCGCCCCGGTCAGTGCGACCGAGCGGCGGCTGCGGTCGAACAGCTCGACGCCGACCGTCCGCTCCAGCCGGGCGACCTCCTGGCTGACCGTCGGCTGGGAGATGTGCAGCCGCTCGGCGGCCCGGCCGAAGTGCAGCGTCTCGGCGACGGTCAGGAAGACCTCCAGCTGCCGCAAGGTGAATCCCATGCGGGTCATCCTAGTGCGAACCAATAGCTGACCGACTATCGGAAACCCCAGGACTCATTCTGGTTTCCGATCCGAACCGTCCCTACGCTGAGCGTCACGTTGCCCCACCGCAGTGGCATCTCACAGGAAGTTCGCCCCCCATGACCGGACAGCCCGCCAGCACCCCCGCCATCCAGATCTCCGAGGAGGTCGCGCAGGCCGTCGCCGACGGCCGTCCCGTGGTCGCCCTGGAGTCGACGATCTTCACCCACGGCCTGCCGCGGCCCCGCAACCTGGCGGTCGCGCTGGAGGCCGAGCAGCAGCTGCGCGCGTCGGGCGTCGTCCCGGCCACCATCGGCGTGCACGCGGGCGTCCCCACCGTCGGCCTGAGCACCGAGCAGATCACCGAACTCGCCGCCACCGACGGCCTGGACAAGGTCAGCCTGCGCGACCTGCCGGTGGTCGCCGCGTTCGGCCGGCACGGCGGCACCACCGTCGCCGCCACCGCCTTCCTCGCCCACCGCGCGGGCGTACGGGTCTTCTCCACCGGCGGCCTCGGCGGCGTCCACTTCGGCGCCTGCGAGAGCTTCGACGAGTCCGCCGACATGACCACCCTGGCCGCCACCCCCGTCACCGTGATCAGCGCCGGCGTGAAGTCCATCCTCGACATCCGGGCGACGCTGGAGCGCTTCGAGACCCTCAACATCCCGGTCATCGGCTACCGCACCACCAAGTACCCCGGCTTCTACGTCACCGACTCCGGCCACGAGATCAACTTCGCCGTGCAGTCGCCCGAGGAGGCCGCCGGGGTGATCGACGCCCGCGACCGGCTCGGACTGCCGCAGGCCGTCCTGATCGCCAACCCGGTCGACCCGGCCAAGCAGCTGCCGCCGGAGGAGCTGGACGGCATCCTGGCCCGCGCCTGGGCCGAGGCCGAGCGCCGGGGCATCACCGGCAACGCCTCCACGCCCTTCCTGCTCGACCACATCCAGCGCGACACCGGCGGGCGCAGCCTGGAGGTCAACGTCGAGGTCTACCGGGGCAACGTCCGGCTCGGCGGCGAGATCGCCACCGCTCTGGCCGCCTCGGTGGGCCGGGCCGGCGGGGCTGCTGCCGCGACCAGCGGGGCCTGAGCCGTGCTCGGGGTGCTCGGCGACCTCGTCGAGGACATCGTGGTCTGGGTCGACGGACCGCTGCGCCACGGCACCGACTCCGGCGCCCAGGTCTTCCGGCGGCGCGGCGGCAGCGCGGCCAACGTCGCCTGCTTCGCCGCCGGGCAGTACCCGGCCCGCTTCCTCGGCTGCGTCGGCGCGGACGCCGTCGGGGACGGCATCGTCGCCGAACTCGGCGGCCACGGCGTGGACGTCCGGGTGCAGCGGCACGGCCAGACCGGCAGCATCGTGGTGCTGATCGACCGGGACGGCGAACGGACCATGCTGCCCGACCGCGGTGCCGCCAAGCTGCTGGAACGCGTCCCGGACGACTGGCTGACCGGCCTGACCCACCTGCACGTGCCCGCCTACTCCTTCGACGGCGAGCCGGTCGGCCGGACGGCGGTCGACGCGCTCGACCGGGTCCGGCGGGCGGGCGGCACCACCTCGGTGGACGCCTCCTCCACCGGCATGCTGGAGCAGTACGGGCGGGAGCGGTTCCTCGCCCTGCTCGCCGAGTTGGCGCCCACCTTCGTGTTCGCCAACCGCTCCGAGTCGGCCTACCTCGGGCTGCTGGTGGACGGCCTGCCGGGGCCGGAGCGGGCCCGGCTGGCGGCCTCGACCGTGGTCACCAAGGCGGGCGCCGAGGCGACCACCGTGGACGTGCCGGGGGAGGGGCTGTTCACCGTGCCGGTGCCGCCGGTGGCGGAGGTGCGGGACCTCACCGGGGCCGGGGACGCCTTCGCGGCGGGCTTCCTGGCCGGATTCCTCGACACCGGGGACCTGCAGCTGGCCGCCGGGCTCGGGCACCGCAGCGCGGCCCGGGTGCTGGGCTCGCCGGGGGCTTCGCTCGGGGGGTGTTAGCGGGTCGCTGTGGGAGTGGCGACTGCAGGTGTAGTGACGACAGGTGTAGTGGCGATGGACTACTTCTGTAGTGCGTCCTTGCGGAGGAAGTGCTTCAGCCGCTGCCACGTCCAGGCGTTGACCACGTCCTCGGCGGTGAGCCAGCCGCGCTGCGCCGTGCCGATGCCGAAGCGCGGGTAGGCGAGCTGGCCGGTGGCGTGGGCGTCGCTGTCGACCGCGAACCGCACGCCGTGCCGCTTGGCCCGCAGCACGTCCTCGTCCCGCAGGTCGAGCCGCTGCGGGGAGCCGTTGATCTCGATCGCGGTGCCGGTGCGGGCCGCGGCCGCGAACACCGCGTCCAGATCGACGTCGATCGGCCCGCGCCGGCCGATCCGGCGGGTGGTGAGGTGGCCGATGACATGGACGTACGGGTTCTCGCAGGCGCGGATCAACCGGCGGGTCTGGGCGGCGCGGTCCAGGGTGAAGTGCGAGTGCACGGAGGCCACGCAGACGTCGAAGCCGGCCAGGAACTCGGGCGGCCAGTCCACCCCGCCGTCCGGGCCGATGTTCAGCTCGGTGCCGTGCAGCAGGCGCAACTTCTTGTGGCGGTCGGCGAGTCGGCGCAGCTCCTCGCGCTGGGCCAGCATCTTCTCGTCGGTCATCCGCTGCATCACCAGGTCCGGGGCGTGGTCGGTGACGGCGTAGTAGGAGTAGCCGCGGGCCGCCGCCGTGTCGATCATCTCGGTGAGGGTGGCCAGGCCGTCGGTCAGGTCGGTGTGGGTGTGCAGGTCGCCGCGCAGGTCCGACTCCTGGATCAGCTCCGGGAGTTCACCGTTCAGCGCGGCCTCGATCTCGCCCCGGTCTTCGCGCAGCGTCGGCGGGATCCAGGGCAGCCCGAGCGCCGCGTACACCTCCTCCTCGGTCGCGGACACCACCTTGGCGCCCCCGGAGGCTTCTCCGGCGTCGCCGTCGACCTCGAACAGCCCGTACTCGGAGAGTTTCAGGCCGGCCCGCACCGCCCGGGTGCGCAGCTTGATGTTGTGCGCCTTCGAGCCGGTGAAGTAGACCAGTGCGGCACCCCAGTCCTCCTCGGGCACGACCCGCAGGTCCACCTGGATCCCCCCGGTGGTGCGGACCGAGGTCTTGGTCGGCCCGCTGCCGATCACCTCGGCCACGTACGGGAGTCCGGTGAGCGCGGCCATCAGCGGGGCCGAGTCGGCGGCGGTCGCCAGGACGTCGATGTCGCCCACCGTCTCGCGCATCCGGCGCAGCGAACCCGCGTACGCGCAGCGGGTGCAGCCCGGGACGGCGGAGATCGCCTCGACCAGCTGCTCGGCCAGGTCGGTGGCGGCGTCGAGGAGGGTCCGGCCGCCGGACTGCCGCAGCAGCTCGATGCCGTGCAGGATCTTCTCGCCGCTGCGCTCGCCGAAGCCCGCCACGCCGGACAGCCGGTCGGCGCGGATCGCGTCGGCGAGTTCGTCCACCGAGCCGATGCCGAGGTCCCGGTAGAGCGAGAGCGCGCGCTTGGGGCCGACGCTGGGGACGGCCATCATCTCCCGTACGCCGGGCGGGATCTCGGCCCGCAGGGCCTCCAGCGCGGCGATCTTCCCGCCGGTGAGGTACTCGGCGATCTTCTCGGCGGTGGACTTGCCGACACCGGGGATCTGCTGCAGCCCCTTGACGTCCAGACCGGCGAGGTCCTCGGGGTGGCCGCCGACCGCCCGGGCGGCCTTCTCGTAGGCGCGGGCCCGGAAGGCGTCCCCGCCGGTGATGTTGATCAGGTCGGCGTACTCCTGGAGTAGCTCCCTGACCTGGTCGTTGAGCCGGGGCATGGGGCAAGTCTAGGTTCGGGGGGCGGTGTTCGCCGGGTGGTGGGGAGCGGTGGTCGCTAGTCGTAGGCGACGGTGAGGAGGAGGACGACGGTCAGGCCGCCGCCGGGGGTCGGCTCCACCGCGAGCCGTCCGCCGGCCGCCAGCACCAGGCTGTGCAGCGCCGGGCCCACCGGCCCGGTGGTGCGCACGCCCGCCAGCAGCCACTCGCGGGCCTCGGGCGGCTCGTACGAACCGCGGTCGGATATTCGTATCTCGACCCGTTCCCGGTTCTGTCCGGCCGTGCCTCGCCTGGTGCTGCCCCGCCCGGCCGCGGGCCTGGGGGCCGACAGGCCGGTGCGTTTGACGTCCGCCCGGACCAGCACCCGGCCGCCCAGCGGGCTGCGCCGGATCGCATGGTCCAGCAGCCCGGCTATCGCGGCCTCCATCCGGCGGGCGTCCCCGGCCACCACCGGCAGCCCCGGTGCCAGCCGCACCGTGACGGCCGCGGCCCGGCCACCGCCGCGCACCACCCGGCGCACCACCTCGGAGACCTGCACGTGCCGCGCCTGCGGTTCGCACCCGGCCTGCCGACCGGTCCAGCTCAGCCGGTCCAGCTCCGTCCGGGACAGCGTCCTGGGGCCGGCCATCGCGAGCGGAGGGTACGGGCCGAGGCCGTCCGTCGCGCCGTCGCCGCCCATGCGGTCGGCGCTGCCCGCGCCGCCGACGCCCGCGCTGCCGAGCGCGCTGAGCGCCCGGGCCCCCGAAGCGACATAGCCCCAGAGCTTCCCGCGTGCCATTGCCCTGCCCCTCGTGCCTGACCGGTGGCCGTCATCGGTTCCGCGGCCGACCGGGGCGGGCCGCTTCCCTGGCCCTCCTGCCAGCCTGCGCCTCCTCCGGGCGGGTGACAATCCGGCTCCGGGACACGAAGTGGGGTGGGGACCCCGTCGTATGGGGGGTGTTTGGGGCGCCGTGTGGGGGGTTTGAGCCGCTGCGCGGGGCTTGGGTGTGGGGGTGGGGGCTCTCGGGAGGGTGGGTGAGGCCGGGGGCGGTTCCGGGGGTGGGCGCTCCGGGGGCTGGATGATTTTCGGACCGCCGACACAGGGGGGCCAAAGCGAAGAA
>NZ_JBHVUS010000047.1:0-63560 GCF_042884005.1 Kitasatospora sp. NPDC058162
GCAGGTTGGTGTCCTTGTAGTCGATGTACGTGATCCGCGCTTCGTGCAGAGGATTGGGGCGGGCTTTGCGGTCCCGGCGGGCGGGGGCGATCTTGATCACAGCTTCCCTGTTTCTCATGAGAGTTGCGTACGTCAGGCGACGACGGGATCGAGCAGTTCCTCGAAGGCGTCCGGCAGGGCCTTCCAGTCCGACTCGCCGGCCGCGAGTTCGGCGTCGGTGAGCAGGCAGTGGTCGAGCAGTTCGGTGATCCCGTCCACGTCCAACCCTTCGGCAGTGAAGCTCAGTTGCTGCACCCGGTCGCCGTGGACGGCGTCCCAGTCGAGCGCCGCGGCGGCACGCCGCGCGGGCGGGTAGAGCTCCCAGGCCGCGTCCGGCAGCGTGGCCAGCCACGGGCCGCATTCCTCCACCGCCAGGTTGGCCCCCGCTGCGTCCCAGGCGAGCATCAGGTCGGGGCGGTTGGCGAGCCAGAACCGCCCCCGGCTGCGCTGCGCGGCCGGGACCAGCTGGTCGAGCGCCTGGTAGAGCCGCTCCGGGTGCAGCGGCCGGCGGCGCTCCCATACGAGCGTGGCCACGCCTGCCTCGTCGGCGGCCTGTGGCAGCAGGGCCAGCGCCGGGTTGACCCGGTCACGAGCGGCCGCCACGTCGAATCCCCCGAGCGCCGCACGGACGAGGGCTCCGGTGCCCAGCCGCGCGGCACGGGCGGTCGGGTGGAGCTGACGCAGCATCGCGATGCCCGCGTGCAGCTCCGCCGTCCCAGCAGCCTGTTCGGTGTGGGAGACGGCCAGCACGTCGGCGTACTCGATCTGGTGGGCGAGCGCCTCCGCCACCGTGCGGTCGTCGTCGCCGCAGGTGTGCAGACGGTGCTCGAAGAGCTGGTCGGAGACCGACAGTTCCGGGACGACCCGGAGCGGGTCGATGGCCGTGACCACGCCGACTACGTCCACCACCTCGTGCATGCACCGTTCGTCGGCCTCACCGCCCGCTATCACCTCGACCAGCGGGTGCGGGTCGCTGCCGCCCCACAGCTCCACCACCACGAGGCGGTGCCTGCCGGCATCGGCGATCTTCAGCAGTTCGGGTAGCAGGTCCTCCCGCAGCGCGCAGCACGGGCAGTCATTGGTGAGCGGGACAAGGGCCTCGCCCAGCGGGCCGGACGCGTCCCAAGCCTTTCGGCCCACCCTGCCCTCGCCGGCCGCGGCCAAGTCGTGGTGCAGGACCACCGCACCCTCGCAGCCGGCGAGCAACTCCAGGACGGCCTGACGGCGCTCGGCCTCGTGCAGGCTGGCAACCACCACCACGGGCAACAGCCTCTGTTGGGACACGGGTCTTCCTCTCTCAGGCGCCGCACCGGCGTTGGCCGGCGAGGCAGGTCGGGGGTCACGCCCCGGGCGGCGCGACCCGGGAGAGTCCGCGTGGCACGGGGCGCGACCGGTTCACGCGGTGCGCTACCAGCTGGCCTTGCGCACACCGGGCAGGAATCCGGCGTGGGCCTGCTGGCGTACACCGATGCGGGAGAGCCCGAAGGCCCGCAGGTAGCCGCGCGGACGGCCGTCGACCGCGTCGCGGTTGCGGACCCGGGTGGCGCTGGCGTCGCGCGGCTGGCGCTGCAGCTCGGCCTGCGCGGCGAGCCGGTCCTCGGGGGCGGTCGAGGGCGAGGCGATGAGGCGCTTGAGCTCGGCCCTGCGCTCGGCGTACCGGGCGACGACGGCTCGGCGCTGCTCGTTCTTGGCGATCTTGCTGCGCTTGGCCATCAGACCTTCTCCCCCCGGGCCCGCAGCCGGGCGACGGCCTTCTCGATGCCGAGCTTGTCGACGGTCTTGATGCCCTTGGCGCTCAGCGTCAGGCGGACGAACCGGCCCTCGCTCGGCAGCCAGTAGCGCCTGGTCTGGATGTTGGGATCGAAGCGGCGCCGGGTGCGGCGGTGCGAGTGGGAGATGGCGTTGCCGAAACCGGGCTTGCGGCCGGTGAGTTGGCAGTGGGCGGACATGGCGACTCCGTGCCGGTGAGGACAGCGGCGGCAGACGGGGCCGACAGCCCATGGGCATGCCGCCGCTGCCGCGAACGTTGAGCCGACACTACTACTAGATGAAAACGAAAACCATTACGCTATGGTGAGGTCCACGCCAGCCCGACACACCAGGAAGGACCCCGATGGCCCGCAACGAACTGCGCCCGATCATCAAGCTCCGCTCCACCGCCGGCACCGGCTACACGTACGTGACCCGCAAGAACCGCCGCAACGACCCCGACCGCCTGGTGCTGCGCAAGTACGACCCGGTCGTCCGGCAGCACGTCGACTTCCGCGAAGAGCGCTGACCACCCGCCCCGCCTGCCGCCAGGAGACCCCCATGCAGTCCGGCATCCACCCCGAGTACCGCCCCGTCGTCTTCCGCGACAAGGCCGGCGATCTCGCCTTCCTGACCCGCTCCACCGCCACCAGCACCCGCACGATCGAATGGGAGGACGGCAACACCTACCCCGTCATCGACGTCGAGATCTCCTCCGCCAGCCACCCCTTCTACACCGGCAACGCCCGCGTCCTGGACACCGCCGGCCGCGTCGAGCGCTTCCAGCGCCGCTACGGCCTCACCGGGTCGAAGCCCGGCACGGCGAGCTGACACACACCGACTCGTCCGGTGCACTGAGGAGGAATGAGTTGACCCCGCAGGGCGAGCCCCGCCCGCTGCCGATCACCGCGCTCGGCGGCCTCGCCACCGGCGTCCGGGACTGCGTCGCCGACCTGGCGCGCATCGAGGTCCCGGGCCTCGCAGTGCTCACCGTGCAGGTCGCCCCCGACGCCCGCACCGCCTCCTGGCAGGTGCACGAACGCCGCGGACCGGTCGGCGGCGGCACACTGACCCCGGCGCGACCCTGCTCCCCGGACGCGCTGCCGCCGGCCCTGCTCGCCGTCCTGCTGCAACTGGCGCGCACCGCCCGCTACCGGCACCTGCTGCTCGCCCTGCCACCGGGCATGGCGCCGGACCTGGTCGCCCTGGACGTGGCGGAGGGCCACGTCCGCGGGCAGGCACTCGCCGACCACCTGCACATCGACACGGTCGCCGCCGCCGTCGACCTGTCGCGACTCGAGGACGATCTCAGCAGCGGTGACCGGCTCCTGGACCGGGGACTGGCCATCGGCCCCACAGACCGGCGCACCGTCGCCGAGACCGCCGCCCGCCACCTCGCGAGCGCCAGGACCGTGGTGACCTCCAACGCGCACGACCCGGATCCCGCCACCTCCGCACGCGCCGTCGCCCTGGCACGCCACCTCTCCGCGTACCGCTCGCTGACCCACATCTGCCACGACCCACTGACCGGCGCCCTCTGGACGCCCAACCTCCCGGCACTGATCGGCCGGAACCACTTCGACCCCGACGACGTACGGGACCGACACGGCCCACTGCCCGCCCCCCGGCAGCCGCGCGCACCGGAGTTCGGCGTCCGCACCACGTACTGGTCGTCCCGCCGGCCGATGCACCCACAACGCCTGCACGACGCACTCGCGCGGATCTGCCCGGACGTCATACGCGGACACGGGCACCTGTGGCTCGCCAACCGGCCCCGGTCCATCCACCGCTGGGAGTCCGCCGGCGAGCACCTGACCATCCAGACCGCGGGCACCTGGCTGCCCGAGCACGACGACAAGGCCTGGCAGGCGGCGTCGGCCGAGCGGCGCACGTTCGCCGCACTGCTCTGGCACCCCTACTACGGCGAGCGCCGCTGCGAACTGACCTTCACCGGCATCGACCTCGACGCCCCCTCGCTCCACGAGCGGCTGAACAGCTGCCTGCTAACCGACGCCGAACTCGCCCTCGGATTGGACCACTGGCGCCTGCCCGACGACCCCTTCGCCGAGGCCCTCGGCATCGAGGCGGCATGACCGATCCTCAAGGCGGGGGCCGACCTCGCGAATCCGTGACGTCCGTAGAACTCGTCCCGATCTCGCCACCCGCGTTGCCTCCCTCCCGGCCGACGCCGAGCTGGCCGACAACCTGGCCACCCGCTGTGTGCCCTCCGTGGCCCGACCGCCGTCGGCGCCGCCGAGGGCGTTCCGCTCAGCCCGGACTTTCCGTTATCGCGGTTCCCGTCACCGGTCTCCTGTTGTAGCGAGGCCGAATCTCCTCGACCCCGGACGGCGCCGGCTTCGCCGCGCCTGCTAGGGAACCTGCCGATGACCGCTTCTCCGCCTCGTTCATTCTCCCGAGGTTGGCTGCTCGCGTCCTGCGTGCCCGTGCTGCTCGTGCTCGGGATGGCCGCATCCGTCCCGCCCGTCTCCTCCGGCTCACCCCAGGACGCGACGGCGCGCACGCCGGGAATGCCCGGGATGGCGCACGCGGCGGGCACCGCCCAGGGCCTCGCCCGCGGCCTCGCCACCGAGCAGGACGGCTACCGTCTGAACGCCGCGACCTGCGGCGTGCCGGCCGGGCGGCCGACGGCCTTCCGATTCACCGTCACCGGCCCTGACGGCACCCCCGTCACCGACTTCACCGTCCACCAGACCAAGAAGCTGCACTTCTACGCGATCCGCACCGATCTCACCGGCTTCCAGCACCTGCACCCGGACATGGCCGACGACGGCACCTGGACCGCCGATCTCGCCGCCCTCGCTCCGGGCACCTGGCGGCTGTACGCCGACTTCATCCCGAACACCGGCCCCCACGCCGGCGAGCTCGTCCTCAGCCACACCGTGACAGTGCCGGGCCAGGTTGTCCCGACCCCCTGCCCGCCCCGACCGGCAGCACCGTCGTCGACGGCTACACCGTCACCCTGCACGCACAACCAATGGCCGGCGCACACCAGTTGACCGCCACCGTCAGCCAGGCCGGCCGCCCCGTCACCGACCTCCAGCCCTACCTGGACAGCTACGCCCACCTCAGCGCCTTCCACGAGGGCGACCAGGCACTGGCCCACCTCCACCCGGCGAACACCGTCAACGGCGACCACGGCGGGCCCACCCTGACCTTCCAGGCTCTGCTCGCCGAGCCCGGCAACTGGCGGGTCTTCCTGCAGTTCCAGACCGCCGGACAACTGCACACCGCCGAGCTCACCTTGCACGTCGACTGAAATCCGCGACGCCCGGCCCGGCCTCCCTTCCCTGGACGCTCCGCAGCCCTGAACTCCGTACTCAGGAGCGGGCGGTGCCGGCTGCGCAGAGTCCGCTCGCTGTGCCCCACACAGCGTGCGCAGCCGGCCTCGGGGCCGGACACGGACGAGTTCGCGAGCATTCAGGCCGCCGGCACCGAAACCCCCGGTTCCGCACGGCCCTCCGAACCCTCGTCCGGCCCCGGCTTCCCAGCCAACCAGAAGCATCGGTCCGAAACGATGGCGTTGCCGAGACCTTGCTCAGCGCTTGGCAGGCAGTTGACCTGCCTGCCGGGTGCCGGTGGTAAGGGCGCGCGGGGCCGCCGCCCAGGACGCGTGGCGGGCAGCTGTGCCCCGACCCGTCGGCGACGTCTCGGATCGGAGAGCAAGCCCCGGGACGCGGCTGGGGCCCTGTCCGGGGTCTCGGGCGTTCCTCCGCAGGCACCGCCTAGACTCGCCCCCGGCCGCGCGCTCAGGTGCGGCCGTACCTCGGATTCCCGCAGTGAAGGAGCATCCGGCCGCCATGGCTGACGAGACCGCCGTCGAGGCCCGGCCGCACCCTGTTGCGGGCACCGACCGCACCCGCCGCCGGGTCCGCTCGCCCGGCTCGCTTGAAGCGCTGGTCGCCGGGATGCTCGCCGTGCTGGTCGGCCGTCAGTTCCTGGGCGATTGGACGGGCCCGGCGTGGCTGGAGGCCTGGGGAGCGGTCTTCGTCGCCGTCTGCGTGCAGGCGCTGCCGTTCCTGCTTCTCGGCGTGGTGCTGTCTGCTGCGATCGCCGCGTTCGTCCCGGCGCGGCTGCTGGAGCGGGCGCTGCCGCGGAACCCGTTGCTCGCCGTACCGATCGCCGGCGCGGCCGGGGTCGTGCTGCCCGGCTGCGAGTGCGCCTCCGTGCCGGTGGCCGAGCGGCTGATCGCGCGCGGGGTGGCGCCGGCCGCCGCGCTGGCGTTCCTGCTCTCCTCACCGGCCGTCAACCCGGTGGTCCTGGTGGCCACCGCCGTCGCCTTCCGCGGACAGCCCGAGCTGGTGACGGCGCGCTTCCTCGCCTCCCTCGCCACCGCGGTCGTCATGGGGCTGCTCTGGGCCCGGTTCGGCCGCCCGGAGTGGCTGCGGCCCCGGGTGCCGTCGAACGGTCCGACCGGCTGGGCGGCCTTCCGCGCCTCGCTGGAACACTACTTCCTGCACGCCGGCGGCTTCCTGGTGATCGGCGGGATGACGGCGGCCACCCTGAACGTCGCGGTGCCGCGCGACCTGCTCAGGGGCGCCGCCGACCTGCCGGGCGTCGAGGTCCTGGTCCTGGCCCTGCTGGCGGTCCTGCTCGCGGTCTGCTCGGAGGCGGACGCCTTCGTCGCGGCCGGGCTGACCGGCTTCTCGCCCACCGCGCGGCTGGCGTTCATGGTCGTCGGCCCGATGGTGGACGCCAAGCTGATCGCGCTCCAGGCCGGCACCTTCGGACGGGCCTTCGCCTGGCGCTTCTCCGCCGCCACGTTCGCCGTCGCCGTGACAGCTGCGGCCGTGACCGGCTGGTGGCTCCTGTGAGACGCGAAGTCCGGGCGCTGCTGCACATCCTGGTCGGTGCGACAGTACTGCACATCTCGCTCTTCAGCGAGCTGTACCTGCGCTACGTCCGCAAGGGCCTGCGACCGTACCTGATCGCGAGCGGCACACTGCTCGTCGCCGTCGGCCTGATCGGCGCAGCCGTCGCCGCCCGGGAATTGCTGCGCCCCAAGCACGACGCCGACACACCCGACGCCCACCACGGACACGGTCACGGCACACCCCGCACCGCGTGGCTCCTCCTCCTGCCCGTCCTGGCGATCTACCTGCTCCAACCCCGAGCGCTCGGCGCCTACACCGCACAGCACTCGGACAGCACCGCCGTCAAACCCGCGGCGGCCGCAGGCGGCTTCGGCCCGCTGCCCACAACCGACCCGATCGCCATGCGGCTCGCCGACTTCGACGCCCGCGCCGTCTGGGACACCACCGGTTCGCTCAAGGACCGGCAGGTCCGCCTCACCGGCTTCGCCACGCCCGCACCCGACGCAGGCGGCTGGTACCTCACCCGGCTGACGATCACCTGCTGCGCCGCCGACGCGCAGACCAGCAAGGTCGAGATCCATGGCGCCGACGCACCGCCCAAGGGCGCCTGGGTCCAAGTCACGGGCCACTGGCAGCCGGACGGGCCCTCCGGCCAGGACAGCGCCGTCCCCGTCCTGGCGGCGGACCAGGTCCACCGGATCGCCGAACCGGGCGACCCGTATGAGTGAGCACCCGTCAGCCATGACCGAAGGACATATGAGAAACCGCCGCCGTGCGGTCGCCACCCTCGCGCTGGGTGTGGTCGCCGCGCTCGCCTTCATGCCGGCCGGGCCGGACCGCCGGAGCAGGCCCGAGGGGGTCCCCGACGCCGCGTCGACACCCCTCGCCGACGCGCCCGGCGCTTCCGTCACCGTGCTCGGCGACGGTTCGACCTCCGACACCGGCCCGCAGCCGGCCCAGCCCCCGGTGGCCCGGCTCAAGGCCGGTGAGGTGCCGCCGCAGTTCGTGGTCTTCTCCTTCGACGCCCCCACCGAGGACGACAACCACCTGTTCTCCCGCACCCGTATGGCGGCCAGGGCGAACGGCGCCGAGGTGACCTTCTTCCTGCGCGGCATCGACCTGCTCCCCACCTCGAAGCGCTGGCAGTACCAGCCGCCGCAGCACGAGGCCGGCACCGCCGCCGTCCCCTTCCCGACCGACGCCCAGGTCCGCGCGACCCTCCAACAGCTCGGCCGGGCCTGGCTGGACGGCGACGAGATCGCCGACGGCTTCATCGGCCAGCTCTGCGGACCCAAGGGCGGCCGGGACTGGTCGACCGCCGACTGGCAGAGCGAGATCGGCCAGGGCTACTCGATGGTGAACTTCTGGAAGACCGGGACCGGCTTCACCGATCTCCCCCCGCTGCCCTTCGACTACCAGACCGAGCTGGCCGGTGGCCGCGCCCCGTGCCTGGAGGGCCGCCCGAACCTGCTCCCCGCCGAGAAGGACGCCGGCTGGCGCTACGACGCCAGCTCATCGGGCGACGCCCAGCGCTGGCCGACGCAGACCGACGGCATCTGGGACTTCCCGCTCCAGCGGATCCCCGACGCCTCCGGCACACACGAGGTTCTCTCCACCGACCAGCCACCGCAGACGTACCTGAACGCCTTCGAACGCGTCTACCACGGCAGCCGCGCGCCCCTCGTCATCGACACCGACCTCGCCCCCGTACACGCACCCCAGCTCCAGACCGCCGAGGCGACGATGAACACCCTCTGCCACCGCGACGGCGTCCGCTGCGTCTCCTTCCGCCAACTCGCCGACTGGCTCGACGCCCAGGACCCGGCCGTCCTGGACCGTCTCCGCGCGCTCGCCCCGACCACCGCGCCCAACTGGACCGCCGTCGTACGACCGTAGTGCTTCGAGCCGGTCCCACAGGAGGGCGTGCCGGTAGCGCCAAAAGCGGTTGAGGCGTCTGGCAGACCGGCTACATCCCGCTGGCAGCGCCGTCGGCCACGGCCACGCCCGGCGCCGCCGCCGATCCCTGGGCCGGCGTGGTCACCCCGATGTCGCTCACCGAGTTCATCGGCCGCAGCCGCGACCTGGAGGGGAGCCTGGAGGACCGCAAGGTCCGTCTCACCGGCTTCGTCTCCCCCGGCACGCATTCCTCGCGGTCGCCAGCTCCAGCACGTCGCCGATCACACCGTGAAGCGCTCCTCGCGGTCGACCGCGTACCTCTCCTGCTGGACCTCCCAGCGCGCGATCCAGGCGGCCGCGGTCGATCGGTCGAGCCCCTTGGCGCGGCGGGTACGGGCGGGCGAACGGTCGGGCATGAGACCCCCAGGAAGCTTATTGAAAAGCATTATCGTTTCATTCTAGAGTGGGGAGCCCACCCTCCATCCGCCCGAATGAGGTCACGTGACTCCTGATCAGATATCCCGCCGCTCCCTGCTCAGAGGCGTCGGCGCCGGACTCGGGGCCGCCGCGGCCGGCAGCCTGCTGGCCGCGTGCGGGAGCGGCGGCACCCGGCCGCCGCTCACCGCCGCCACCGGCTCCTCGGTCGCACCCCGCAAGGGCGGGCGGCTGCGGGCCGCGTTCGCCGGCTCGGCCGCCGAGTCGACCAGCGTGCTCCAGGCCACCGGCAGCGCGGTCGACTACGTCCGGGCCCGGCTGGTCTGGGACGCCCTCGGCGAGATCGAGGACAGCAAGCCGGTCTGGCGGCTGGCCGAGTCCGTCGAGCCGAGCCCGGACGCGACCCGCTGGACCGTCCGCGTCCGCGACGGCGTGACCTTCAGCGACGGCCGCAAGCTGACCGCCGAGGACGTGCTGTTCAGCCTGCGCACGCTCGCCACCAACCCGACCACCCAGAGCGGCCTGCTCAGCGCCCTCGACCCAACCACCTCGACCGCCCCGGACCCGCGCACCGTCGTTCTGGCGCTCAAGTCGCCGGACGGCTTCTTCGACCTCGTCCTCGCCCAGTCGATGTTCGTCTTCCCGGCGGGCACCACGGACTTCGACCACGCCGTCGGATCGGGCCCGTTCGTCCTCAAGAGCTGGTCCCGGGGCGCGAGCAGTCTGCTGGCCGCACGCTCCGACTACTGGGGTGCGGCGGCCGGCGGCGGACCGTACCTGGACGAGATCGAGCTGGTCTCCGTCGCCGACGCCGGGGCCCGCCTGAACGGGCTGAAGGCCGGCCAGTTCGACTACGCCGGCGCCATCTCCCTGGCCGCCGCCCGCGCCGAGGCGAAGAACCCCGCGCTCAGGGTGCTGACCGCACCGCAGGAACTCTGGAGCGACCTGGCGCTCACCATGAACCTCGGCGCCCACCCCTTCGACAAGCCCGAGGCCCTCCAGGCGCTGCGCCTCGCCGTCGACCGGGACGCAATGGTGCGCACCGTCACCCTCGGCTACGGAGAGGTCGCCGACGACGCGCTCGGCCGCCACCAGTCCTGGTACGACACCTCGCTGCCGCGCCCGGCCCACGATCCCGGGCAGGCCCGCAAGGTGCTGGCCGCCGCCGGCCTCGGCGACCTCACCCTCTCGGTCCGCACCAGCGACTACGAGTTCGGCACCCTGGAGAGCGCCACCGCCTTCGTCCAGCAGGCCAAGGAAGCCGGGCTGTCGGTGAACGTCGACAAGATCCCGGCCGCCGACTACTACACCGACGTCAAGACCCTGCTCAGCACCCCACTGCAGACCAACCTCTACCACGCGATGCCGCTGCCGCTGCAACTGTCGATGTACTACGGCTCGAAGGCGTCCTACCCCTTCACCGGGCCCGCCGGCCCCACCCTGGACGGGCTGCTGACCGCCATGCACGCGGCGGTCGGGGACGACGCCAAGCGCACCCGCGCGGTGCACGACGTCCAGCACCACCTCTACGAGCACGGCGGCGACGTGGTCTTCGCGCGGATCCCGCCGGTCGCGGCGGCCAAGCCGAGCGTCCAGGGCGTCAAGGCCCTCGGGTTCTTCGACTACCCCTCCCTGCGCGACGCCTTCCTCAGCGAATGAGGAACGTGCTGAGGCCGCTCCGCGTACTCGGCGGGGCGGCGGGGACGCTGCTGGCCGTGTCCGTCATGGTGTTCGCCGCAACCGCCTTGGCCCCCGGGGATGCGGCCGCCGCCCGGCTGGCCGGCCACGGCGGACCGGAACGGATCGCCGAACTCCGGCACCAGCTGGGCCTGGACGAGCCGCTGTGGACCCGCTACGCGCACTGGTTGTGGCATGCCGTCCAGGGCGACCTCGGCACCTCCTACACCAACGGCGAGCCGGTCGCTCGGCTGATCGCCGAGCGGGCGGGCAACTCGCTGCTACTGGGCGCGGTGACCGCCGTCCTGCTGGTTCCCCTGGCGCTCGGCCTCGGCCTGCTGGCCGGGCTGCGGGCCGGGCGGGCGGCAGACCGCACGGTGTCGGCGGCCACCCTCACGCTGGTCAGCCTGCCCGAGTTCGTGACCGGCACGCTGCTCGTGCTGGTGTTCGCGGTGGGTCTCGGCTGGCTGCCGGCGGTCTCGGTGCCGCCCGCCGGGGAGGGCGTGCTCACCCAACCCCGGCTGCTAGTCCTGCCGGTGGTCACGCTGCTCTCGGTCAGCCTGGCCCAGAACGTGCGACTGGTGCGCTCGGGCGTGCTCGCGGCCACCGGGTCGGACGCCGTCCTCGCCGCGCGGCTCGGCGGGGTGCCGGAGCACCGGGTCGTGCTGCGCTGGGTGCTGCCCGCCGCTGTGGTGCCCGCCGTCCCGGTGTTCGCCCGCTACCTCGCCTATCTGCTGGGCGGGACGTTGGTCGCCGAGACGCTGTTCGGCTTCCCGGGGCTGGCGGCCGCACTGGTGAACGCCACCGCCTCCCGGGACACCCCGGTCGTGCTGGGCTGCGCCCTGCTGGTCGCCAGCCTCACCATCGTGCTCAACCTGCTGGCCGACCTGCTCGCCAGAGCCCTCAATCCCGCTGCTAGGAAATCGAGTTGATGAAACGAAAGAGGCGGGTCCAGACGGTCGCCGCGGGCGGCGTGCTCATCGCCGTCGTCCTGCTCGCCGTGCTCGGCCCGCTGTTCGCCCCGCACGGGAGCGGCGAGGTCCTGGACATGCCGTACGCACCCGCCGGCGGCCCGGTCCCGCTGGGCACCGACCACCTCGGCTCGGACGTGCTCAGCCGACTCCTGGCCGGCGGACGGGCGCTGCTGGTGCAGTCGGCGGCCGCGCTCGCCGCCGCGTACGGGCTGGGCGCGGCCGCCGGGATGCTCGCGGCACTGCGCGGGGGGCGCCTCGACACCTGGGTGCTGCGCGCGACGGACGTGCTGCTGAGCCTGCCCGGCTTCCTGCTGCTGAGCGTCACGGTGGTGGCGCTGGGACGCGGCGGGTTCGGGGTCGGCGCGGCGGCGGCCGTGGTACTGCTGCCGGAGGTCGTCCGGGTGGTGCGCGCGGCGACCCTCCAGGCGCTGCAGCACGACTACGTCGAGGCGGCGTCGGCGCGCGACGAGCGCACCGGGTACGTCCTGCTGCGCGAGGTGCTGCCCAACCTCGCGCCGGTGCTGGCGGCCGACGCCGGGGTGCGCTTTGTCGGGGCGGTGTTCATCGTCTCCACCGCGTCGTTCCTCGGCTACGGCACCCAACCACCCGCGGCGGACTGGGGGTTGATGATCCTGGAGAACCGGGACGGGCTGGCCCTGCAACCGCTGGCGGTCGCCGTGCCGGCGGCCGCGATCCTGGTCCTGCTGCTGTCCGCGAACCTGCTGGTCGACACCGCTTCTCCGGCTGCCGCTCGGGCAACCCCCCGACGCCGTCGCCGAGTTGCCACGCCGAACGACACCCCGGAGGACCGCTCCGTGCTGCGCGTCCGCGGGCTCTCCGTGACAGGGCCGGACGGTGCGCTGGTGCTCGACCACGTCGACCTCGACCTGCCGCCGGGCCGGATCCTGGCACTCGTCGGCGCGTCCGGCAGCGGGAAGACCACCCTCGCCCTCGCCGCGCTCGGCGAGATCCGCCCCGGGCTCGCGCTGCGGTCCGGGCAGGTGGGGCTGGCCGGGCATCCGGTGCTCGACCTGGCGCCCCGGCCGCTGCGGCGGCTGCGCGCCCGGCACTCCGGGTACGTGCCGCAGGACCCGCGCACCTCGCTCGCCCCGACGTTGCGCGTGGCCGACCAGATCGGCGAGTTCCTGCGCGCTCGGGCCGTTCCCCGCGCCGAACGGCCCGAGCGGATCCGCGCGGCGGTGCGGCTGGCCCGGCTGCCGGACGATCCCGCCTTCCTGCGCCGACGGCCGCACGAGCTCTCCGGCGGGCAGCGCCAGCGCGTCGCCCTGGCCTGCGCGCTCGCCCACCGGCCCCACCTGCTGGTGCTCGACGAACCGACCAGCGCGCTCGACCCGGCCACGGCCACCGCCCTGCTGGCGGACGTCCGGCGGCTGCGCGAGGACGGCGGGCCGGCGGTGCTGCTGGTCGCCCACGACCTGGCCCAGGTGGCCTCGGTGGCCGACGAGGTGGCGGTCCTGGACGCCGGGCAGGTGGTCGAGCGGGGACCGGTCGCCGAGGTGTTCGCCCGACCGGAGAGCGAGGCCGGGCGGCGGCTGGTGGCGGCCGCCCGGGCGAGCACGCTCCCGGCCGCGCGACCGCCGGCCGGGGCCGCCGCCTCGGCGCGGGTGCTGGAGGTCGAGGCACTCGCCGCCCACCGCGGCACCCGGGCGGTGCTCTCCGGCATCGCCCTCGCCCTCGCACCCGGTGGCTGCCTGAGCGTGGTCGGCCCGTCGGGCAGCGGGAAGACCACCCTGTTGCGCTGCCTCGCCGGGCTGCACCCCGAATGGACGGGCACCGTCCGGCTCACCGGCGACGTACTCCCGGCCGGCCTGCGACGGCGCCGTCGCGACCACCTCCGCCGCGTCCAGCTCGTACCGCAGGACCCCCAGGACTCGCTGAACCCGCGCCACCCGGTGGGCCGCATCATCGCGCGCCCGGTGGGCCTGTTCCGGCCGGAGCTGGACGCCGAGGCCGTGCGCGGCGAAGTGCACCGGCTGCTGGAGCGGGTCGGTCTGACGGCGGAGCACGCCGGACGGCGGCCGGGAGAGCTGTCCGGCGGGCAACGCCAGCGGGTCGCCCTCGCCCGCGCCCTCGCCGCGCGACCGGAGGTGCTGCTCTGCGACGAAGTCACCAGCGCACTGGATCCGCCGACGGCCGCCACGGTCGTCGCCCTGCTGGACGAGCTGCGTCGGGACTTGGGTGTCGCACTGGTCGTCGTCACCCACGACCTCTCGGTGCCCGCCCGGCTCGGCGGCACGCTCGCGGTGCTCGCCGACGGCACGGTCCGCGAGAGCGGGCCGGTGCAGCAGGTGCTGTCCGCGCCCGCCGACCCGGTGACCGCCCGGCTCGTCGCCGCCGTACCGGACCTGCCGGACCAGGCCGACCTCGCACTCCCCGACGCCGCCCAGCGCTGACCGAATCCGTTACAACCCCACGAGGACCCACACAGATGCCCGACTCCCCGTGGCTGCGCCGCCCGCGCCCACGCCCATACGCCTCGCTGCGCCTGATCTGCCTGCCGCACGCGGGCGGTTCGGCCGCCCTCTACCGGACGTGGGCCGAGCTGCTCCCGCCCGAGGTGGACCTCGTCCTGGTCTGCCCGCCGGGCCGGGCGGAGCGCCTCGACGAGCCGATACCGCCCGACCTGGCGGCCTTGGTGGCCGAACTCGCCGATGCGGTGGGCCCGTTGCTGGACCGGCCGTGGGCGGTGTTCGGACACAGCATGGGCGCGACGGTCGGACACGAGCTGGCCCTGCACCTGCTGCGCCGGGGCCACCGGGCGCCCGCCCAGGTGTTCGTCTCAGCGCGCGAGGCGCCGCAGTACCACCGCGGCGGCACCGTCCACCTGCTCGACGACGACGCGCTTTGTGCCGAACTGGCCCGGCTGGGCGGCACGGACCCGGCGGTCCTGGAGCTGCCCGAGCTGCTGCGGCTGGTCCTGCCGGCCGTGCGGGGCGACTACCGGCTGATCGAGACGTACCCGGCCGCCCCCGAGGGCCCGCTCCCCTGCCCGGTGACCGCCCTGACCGGCGACCAGGACACCGAGCTCACTCCCGAGGAGGCGGCCGGCTGGTGCGAGTGGACCAGCGGCCCGTTCGAGTCGCTGGCCTTCCCCGGCGGGCACTTCTACCTCTCGGAGCAACCCCGGGCGGTGCTGGGCGCCGTCCTGGAGCGGCTGCTGTCCCCCGCCGGGGCGAGCGGCGGGCCCGGTCAGCGGCAGGGGTGACCGGGCCCGTGGCTCGTCCGGCCTCAGCCGGGCTGCTGGGTGTCCTGCTCGCGGATCAGCACCAGACTCGCCCCGGCGGCGACCAAGGCGGCGATGGCGGCGATCAGGAAGATGGTGGACAGGGCGCCGGTGTAGGCGGAGTGAGCCAGGTCGAGCAGTTCGCCCCGGGCCGCGGCGGGGAACGGGGCCGCCGCCGCATCGAACTGGCCCGCCGTGACCAGCCGGTGGACCTGCCCGGCACCGCCCGACGGCCCGCCCAGGCGGTCCAGGGCCTCCGGCGACAGCACCTTGCCGACCTTGGCGGTCAGGACCGCACCGAACACGGCCACGCCGGTCGCCGTACCCAGCGGGAAGAAGCTGTTGGCCGCGCCGGAGGCGGTGCCGGCCCGCGCGGCCGGGACGACACCGACGGCGAGGGCGAGCAGGTGCGGCAGGGTCAGACCGGCGCCCGCGCCCACCAGCACCAGCATCGGCAGCACGACCGTCCAGCCGTCCCCGGGGCCGATGCCCACCGCGGTGAACAGGCCAACGGCCACCAGCGCCATGCCCAGCGCCAGGACCCGGCCGATCGACATCACCTTGGTCAGCAGCGAGCTGAGCGCGGCGCCGACCACCAGGGCGAGGGACTGGGCGAGCAGGACGAACCCGATCCGCAACGGCGAGAGCCCGAGCATGCCGCCCAGCCACAGGGTGAGGAAGGGCAGCAGGCCGAAGCTGAAGATCCGGGCCGCGAAACTCAGCAGCACCGCACCGCTGAAGGTGGGGATGGCGAACAGCCGCAGGTCCAGCATCGCCCGCTCGCCGAGGCGCCACTGCACGACGGCGAACGCCACCGCCAGCACCGCCCCGGCGCCGAGCAGGGCGAGCACCCGCGGCGCGGACCAGCCCTGCTCCGCGCCGGTCAACATGCCGTAGTTGAGGGCGAAGAGGGCGAGTACCGCCAGCACCGCGCCGACCCGGTCGACCGGCTGCGCCGCACCGGGGGCGACGCTCTCGGGCACCCGGCGCGCCGTGCCGTAGAGGATGACCAGCCCGATGGGGACATTGACCGCGAACAGGAAGGGCCAGCTGAGCCACTCGACGACCACCCCGCCGACCAGCGGGCCGAGCGCCGCCGAGACCGCGCCGCCGGCCGTGAACAGGCCGATGGCGCTGGTGCGGGACCGGGCGGGAGCACCCTCGTACGCCCCGGCGATCAGCGCCAGCGAGGTGCCCAGCACCATCGCTCCGCCCGCGCCCTGGACGGCGCGGGCCGCGATCAGCACGGCCGCGTTCGGCGCGAGCGCGCAGGCGGCCGAGGCGGCGGTGAAGAGTGCGACCCCGGCGAGGAAGATCCGGCGGCGGCCGATCCGGTCGGACACCGAGCCGGCCGTGAGCAGCAGCGCGGCGAAGCTGAGCGTGTAGGCGTTGACGATCCACTGGAGGGAGTCGAGCGAGGCGTCGAGGTCCTCGCCGATCTTCGGCAGGGCCACGTTGACGACCGTGATGTCCAGGGTCATCATCGCGGCCGCCAGTGAGGTCAACGCGGTCGTCCAGCGCCGCCCGGAGAGCACGTCGGCTGATACGTCCTCCTGGTCAACTTCCTCGCCTGCTACGGGTTCTGTCGTGGAGTTGGTCATCCCCGCCCCTTCGTGGCCGGTGTTCTCGAACGCCCTGGACGCTAGCAGTAGATGGAAATGGTTTTCAATGCTATTAAGATACGAGCACACCGCACCGAAGGAGAGGAGCCCCCGTTGTCGCAGGTATCCGGGCCGCCGCCCATCGATCTGCCGAAGGCCGTCGGCGAGCTGCTGGGCCTGCCCGCCGAGGAGGTGGGCGAGCACGCCAACCTGATCGAACTCGGGCTGGACTCACTGACCTTGATGCGCCTCGCGGGCCGACTTCAGCAGCACGGCCTCGACGTCGGCTTCGCCGACCTGGCCGCCGAACCCCGGCTCTCCGCCTGGCACTCGCTGCTCGACAGACAGCCGGGCACGGCGACGGCCCGTCCGGCGCCGGCCGCCGTCGACGAGTCGGCGCCGTTCGAGCTGGCCCTGATGCAGCACGCGTACTGGGTCGGGCGCGAGGAGGGTCAGCAACTCGGCGGTGTGGCAGCGCACTTCTACCATGAGTTCGACGGCGCCGGCGTCGATCCGGCCCGGCTCGAAGACGCCGTCCGGGCCGTTCTGGCCCGCCACGGAATGCTGCGGGTGCACGTCCTCGACGACGGCCGTCAGCGGATCGCGCCGGACACCACCTGGCCGGGCCTGCGCGCGCACGACCTGCGCGAACTCCCCTCCGCCGAGGCCGAGGACCGGCTGGCGGAGCTGCGCCGATGTCTCTCGCACCGTTCCCTGGACATCGCGAGCGGCGAGGTCTTCGACGTCCAACTCTCACTGTTCCCCGATGAGTTGAGGCCTGACGGAACCCGGCTGCACATCAACCTGGACATGGTCGCCGCCGACGCGCTGAGCCTGCGGGTCCTGCTGGCCGACCTGGCCCGCGCCTACACCGAGCCCGACCGGCCACTGCCGCCCCTGGACTACAGCTACCCGCGCTACCGCGCCGACCGGGCCGCGGCCGCCGACCCCCAGGCCGAACAGGCGGACCGGGCCTACTGGCAGACCCGGCTGCCCGGACTTCCGTCGGCGCCCCAACTGGCCCTCGCGCCCGATGCGTTCGCCTCCGCCGCCACCACGGTCGTCCGTAGACACCGCAGACTCGACGCCGAGGCGGTGCACGCCTTCGACCGCCTGGCCCGCCGGCACGGCCTCACCCCGGCCATGGCACTCGCCGCCGTCTTCGCCGAGACGCTGACGGCCTTCAGCGCCGAGCCCGACCTCCTGCTCAACCTGCCACTCTTCGACCGCGCCCCGCTCCACCCCGAAGTCGGCGAACTGGTCGGCGACTTCACCTCCTCGGTCCTGCTCGCCTGGGAGGGCTCCGCGCCCGGTACCTTCGCCGAGCGCGCCACCCGGCTCCAGAGCCGGTTCCACGCGGACGCCGCACACGCCGGCCACTCCGGCGTCGAGGTCCTGCGCGACCTCTCCCGCCTGCACGGCGAGCGCGTGCTCGCACCGGTCGTCTACACCAGCGCCCTCGGCCTGGGCGAACTGTTCGCCCCCGCCGTCCGCGAGGCGTTCGGCGAGGCCTCCTGGATCATCTCCCAGGGCCCGCAGGTCTGGCTGGATGCCCAGGTCACCGAGGTCGACGGCGGGCTGCTGGTCAACTGGGACGCCCGCGAGGACGCCTTCGCCCCCGGCGTCCTGGACGCCATGTTCGCCGCCTACGGCACCCTCCTCGACCAGCTGCTCAACGGCTCGGACGCCTGGGGCGCACCCGTGCCGCCACTGCTCCCGGCCGCCCAACTGACTGTCCGGGAACAGGCGAACGACACCGCGCACCCGCGCTCCGGCGCCCGACTGCACGACACCTTCTTCGCCCGTGCCGCCGCGCACCCCGACGTCCCGGCCCTGCTCTGGGGCGAGACCGGAGCACTGGGATACGGAGAACTGGCCCACCGGGCCCTGCGCCTGGCCGCCCACCTGCACGACCAGGGCGTCCGCCCCGGCGACCTGGTGGCCATCACCCTGCCCAAGGGGCCCGACCAGGTCACCGCCGTCCTCGCCGTCCTCGCCGCTGGCGCCGCCTACCTGCCGCTCGGCATCGACCAGCCCGAGGCCCGCCGCGCCCGGATCCACAGCTCGGCGGGCGTCCGGCTCGTCCTGGACGACATCACCGTCCCCGCCGACGTCGCACCCCTGGCCGGCCCGCTGCCAGGCGCCGACACCGACCTCGCCTACGTCATCTACACCTCCGGCTCCACCGGCGAGCCCAAGGGCGTCGAGATCCCGCACGCGGCAGCCGTGAACACCGTCGAGGACCTCAACGAGCGGTTCGCCGTCGGGCCCCGGGACCGCACCCTGGCGTTGTCCGCCCTGGACTTCGACCTGTCCGTGTACGACGTCTTCGGCCCGCTGTCGGCCGGCGCGGCGGTGGTCTGCGTCGAGGAACCGGACCGCCGGGACGCCACCGTCTGGGCCGAGCTGATGCACCGCCACCGCGTCACCGTGGTCAACTGCGTGCCCGCACTGCTGGACATGCTGGTCACGGCGGCCGACGGCCCCGCACCCGCGCTGCGCACGGTGCTGCTCGGCGGCGACTGGGTACCGCTGGAGTTGCCCGGAAGGCTCTCCGCCCTCGCGCCCGGCTGCCGGTTCGTCGCCCTGGGCGGCACCACCGAGACGGCCATCCACTCCACCGTCTGCGAGGTTCCCCGGCCGGTCCCGGCCGACTGGTCGTCGATCCCGTACGGCACACCGCTGCGGGGCGTCGTCTGCCGGGTGGTCGACCCGCTCGGGCGGGACCGGCCGGACTGGGTGCCGGGCGAGCTGTGGATCGGCGGGGCGGGCCTCGCCCGCGGCTACCGGGGCGACGCCGAACGGACCGCCGAGCGCTTCGTCGAGGCCGACGGACGGCGCTGGTACCGCACCGGCGACCGGGCCCGCTACCGGCCGGACGGCACCCTGGAGTTCCTCGGCCGGGCCGACCACCAGGTCAAGGTGCGCGGCCACCGGATCGAACTCGGCGAGATCGAGGCCGCGTTGACCGCCTTCCCAGGCGTGGCGCAGGGCGTCGCCGTGGTCTGCGCAGACGGCAGACTCGGGGCCGCGCTCACCGCCGACCGGAAACGCGCGGCCGCCGACTGGCAGGCGCTGGCCACCGTGGGCGCGCTGCGGGACGGCCGCGCCTCCGCGCTCGACCCGGCGGCGCTGCGCGCCTTCCTGGCGACACGCCTGCCCTCGGCGATGGTGCCCGAGCGGATCGCCGTGCTGCCCGGACTGCCGCTGACGCCCAACGGGAAGGTGGACCGGGCAGCCCTGCGCCAGGTGCTGGCGGCCGGGGACCTCCCGGACGCCACCCCCGTCACGGCGCCGGTCGGCGCGGCCGAGGAGGCCGTCGCCACCGCCTGGACGGAGGTGCTCGGTGTGGCCGCCGTCGGCCGGGAGCACGACTTCTTCGCCCTCGGCGGCGACTCCCTGCTGGCGACCCGGCTGGTCGGCCGGCTGCGCGCGGCCGGCTACGGGCAGGTCCGGCTCGCCGAACTGTTCGCCCGGCCGGTCCTGGCCGACTTCGCGGCGACGCTGCGACCGGACGCCGCACCGGCCCCCGCCCCCGCGCTCACCGCGGACCCGGCGGGCCGCCACGAGCCGTTCCCGCTCACCGACGTCCAGCGCGCGTACTGGCTGGGCCGCGGCGAGGGCTTCACCCTCGGCGGGACCGGCTGCCACTTCTACCGCGAGTACGACCTCGACGACCTCGACCCGGGCCGGCTGGAGGAGGCCGTCAACCGGCTGGTCGCCCGGCACGAGATGCTGCGGGCGGTCGTCGACGAGCGGGGCGAGCAGCGCGTCCTCCCCAAGGTGCCCCGCTTCACCGTTCCCCTGGCCGAGGCCGGCCCCGACCCCGAGGCCGCGTTCGCCGAGCTGCGGGAGAGCGCCTCCCACCAGGTCTTCGACCCGGGCGTCTGGCCGCTGTTCTCGATCCGCGCGGTGCGCTCGGGCCGCCGGACCAGGCTCGGCATCGGGATGGACAACCTGGTGCTCGACGCGCTGAGCATCCTGCGGTTCTACGCCGAACTCGGTGCCCTCTACCAGGACCTGGACGCCGAACTCCCTCCGCTGGACGTCTCGTTCCGCGACTACGTGCTCGGCGCGGCGCCCGCCCCCGAGGCGTTGACCGCGGCCCGGGAGTACTGGTCCGACGACCGGCTCGCCGAGCTCCCGCCCGCGCCGCAGCTGCCGCTCGCCGTCGATCCGTCGGAGGTAGCGCGCCCGTACTTCACCCGGCGCGAGGCGCGGATCTCCGCCGAGCGGTGGCGGCCGATCGCCGACCGGGCGCGCGAGCACGGCCTGACCCCGTCGGCGGTGCTGCTCGCCGTCTTCGGCGAGGTGCTGGGCCGCTGGAGCGCGCGGCCCGACCTGACGCTCAACCTCACCCTGTTCGACCGCCGGGAGGTGCACCCGGACATCGAGCGGGTGCTGGGCGACTTCACCTCGCTGGTCCTCGTCCCCGTCCGCCCCGAGCGCGACGAGGGCTGGCTGGCCACGGCCCGGCGGGTGCAGGAGGAACTGTGGCGGGCGCTGGACCACCGCGAGCTGTCGGCCGTCCAGGTCCTGCGCGACCTCGCGCGCCGCACCGGTGAACCGGAGACCACGATGCCCGTGGTGTTCACCAGCGCTCTCGGGGTCGGCGCCGGCGCGCCGGACGGCCCCTTCGCCGAGCACGTCTGGGGGGTGTCCCAGACGCCGCAGGTCTGGTTGGACCACCAGGTCACCGAGACCGCCGAGGGCGGGATCCGGCTGAACTGGGACGCGGTCGAGGAGCTGTTCCCCGACGGCGTGCTGGACGGGATGTTCGCCGGCTACCTGCGGCTGCTCGACCACCTCGGCGCCGCCGACTGGCACCAGCCCGCGCCCGAGCTGCTGCCCGAGGCGCAGCGGCTGGTGCGGCGGCAGGTCAACGCCACCGGCACGGAGGCGCCGGCCGGCCTGCTGCACGGCGGGTTCTTCCGTCGGGCGGCCGAACAGCCGGACCGTACTGCCCTGGTGTGGGGTGGCGGCGAGGAGTGGACGTACGGCAAGCTGGCGCAGCGGGCGCTGCGGCTGGCGGCGGTGCTGCACGAGCGCGGAGTGGAGCCCGGCGAGGTGGTGGCGGTGACGCTGCCGAAGGGGCCGGAGCAGGTCGTGGCCGTGCTCGGGGTACTGGCGGCCGGGGCGGCGTACCTGCCGGTCGGGGTCGATCAGCCGACGGCGCGGCGCGAGCGGATCCACCGCCTGGCGGGGGCCCGGTTCGCGGTCACCGACGAGGCGGGGACGGAGGACGACGGGATCCGGCGGATCGCGGTCTCCGAGGGCGTGGAGGCACTGCCCGCGCCGGTCGCGACCGGTCCGGAGGACCTCGCCTACGTGATCTTCACTTCGGGGTCGACCGGCGAGCCGAAGGGCGTCGAGATCACCCACCGCTCGGCGGCCAACACCGTGGACGACGTCGACGAGCGCTTCGCCGTCGGGCCGGAGGACCGCGTTCTCGCGGTGTCCGCGCTGGACTTCGACCTCTCGGTGTACGACGTGTTCGGCCCGCTGTCGGCGGGCGGCGCGGTGGTGCTGGTCGAGGAGGAGGCCCGGCGGGACGCCCGGCGCTGGCTGGAGCTGGTGCGCCGCCACCGGGTGACGGTGTGGAACTCCGTGCCCGCGCTGCTCGACATGCTGCTCACCGTGGCGGAGAGCGGTCCGGCGCCCGAGCCGCTGCGGCTGGCGCTGGTCTCCGGTGACTGGGTCGGCCTCGACCTGCCGGGCCGCTGCGCGGCACTGCTTCCGCACTGCCGGTTCATCGCGCTCGGCGGCGCGACCGAGGCGGCGATCTGGTCCAACTCCTTCGAGGTGCGCGAGGTCGACCCGGCCTGGCCCTCGATCCCGTACGGCCGGCCGCTGCGCGCCCAGCGGTTCCGGGTGGTGGACGGCTTCGGCCGGGACTGCCCGGACTGGGTGCCGGGCGAGCTGTGGATCGGCGGCGCGGGCGTGGCCCTCGGCTACCGTGGAGCGCCCGAGCTGACGGAGCGCCGGTTCGTCGAGTGGGCGGGCGGGCGCTGGTACCGCACGGGGGACCTCGGCCGCTACCGGCCGGACGGCACGCTGGAGTTCCTCGGCCGGGCGGACCAGCAGGTCAAGCTCCGGGGCCACCGGATCGAGCTCGGCGAGATCGAGGCGGCGCTGCGGTCGCATCCGGCGGTGGGCCGCGCGGTCGTGGCGGTGGTCGGGGAACGGTCCGGTCGGCGGCTGGCGGCAGCGGTCGTCCCGGCGGTCGCACCGCAGGAGGCGTCGCCGACCGCGACCGTACGGACGGCCGTGGCGGCGGCGCGGGCGCGGGCCCGGCAGGTGGAGGCCGAGGCGGCGGAGGAGGTGCTGATCCGACTAAGCGGTCTGGAGAGGCTCGACGGCCCGGAGCGCCTGGACGCAACAGCCGCCCGGCTGGAGGTGACGGAGGAGCACCTGCCGGTCCTGCGGCTGTGGCTGCGCTGGCTGGTCGAGCGGAAGGTCCTCGTCGAGGAGGACAACGGGTACAGCGCGGGGCCGGAGCTGGCCGTCGCCCTGACCCGCGGCGAGCCGGACAGCGGTTCCGACGCGTACGGCGCCCTGATCGCCTGCGCCCGACGGCGACTGCTCGACCGGGTGGAGGACTACCGGGCGATCCTGTCCGGGCGGCTCGACCCGTCCGCCCTGCTGGACGACGACGTACTCGCCCCGGCGAACCTCGCGGCCGCCGATCCCGGCGGTGCGGCGGCCCTGGCCGGGATCGCGCGGGAGTTGGCCGACCTGGCCGAGGCCGCCGGCCGCCCCATCGAGGTGGCCGAGCTGGACGGGCGCGCGGGCCGCACCGCCGAGCAGCTGCTCGGCCTGCTCTCCCCGGAGCAGGTGCGCTACACCCTGCTCGACCCCTCGGCCGCCATGGTCGCCGCCGCGTCCCGGCGCCTGGCGGAGCAGCCGCACGCCGTCTGCCACCAGCTGCCGGACCAGCGGATACCCGAGGAACTGCGGCACCGCTTCGACGTGGTGGTGGCGGACAACGTGCTCCACCGCTACCCCGAGCCCGAGCAGGGGCCGGCCCTGGCCGCCCTGCTGCTACGGCCCGGAGGGCGGCTGCTGGCCGTCGAGCGAGCCGAGCTGACCCCGGTGGCGCTGCTGACGGCGGGCCTGCTCGACCGTGGCTACGTCGGCTTCGACCGGGCGCGCCGGCTGGCCGGCACGCCGATGCTGCCCGCGTCGCGCTGGACGGAGCTGTTCGCCCGGGTCGGTCTGCACGAGGCCGGCCACCTGGCGGTCGGCGACTCCTTCATGGAGCGGCTCTGGGCCCGGCGGCCGGAGGCCTCGCTCGACCCCGACCCGGCCGACCTGCGCGATCACGTGGCGGCCTTGCTGCCGGCGCACATGGTGCCGGAGCGGATCGAGGTGCTGCCCTGGCTGCCGCTGAGCGCCAACGGGAAGGTCGACCGGGCAGCAGTCACCGCGGCGCTGGCCGAGGGCGGTGACGAGGACGCCGATGAGCCGCCGCAGGGCGAGCTCGAGGAGCAACTCGCCGCCATCTGGGTGGAGTTGCTGGGGCTGACGGCCGTCGGACGACGGCGGAGCTTCTTCGAACAGGGCGGCGACAGCCTGCTGGCCACCCGCTTCCTCGCCCAGCTGCAGCAGCGGTTCGGCGTCGAGCTACCGCTGCGCCGGATGTTCAACGGGCCCGGCCTCGCCCAGGTGGCGGCGGCCGTGGCCGAAGAGCTCGCACAGCACGACGACCTCGAGGAAGGAACCCTGTGATCGGCATCATCGGCGGCTACGGCGCGGTCGGCGCCCAGGCCACCCGGCTGCTGGCCGCCCGGGGCGCGGGCCCGCTGCGGATCGGCGGTCGGCGCCTGGAGCGTGCGGCCGAGCTGGCCGCCGCCCTGCCCGGCCCGGCCGAGGCCGCACGGGTCGACGTGGCGGACGACGCCTCGCTGGCCGAGTTCGTGGCCGGCTGCCGGGTCGTCGTGCACTGCTCGGGGCCCTCGCACGCCTCGGCCGCCCGGGTGGCCCGGGCAGCGCTGGCGGCGGGCGCGCACCACGTGGACGCGGGCGCACCGGATCAACTCGCCGCCGGTGAAGGTGCGTTCAGCACTGTGTTCGCGGCGGGCGCGCTGCCGGGGCTCTCCGGGCTGCTCCCCCGCTGGCTCGCCCAGCAGGGCTTCGACTCTGTGCACGGACTGACCTGCTACGCGGCGGTGCTCGACCGCTTCACCGCCACGGGCGCGGAGGACTACCTGCACGGCGTCCTCGGCGGCGCCAACGAGCCGCTCGCCGCCTGGCAGGGCGGTGGGCGCCGGGCGGGGGCGCTGACGCGGCAGTCCGGGCTGCGGCTGCCGTTCCTGCCGTGCCCCGTCGCCGCCTACCCGTACCTCGATGCCGAGGGCGAGCGGCTGGCGCGCGAGCTCGCCCTCGACCACGGCCGCTGGTACACCGTGCTCGACGGCGAGCACCTGCCGGCCGCGCTCGACGCCGCCCGTGGGCTCGACCGGGCCGAGGCCGTCGCAGGCCTGTGCCGGGCGAGCGCCCTGGACACCGCCGGGCGCACCCCGTACGCGGCGCTGTTCGTCCAGCTCGACGGCACGGCCGACGGGCGCCCCCTGAGCCGGACGGCCGTGCTGCGCGCGCCCGGCATCGCCGAGCTGACCGGAGCCGTCACGGCGGCGGCCGCGCTGGCGGTGCTGCTGGGCGAGGTGCCGGCCGGGGCGCACTGGGCGGACGCGGTGCTCGATCCGGCCGCGACCGTCGAACGGCTCTCGGGAGCCGTGGAGTTGACCGTGACCGACGGACCGATGGGCGATCTCGTCGATCTCGTCGAGGAGGGAGTGCTGTGACCGGCCGCCGACTGCGAACCGTGGTGTGCGGGACGACGTTCGGGCAGTTCTACCTCGCCGCACTGGCCAGGCTGCCCGAGGAGTTCGAGATCGCGGGCGTGCTCGCAAGGGGCGGTCCGCGCTCCGTCGAATGCGCCCGCCGGTTCGGGGTGCCGCTGTTCACCGAGGTCGACCAGCTGCCGGAGGACATCGACCTGGCCTGCGTCGTGGTGCGCTCGGGGGTGATGGGCGGGGCCGGCACCGAACTCGCGCTGCGGCTGCTCGGCCGTGGCATCCACGTCCTCCAGGAGCAGCCCGTCCACCACGACGACCTGGCCCGCTGTCTACGCGAGGCGCGGCGGCACGGCGTGCGGTACCGACTCGGGGACCTGTACGTCCGGCTCCCGGCGGTGCGCCGCTTCACGACTGCGGCACGCCGACTGCTCGGCGAACAGCCGGCCCTGTCGGTGGACGCGGCCTGCTCGATGCAGGTCGCCTTCCCGCTGGTGCACCTGCTGGGCGACGCGCTCGGCTCCCTGCGCCCCTGGCGGATCGATCCCCCGGCGGGCCCGGCGGACGGCCCGTTCACGGTGCTGACGGGGGCACTCGGCGCCGTGCCGCTGACCCTGCGGGTGCAGAACGAGGTCGACCCGGCGGACCCGGACAACCACGTCCAGCTGCTGCACCGGGTGACGGTCGGCACGGCGGGCGGCACGCTCAGCCTGACCGACCCGCACGGCCCGGTGCTGTGGCACCCCCGGCTGCACATCCCCGACGCGGTGAAGCAGCGCTTCGACTTCGACGGCCCGGACACCGGCCACCTCGCCGAACCGCCCACCACCGTGCTCGGCCCCGCCGAGCCGCCGCCCTACCGGGAGACGCTGAGCCGCACCTGGCCCGAGGCGATCGGCGCCGACCTGCTGGCGCTGCGCGCGGGCATCCTCGGCGAGTCGGACGCCGAGCGGCCCGACCAGTACCACCTGACCCTCACCCGGCTGTGGCAGGACGTCACCTCCCGGCTCGGCTACCCCGCGCTGCGGCCGGGGCAGGCTCACCGGCCGTTCCCCGTGGGCGAGTTGTTGGCGACGGTGGACGATCCGGCCGTCGTACCGCCCGCCCTGGACGGCCTGGTCGAGGCGGCGGCAGGAGCCGCCGAGCTCCAGGTGCGCGGCGTCGGAGCCGAACAGGTCCGGGCCTTCGTCGAGCAGTTGGACGAGGCCGTGCTCGCCGGCATGCTGCTGGCGCTGCCAGGGGACCTCGGCACCCTGGAGGAGATCCTCGCCGCCGCCCGGGTGGCACCGGCCCATCACGGCCTGGTCGAGCGCTGGCTGGCCACCCTGGCCGAGCGCGGCCGGGTCGTCCGGGACGGCGAGCGGTTCACCGTGACCCGGGCGGTTCGGCCCGCCGAGGCGGCCGAGGCCTGGAACCGCACTGCGGCCGTGTGGGTGGACGGGCTCGGCTCGCCCGAGTTCGTCGACTACCTGCGGCTCAACGCCGAGCGGCTGCCCGCCCTGCTGAGCGGTGAGCAGCAGGCCGCGCTGCTGCTCTTCCCCGAGGGGCGGACGGAGCTCGCGGACACCGTCTACCGGGAGACGGTCACCGCCCGCTACCTCAACACGGCCGTGGCGACCGCCGTCCGGCGCCTCGTCCCGGCCGACGGGCCACCGCTGCGGGTGCTGGAGGTCGGGGGCGGCACCGCCGCGACGACCGAGGCGGTCGTCCGGGCCCTGACGGCGGCGGGCACGGCCGCGCCGAACGTCGACTACCTGTTCACCGACGTGTCCCGGTTCTTCCTCGGCCCGGCCCGGGAGAGGTTCGCCCGTCACCGCTGGCTGCGGCTCGGCGTGTACGACGTCGACCGGGCACCGTACGACCAAGGGCACTCGCCCGCATCCTTCGACGTGATCGTCGCCGCCGGCGTTCTGAACAACGCCCGCGACACCGACGCCACCGTCGGCGCCCTGGTCGAACTCCTCGCTCCCGGCGGCTGGTTGCTGGTCACCGAGCCGACCCGCGAGCACCTGGAGATCCTCACCTCGCAGGCGTTCATGATGACCGCCCCCGAGGACGCCAGGGCGAAGTCCGGCCGCACCTTCCTCTCCCCCGACCAGTGGCTGGACGTGTACGCCGGGGCGGGTGTGCGGCAGGTCCGGACGCTGC
This sequence comes from Kitasatospora sp. NPDC058162, assembly GCF_042884005.1. Lineage (NCBI taxonomy): Bacteria > Bacillati > Actinomycetota > Actinomycetes > Kitasatosporales > Streptomycetaceae > Kitasatospora > Kitasatospora sp. NPDC058162. The sequence continues at coordinate 27,391 of NZ_JBHVUS010000047.1, forward strand.
CGGCCGAGTCACACGTCCTGGCGCCGCTCGGGCAGCGGCTCTTCGTCGCCCGCAAGGCCGAGAAATGAGAACCATGGAACTGACGTGCAGTCATGTCCTGTGCAAGGTCGACGACATCCGGTCGGCCGTACGAGACTTCACCGATCTCGGCTTCACCGTGGAGTGGGGCAGCACACCGGCGAAGGCTCACAACGCGCTGATCTGGTTCGAGCAGGGCCCGTTCATCGAGCTCTTCGAACTCCCTTCCCGGTTCGCCCTGTTGCGCGGACCGTTCGGCCTCGCGTACGGCCCGGCGGCGGGCGCCCGGCTCGCCAAGTGGGCGCGCCCGGGCGAGGGGTGGCGCGATGTCGCGCTGGAGACCAGCGGCTTCGAGCTGTCCGGGACCCGCCACGACCTGCGCGCCCGGGGCCTCGCGGCCTCCCGCGTCATGACCGGTCGCCGGACCAGGCCCGACGGACAGCCGGTGCGCTACCGCTTCCTCACCCCCGCCCCGGCCGGGCTCCCCTTCATCGTCTCCGCCTACCACCCGCCGCAGCGACCCGCCCAAGTGACCCACGCCAACGGCGCGCTCGGCGTCTCCCGGGTCCGGATGGGCGTGGCCGCGGGCGACCACGCCGCCTTCGGCACGCTCGTCGGCGCGGACCCGTGGCTGACGCCCGAACCCGCCGACCGCACCCGTGTCCTGCACGTGGAACTGGCCGGGCTGACGCACCCGCTCGATGCCGCCGCTCTGCACGGCGCGGAGCTCGGCCCGGCCGCGTCTGAGCGGAGCGGGCGATGGAACTCCTGACTCCCGCGAGCCCGGGCTACGACCGCGCCCGCCGGGTCCGCAACGCCCGGATCGACCGCCGCCCGGCGCTGATCGCCCGGTGCGCCGATGCCGAGGACGTCACGGCTGCCCTCGCCCTCGCCCGTCGGCGCGGCCTGCCGGTGGCGGTGCGTGGCGGCGGCGCCCACGTGGCCGGCTGGGGCACCTGCGACGGCGGGATGGTGCTCGACCTCGGCGGCATGAAGCGCATCGAGATCGACCCGGACGCCCGGCTGGCGGTCGCCGAACCCGGCCTCACCTGGGGCGAGTTCGACGCCGCCACCCAGCAGCACGGCCTCGCCCTGCCCGGGCCGCGCAACACCGACGTCGGCATCGCCGGGCACACCCTCGGCGGCGGGGTCGGAGACCTGTCCCGGCAGTTCGGGCTGACCAGCGACAACGTGGTCTTCTTCGACCTGGTGACCGCGGACGGCCGCCGGGTGCGGGCCGGTGCGGACGAGCACCCGGAGCTGTTCTGGGGCCTGCGCGGCGGGGGCGGCAACTTCGGCGTGGTGGTCCGGTTCGGCTTCCGGCTGCACCCGGTCACCCAGGTGCTGGCCGGGCCGCTCGTCCACCCGGCCGAGCACGCACCGGCCGTCCTGCGGGCCGCCCGGGACTGGCTCGCCACGGCGCCCGACGAGGCATCGCTGGTCGCGCTCGCCTGGACGGCCCCGCCGCTGCCGTTCGTCCCCGAGCAGCTGCACTTCGAACGCTCGGTCGTGCTGATCCCCACCTGGTTCGGCCCGCCCGAGCAGGGCGACGCGGTGCTCGTGCCGCTCCGAAACATGGGGCCGCGGCCGCTCTCGGACGGCGTGCGACGGATGCGGTACGCGGACTACCAGCGGCTGCTGCCCTCCCCGCCCGGTTTCCGGGAGCAGAACGTCTACAACCGCGGCGAGCTGCTGCCGGAGCTGTCCGACGCCGTCATCGACGACCTGCTCGCCCGCTGGGCTGCCGCCGGGCCGAACTTCTCCGTCGTCCTCGGCGCCCTCGGCGGGGCGATCGGCCGCGCCCCGGTCGGCCCCACCGCCTTCACCCACCGCGACGCCCGCTGGTTCGTGGAGATCTGCGCCCAGTGGTACGGCGCGCCGGACAGCGCCGCCCACCTGCGGCCCGCCCGCGACGGCTGGCGCGCCCTGCAGCCCGTGACCCGCGGCCCGTACCTGAACCTGCTGCCCGACCCCGAGCCCGAGTGGGTGCGCGCCGCGTACGGCCCGGCCACCTATGAGCGGCTGGTCCGGCTCAAGACGACCTGGGATCCGGACAACGTGTTCCGGTTCAACGCCACCATCCCCCCGCGACCCGCAGAGGAAGACCGAGAAGCATGAGCGTCACCGAACTGATCACCGAACTCCGCGGCGCGGGCGTGCAGTTGTGGGAGGAGGCGGGCCGGCTGCGCTACCGGGCGCCCAAGGGCGCGCTCGACCCCGAGCGGCTCGCCGCGCTGCGGGAGGCCAAGGACGTCGTCCTGGCGCAGCTGCGGGCCGAGGGCGAGCGGGAGCTCGTCGTCCCCGATCCGGAGTCCTGTCACGAACCCTTCCCGCTGACCGACGTCCAGGCGGCCTACCTGCTCGGCCGGGGCGGGGCCTTCGAGCACGGCGGCGTCGCCTGCCACGTCTACCTGGAGGTCGGATACCCCGATCTCGACCCGGCGGCCGTCGAGGCCGCCTGGAACCGGCTGATCCGGCGCCACGACATGCTCCGGGCCGTCATCGCGGCCGACGGCCACCAGCGGGTGCTGCCGGAGGTGCCGCACCTTGCCGTCCCCGCCGCCGATCTGCGCGGCGCCGGCACCGACGCCGTCGAGTCCGAACTCACCGCCGTACGCGTGGAGTTCGGCCACCGGGTGTACGAGACCAGCAGCTGGCCGCTGTTCGACCTGCGGATCACCAGGGCGGACGGGCGGGCCGTGCTGCACCTGTCGATGGACTTCCTGATCGCCGACTGGGCGTCCATCTGGCTGCTGCTCGCCGAGTTCGAGACGCTGCACGCTACCCCGGACGCCGAACTCCCGCCGCTGGAGCTGCGGTTCCGCGACTACCTGCTCGCCGAGCGCGGCCTGCGGGAGTCCGACCGCTTCCAGCGCGACCGCGACTACTGGTGGGCCCGGCTGGACGAACTTCCGCCCGCGCCCGACCTTCCGCTCGCGGACCGCACGCCCGCCGAGCACCCGGCTGAGCGTCCGGCCGAGGCCCGCTTCCGGCGGCGCTTCCTCAAACTGGACGCCACCGCATGGGCGGACCTCAAGCGCCGGGCGCAGGAGCGCGGCCTCACCCCGTCCTCCGTGGTGCTCGCCGCCTACGCGGCCGCGATCGAGCGCTGGAGCCGCAGCCCGCGCTTCGCGCTCAACCTCACCGTGCTCAACCGGCTTCCGCTGCACCCCGAGGTCGACCGCGTGGTGGGCGACTTCACCTCGGTCAACCTGCTGGCCGTCGACTGGGCCGACGGCAGCACCTTCGCCGAGCGGGCCAAGAACGTGAGCGGACAGCTCTTCGACAACCTCGACCACCGGCTCTGCTCCGGCGTCGAGGTGCTGCGCGAACTCGCCCGCCGCCGGGGCCGCGAGGCGGCGCTCATGCCGATCGTCTTCACCAGCGCAATCGGCCTCGGCGAGGCGGGTACCGACGCACGGGCCATCGGCCGCCTCGACGGCTTCGGCATCACCCAGACCCCGCAGGTGTTCATCGACTGCCAGGCGATGGACGACGCCGAGGGCCTCCAGGTCAACTGGGACGTCCGCGAGGGGATCTTCCCGGACGGCCTCGCGGACGACATGTTCGCCGCCTTCGAAGCCCTGCTGCGCTCCCTGGCCACCGCCGACACACCCTGGGACGCCGACCAGGCCGTCCCCCTGCCCGCCTGGCAGGCCGAGGAGCGCCGCCGCGCCAACGACACCCGGGCCCCACTGCCGAACACCCTGCTGCACCACGGCGTGTTCGCCCAGGCCGCCCGCACCCCGGACCGGCCCGCGCTGCTCGGCCCGCGCGGCACCGTCAGCCACGGCGAACTCGCCGGCCGGGCCGCCGCCGTGGCCGAGGCGCTGAAGCAGGCCGGCTGCACGGCGGGCGAAAACGTCGCGATCGTCATGGACAAGGGGCCCGAGCAGGTCGCCGCCGTGCTCGGCACCCTGCTCGCCGGGGCCGTCTACCTGCCGGTCGACACCGTCCAGCCGCCGCTGCGCCGGGCCGCGATCCTCGCCGACGCCGGGGTCCGGCACGTACTCTCCCAGTCCTGGGTGGACGCCGGTCCCGACGCCATCGCCGTCGACCGGCTGGCGCCCACCGCACCCCCGACCACCCTGCCCGAGGGCGACCCCGACGCACCCGCGTACGTGATCTACACCTCCGGCTCCACCGGCCGCCCGAAGGGTGTGGTGATCAGCCACCGGGCCGCCGGCAACACCGTCGCGGACATCAACCGCCGCTTCGCCGTCACCGCCGAGGACCGCGTGCTGGCCCTCGCCAACCTGGGCTTCGACCTCTCGGTGTACGACGTCTTCGGGCCGCTCGCGGTCGGGGGCGCACTCGTCCTGCCCGACCCCGGACGCCGCGCCGACCCCTCGCACTGGGCCGAGCTGGCCGCCGAGCACGGCGTCACCCTGTGGAACTCCGTCCCGGCGCAGATGCAGATGCTCGCCACCTACCTGGAGACCGAGCGCGGCCTGGACCTGCCCGCGCTGCGCCTCGCCCTGCTCTCCGGCGACTGGATCCCGCTCACCCTGCCCGACGCCGTCACCACCCGCCTGTCCGGCCTGGAGGTGATCGCCCTCGGCGGCGCCACCGAGGCCGCCATCTGGTCGATCGCCCACCCCTACCGCGGCCTGGAGCCGGGCTGGCGCAGCATCCCGTACGGGCGGCCGCTCGCCAACCAGGGCTTCCGGGTGCTGGACGCGGCGCAGCGCGACTGCCCGGTGTGGACGGCCGGCGAGCTGTACATCTCCGGTGCGGGCCTGGCCCAGGGCTACCTCGGGGACGCGCAGACCACGGCGCAGCGGTTCGTGACGCACCCGGGAGACGGGCAGCGCCTGTACCGCACCGGCGACTTCGGCCGGTACCTGCCGGGCGGGGAGATCGAGTTCCTCGGCCGTGAGGACACCCAGGTCAAGGTGCGCGGCCACCGGATCGAGCTCGGTGAGATCGAGTCCGCACTGCTGGAGCACCCCGCCGTCGCGGCGGCCGGGGTGGTGCCGGACGGCACGGGCGCCGGGCGCGGGCTGCTCGGCGTGGTGGAGGGCGCCCGGATCGCCGAGCCCGTCCACCCGGACGACCGGGCGCTGATCGAGGACGCCCGGAAGGCCGCCGAGGCGACCCTCGCCGGCCTCGACCGGGGCACGGTGGCCGCCTTCGTCGAGCGCCTCGACCGGGCCGTACTCGCCTCGATGGCGCTGGCCCTGCGGGAGGTGGACGGCGAGATCGCCGGGCAGCACCGGTGGCTGGCCGAGCGCTGGCGGGCCGTCCTGGCCGAGGCCGACCAGGGCCCGGTGGATGCGGCCGCCGTCGCCGGGCGATGGACGGCGGCCGAAGCGGCCTGGACGGCCGGGCTCGGCTCGCCCGGGTTCCTGGCCTACCTCCGGCGCAACGCCGACCGGCTCCCCGAGCTGCTCACCGGCCGTCAGGACCCGGTGGAGCTGCTGTTCCCCGAAGGCGGCCTGGACACCACCCGCGCCCTGTACCGCGAGAACGCGATGGCCCGGTATCTGAACGGCGCCGTGGCCGGGCTGTTCCGCCGCATCGCCGCCGGGGCGCGCCGGCCGCTGCGCGTCCTGGAGGCCGGGGCCGGGACCGGCGGCACCACGGAGGCCGTCCTGGCGGCCCTCGCCGGTTGCGGCTGCGACTACCTGTTCACCGACGTCTCGCCGTTCTTCCTGCCCGAGGCGCGGGCCCGGTTCGGTGACCGCCCTGGCGTCCGGTTCGGCCTGTTCGACGTGGACGGCGACCACCGCGCCCAGGGCCTGGCCCCGAACTCCTTCGACGTGGTGCTGGCCGCCGGCGTGCTGGAGAACGCCCGGGACGTGCGGGCCGCGCTTGGCCGGCTGGTGGACCTCGTCGCGCCCGGCGGCTGGCTGGTGCTCACCGAGCCGACCCGGGAGCACCCGTGGATCCTCGCCTCCCAGGCCTTCCTGATGACTGCGCCCGAGGACGACGCCCGCCGCCACGGCCCGTCCTACCTCACGAGGGACCAGTGGCTCGGCCTCCTCGCCGACGCCGGAGCCCGGCAGGTGCACAGCCTGCCCGAGGACGGCCACGCCCTGGCCCCGCAGCACGTCCACCTGTTCGCCGCCCGGCTGAAGACCGACCGCGTGCCGGTGACCGAGGCCGAGCTGCACGACCACCTGGCGGCCCGACTGCCCGCGCACATGCTGCCCTCGCACCTCCAGGTCGTGGACGCCCTCCCGCTGACCGGCAACGGCAAGGTCGACCGCCGCACCCTGGGGACCTGGCGCCCGGCGGCGGACGCCTCGGCACGGACGGCGTCCGCGGACCGGCCGGCCGACGAACTCGAAGCCCGCCTGGCCGAGTTGTGGGCCGCGACGCTCGCCGTCGACGCGATCGGCCGGACCGAGAGCTTCTACGAGCGCGGCGCGGACTCCCTGATCACCGCCCGGATGGCCGGACGGCTCCGCGAGGAGCTGCCGGAGGCCCACGACGTGCCCTTCGACACCCTGCTGCGGCAGATGCTCAACCAGCCGACCGTCGAGGCCCTCGCCCGCTTCCTGCGCGGGCGCGCCACCCCGGACACCGCCCCCGAGGGCCGGCGCGGCACGACCGGCAACGCCCTGCTGGTGCCGTTCGGCGGCGGCGGCGAAGGCCCGTTGCGCGTGCTGTTCCACGCCGGCCTCGGCACCATGGACTGCTACCGGCCGCTGGCCAAGGAACTGGTCGCCCAGAAGCTGGGCCCGGTGCTCGGCATCGTCGTCGACGACCCCGAGCGGTACTGCGCGCTCGACCCGGCCGAGGTGATCGAGCGGGCCGCCGACGACTACGCCGAACGCCTGCTGGCCGAACCGCTGCTGGCCGAGGGGCACCAGCGCGTCCAGCTGGTCGGCTACTGCCTGGGCGGCCTGTACGCCACCGAGGTGGCCCGGCGCCTCGACGAGCGCGGCGTCCAGGTCGAGGACCTGGTGCTGGCGAGCAGCCACCCGGTGGTCTTCGACGTCGAGGACGACCTGATGATCGAGACCTTGTTCATCCCCAACCTGCACATCGAGCTCGCCCAGGCGGGCTTCGGCGGGATCGACCCGGACGCGGCCGTCCACGCCTTCATGCAGGTGATCGAGCGCAACGGCGGCCGGGTGCCGGCCGGCTCGCTGGTCGAGGTCGGCGGCGACCCCGCGTCGGACGCCGTCGCCGCCTACTTCCGCCGACTGTCCGAGCACACTCGCGAAGAGCGCTTCGCCCGGTACGCGAAGGCGGCGACCGAGGTCACCGGCCAGAAGCTGATGCCCGAGATGGCCGAGGGCATGTTCCGGGTCTTCCGGCAGAGCTTCCGCTCCGCGCGTTTCACGCCGCCACCGTACGCGGGCGACATCCGCTTCCTGCGCCCGCGCGGCGCCTCGGGCTTCGCCCCGGGCATGGACGAGACCACGCTCGCCTTCTGGCGCGACGTCTGCCTCGGCGAGTTCGCCGTGACCGACATCGAGGGCAACCACTTCAGCTGCATCGAGGAGCGGAACGCCCGCGCCGTCGCCGACCTGGTCGCCGCCCCGCTGCGCGCCGCCGCCCGCTGACCCGCCGACCCGCTTCCGACAGGAGAAACACCGTGCTTCAGTACTATCAAGAGGCCGTCTTCGAGGGCGAGTTCGACCCGCTCGCGATCACCGCCCAACTGGTCGGCTCCGGCCTGCTCGGCGAGTACGTGGTGTACGAGCGCCAGTCGTGCTGGCACGTCGCCGGGAACCCGGTGGCGGAGATCCGGGTGGACGACCGACGGGTGCACACCCTCCTCGCCGGAGGCGGCTCGACAGAGGACTGGTCCGGCAGACCGTGGCGGCAGGTGGAACGGGCGCTGGGCCGGATACCGGTGGCGGACTGGCGCGCGTACGGCTGGGCCTGCTTCGAACTGGCGAGCCGTCCCGGCTCCGGTTCCAGCTCCGGTTCCAGCTCCGGTTCCAGCTCCGGCTCCGCCGAACCGCTCGCCCATCTGTTCGTCCCCGGAGTCGAGTTCGACGTGCGGGCGGACCGCGTCCGGGTCAGGGCACTGGAGGGGAGCGACCTCGACGCGGCCCGCAAGCTCCTGACCGAACCCGCCCAGGCTCCCGCCCCGGCCTGCGCGCCCCTGGACGTCCGGCAGGCCGACACCGCCTACCAGGCCGGGGTCGCCCACGCGGTGGCGGAGATCGGGCGCGGCCGGCTGGAGAAGGTGATCCTGTCGCGGCCGGTCCCCGTCCCGTTCCCGGTGGACCTGACCGCGAGCTACCTGGAGGGCCGTCGGCACAACACCCCGGCCCGCTCGTTCCTGCTCGACCTCGGTGGCTGGCAGGCGGCCGGGTTCAGCCCGGAGACGGTGGTCGAGGTCGACGCGGCCGGGACGGCCAGCACCCAGCCGCTGGCCGGCACCCGGGCGCTCACCGGCGACCCGGACACCGACGAGACGCTGTGCGCGGAGCTGTTCCGGGACCCGAAGGAGGTCTTCGAGCACGCCTCGTCGGTCCGGCTCGCCGTCACGGAGCTGGAGTCGGTCGGCGAGCCCGGCACCTGCCGGGTCAGCGAGTTCATGGCCGTCCGACGGCGCGGCAGCGTCCAGCACCTCGCCTCCCGGGTGGCCACCACGCTCGCCGACGGCCGCACCGCCTGGGACGCGCTGGGCGCGGTGTTCCCGCCCGTCACCGCCTCGGGCATCCCGAAGGCCGCCGCGTACCGGCTGATCGAGGAGCTGGAGGAGCAGCCGCGCGGACTGTACTCGGGCGCGGTCCTGATGGCCGCCGCCGACGGCTCGCTGGACGCCGCGCTCGTGCTGCGCGCCGTCTACCAGCGGGACGGCCGGGCCTGGCTGCGCGCCGGGGCCGGTGTGGTGAGCACCTCCCGACCGGCCCGGGAGTACGAGGAGACCTGCGAGAAGCTGGCCAGCGTCGCCCCCTACCTCGTCCCCGCCGCCCGTCACGACCACGAGAAGGGCTGACATGCTCGACGGATTCACCCCCTGGCCCGAGGATCTCGCGGCGCGCTACCGCGAACTCGGCTACTGGCAGGGCCGCACGCTCGGCTCGGTGCTGCGCGAGCGGGCCCTGAGCGCCCCGGAGCGCACCGCCGTCGTGGACGGCGCGCACCGCTGGACGTACCGCGAACTCGACCTGCGGGCCGACCGGTTGGCCGCCGGTCTGCACCTGCGCGGCATCGCCCCCGGCGACCGGGTGCTGGTGCACCTGCCCAACGCCGCCGAGTTCGTGTCGCTCTGCTTCGCGCTGTTCCGGCTCGGCGCGGTCCCGGTCCTCGCGCTGCCCGCCCACCGGGAGACCGAGATCACCCACCTGGCCCGGCTCTCCGGGGCCGTCGCGTACGTCATCCCGGACCGCTGTCTCGGTTTCGACCACCGGGAGCTCGCCCGGGCCGTCCGGGCACGACAGCCGGGGCTGCGCGAGGTGCTGGTGGTCGGCGAGCCCGAGGAGTTCACGGCGCTGGCGGAGGTCGACGCCGAGCCGATGCCGCTGCCGGGCCCGGAGCCTTCGGACGTCGCGCTGCTGCTGCTCTCCGGCGGCACCACCGGCGTGCCGAAGCTGATCCCCCGGACGCACGACGACTACCTCTACAACGCCACCGCGAGCGCGGAGACGGCCGGTCTGGACGCCGGGACCCGCTACCTCGCGGCGCTTCCCGTCGCGCACAACTTCCCGCTGGCCTGCCCCGGGGTGCTCGGCACCCTGGCGGTCGGGGGCACGGTCGTGCTGTCCCCGACCCCCAGCCCCGAGGACGCGTTCCGGCTCATCGAGCGGGAGCGGGTCACCGTCACCGCCCTGGTGCCGCCGCTGGCGCTGCTCTGGCTGGAGGCCGCCGAGTGGGCCGGCGCCGACCTGAGCAGTCTGGAGCTGCTCCAGGTCGGCGGGGCCCGGTTGAAGGAGGGGACGGCGCAGCTGGTCGGACCGGTGCTCGGCTGCCGTCTCCAGCAGGTGTTCGGGATGGCCGAGGGGCTGCTCAACTTCACCCGGCCGGAGGACCCCGAGCGCCTCGTGCGGTCCACCCAGGGCCGGCCGCTGGCCGAGCACGACGAGCTGCGGATCGTCGGCGCCGACGACCGGGAGGTGGCCCCGGGCGAGGTGGGCGAGCTGCTGACGCGCGGCCCGTATACGCTGCGCGGCTACTACCGGGCGGAGGAGCACAACCGCTCGGCCTTCACCGTCGACGGCTTCTACCGCAGCGGCGACCTGGTGCGTCAACTGCCCAGCGGCCACCTGGTGGTGGAGGGGCGGGTGAAGGACGTCATCAACCGCGGCGGCGACAAGATCCCGGTGGAGGAGGTGGAGAACCACCTGCTGGCCCACCCGGCCGTGCACGACGTCGCACTGGTGGGCCTGCCGGACGAGGCGCTCGGCGAGCGCTCCTGCGCCTGCGTGATCGCGCACGGCGCCCCGCCGGGCCGGGCCGAGCTGAACGCCCACCTCACCGCGCTCGGACTGGCGGCCTTCAAGCTGCCGGACCGGGTGGTGGTGCTGGAGGATTTCCCCCGGACCGCGCTCGGCAAGGTCAACAAATCAGAACTTGCCTCTGTGATCGAGGAGTTGACGCATGGCTGAGCGCGGAGGCCTGCGCGTACTGGCCGACCTGGTGGCGCTGGCACCGGCGGTACGCGCCCGGCTCGTCCGAGCCGCCCTGCTGGGGGTGCTCGGCGGCGCCGCCACGGTGGCCGGCTTCGCCTGCGCGGCCTTCGCCGTGGGCGGGCTGTTCACCGACGGTACGTCGCTTCCGGTGGGCTGGCTCGCCGGTGCGCTGGCCGGCCTGCTGGTCTCGTTCGCGAGCCGGTGGCTGGCCGAACACCTGGCGCACGAGGCCAGTTACGACCTGGAGGTGGCGCTCCGACGCGAACTCGCCGACACGCTCGCCCGGATGCCGCTGGGCGAGGTCCAGCGGCTCGGCTCCGGCCGGATCAAGAAGATCGTCCAGGACGACGTCAAGGCGCTGCACAACGCGGTGGCCGACGCGCTCCCGTTCGTCGGCTCCGGCCTCGCCCAGCCGCTCGCGGCGCTGCTCGCGCTGGGCGTGGTGCAGTGGCGGCTGCTCATCGCCGTCCTGCTGATCGTGCCGATCGCCGTGCTCTGCCTGTCCCTGCTGACCCGGGACCACGCCGAGCAGCGGGCCCGCTACAACCGCGCGAACGAGAACGTGAACGCGGCCGTCGTCGAGTTCGTCCAGGGCATGCCGGTGGTGCGCACCTTCGACGACGGGAAGGGCTCCTTCGGCCGGTTCTCCGCCGCCGTACGCGAGTTCACCGAGGCGGTGGCCGCCTGGATCGCCACCTCGCGCACCTCCGGCGTCCTCAACCAGCTGTTCATCGTCCCGCTGCCGACGCTGCTGATCGTCACGGCCTCCGCCGTCCCGATGCTGGCGGCCGGCTGGATCTCCGCCACGGACGTGGTCCTCGTCCTGATGATCGGCGCGATGCCGGTCGAGGCGATCGCCCCGCTGATGCACCTGACCAACTTCCTCAACGACTCCAAGGCCGGCGCCGTCCGGATCGCAGGATTGCTGCACACCCCACCGCTGCCCGAGCCCGAGCACCCGCGCGAGCCACCGGGCTCCGCGATCACCCTGGAGGGCGTCCGCTTCCGCTACAGCGCCGACCGGGGCGATCCGGTGCTCGACGGCCTCGACCTGGACGTCCCGGCCGGCACGGTCTGTGCCCTGGTCGGGCCGTCCGGCTCCGGCAAGTCGACGGTGGCCAGGCTGATCCCGCGCTTCTTCGACGTCGAGGCGGGCACCGTCCGGGTCGGCGGCGTCGACGTGCGCGAGATCCGCACCGAGACGCTGCTGCGGCACGTCACGCTGGTCTTCCAGGACCCGTTCCTGGTCTCCGGCACCGTCGCCGAGAACATCCGCCTGGCCCGGCCCGAGGCCACCGACGCGGAGGTCCGGGCAGCCGCCGAGGCCGCCGCGGCGCACGAGTTCATCACCCGCGAGCTGCCCGACAGCTACGACACCCAGGTCGGCGAGCGCGGCGCCCGGCTCTCCGGCGGGCAGCGCCAGCGGATCACCATCGCCCGCGCCGTCCTGTCCCGGGCCCCGATCGTGATCCTGGACGAGGCGACCGCCTTCGCCGACCCGGAGAGCGAGGCCGCCATCCAGGACGCCATCGCCCGGCTGACCCACGGCCGGACCGTCCTGATCATCGCCCACCGGCTCTCCACCATCGTCGACGTCGACCAAATCGCCGTCCTCGACGGGGGGCGGATCGTCGAACGGGGCCGCCACCCCGAGCTGGTCGCCGCTGGCGGCCGCTACGCCCGGCTCTGGGCACGTCACGAGGAGGCCGCGGCCTGGGGGCTGGCCGGCGGCCGTACGAGGGAGGTCACCCGATGAGGCGGATCCTGCGCCTGATGTTCACGGCCGCGGGCCCGTACGCGCCGCAGTTCCATGCCACCCTGCGGGTGTCGCTCGCCGCGAGCGCCGTCCAGGCGGCGGCGTACGCGAGCTTCGTACCGCTGCTGGCCGAGCTCTCCCGAGACCCGGTCCGCACCGGACGGGCCTGGCTGTGGGTCGGGGTACTCGCCGCCCTGGTCGTTACCGAGGGGGCGCTGCGGGTCCGGGAGTCGGGCTTCACCTACGGCTACTGGCACCTGGTCACCCAGGCGACCAGGCTGCGCCTCGGGGAGCGGCTGCGCGCGATGCCGCAACAGGAGCTCGCCCGGCGGGCGGCAGGCGACCTGACCTCGGTGGTCGGCGCCAACGCCACGGCCGCGGCCACTGCCGTCTCTGCCCTGTCCACCCTGTTCGTCCAACTGGTGACGGTGCCGGTGGTGTTGGGGGCCGTCGTGCTGGCCGTGGACTGGCGGCTCGGGCTGGTCCTCGCGGCGGCGGTCGGCGCGGCGCTGCCGTTCGTCCGCCGGGTGCAGCGCTCCTCCAACACGGGCTTCCACGCCGTGGACGAGGCCGATGCGGCCTCCGCGAACCGGATCGTCGAGTACGTGCAGGGCCTGCCGGTGTTCAAGGCCACCGGCCAGGCGGGAGCCGACTCACCCCGGCTGGCCACCGTCCTCGCCCACCAGCACCACGCCCAGTCGGCGGCGAACCGCTCGGCCGCCGCGCCGCTCGCCGCCGCCCAACTCCTGGTCCGGCTGGCCCTGGTGGCGCTGGTCGCGGTCGGCTCGGCGCTGGTCGTCGACGCAAAGTTGTCGCTCGGCCTGCTGGTCGCCATCGTCGTGACGGCCGCCCGGTTCGCCGAGCCGCTGAGCATGGCCGCCGTGATGACCAAGCTCTTCGAGATGTCCGAGGCCGCCCTGACCAGGATCGACGAGGTCCTGCGGGTGGAACCGCTGCCCGTCGCCCCCGGCGGGACGGAGCCGAAGGACTTCGAGATCCGCTTCGAGCACGTCACCTTCGCCTACGACGGCCGCGACGAGCCCACGCTGCGCGCCTTCGACCTCACCGTCCCCGAGCGCAGCCTGACCGCCCTGGTCGGGCCCTCGGGCTCCGGCAAGACCACCGTGACCAGGCTGATCAGCCGCTTCGCCGATCCCCAGCACGGCACCGTACGGATCGGCAGGGTCGACCTGCGCACCCTCGGACCGGACGAGGTGCTTCGCCACATCGCCGTCGTGTTCCAGGACGTCTACCTCTTCGACGACACCATCCGCGCCAACATCGCGCTCGGCCGCCCCGACGCCACCGACGCCCAGATCGAGGCCGCGGCCCGCGCGGCCAACGTGCACGAGTTCGTCGCCCGGCTGCCCCTGGGCTACGACACCCGGGTCGGCGAGATCGGCTCCGCGCTCTCCGGCGGCGAACGGCAGCGGATCTCCATCGCCCGGGCCATCCTCAAGGACGCGCCGATCGTCCTCCTCGACGAGCCCACGGCCGCCCTGGACACCGAGTCCGAGGTGGTGGTGCAACAGGCCGTCGACCGCCTGGTGGCCGGCCGGACCGTCGTCGTCATCGCCCACCGGCTCTCCACCGTCGTCGGCGCCGACCAGATCGTGGTGGTCGACGGCGGCCGCGTCACCCAACGCGGCACCCACGCCGAGCTGCTCGCCGACGCCGAAGGCCGCTACGCCCGGATGTGGACCGCCCAACTGGCCGCTCGCCACTGGCACCTGCCGCCGACGGAGGCCGGCGCCCGTACCGGGCATGCCCCCTGATTCCGTGCAGTGCTTGAGGTATCGCAGCCCCACGGGCCGTCCAGCCGCGCGAGCATGTGCCGAAACGCCGGCTTGGACGGCTCGAGCGAGTACCCCGGGGCGGCGGCAGTGGGTCGTCCCGCTCCGCGCCTGTCGGCAGCCCGCCGACCCTCGCAGCCGGTTCTGGTGAGGCAGGAAGGCGAACTCGGCGGCGGGCACAGGCAGGAATACCCTGTTCCGCTTATGGATTGCTCTCTGTGTACGGTCGTGCGAAGGGGGCGTTGGTGGCCGATCTGAAGGTGTTCCGGCGGGGTGCTGATGGCCGGGATGTCGAGCTGCGGGGTTCGACGGTGGCGCGGGAGCGGGAGTTGCAGCGGAGGGTCGAGGGGGCGCTGGAGGCAATGTTGGGGGTGCGGTTCCTGGCGTCGGAGTACGCGACGGGGCCGTGGCATCAGGGGCGGATCGACACGCTGGGGCTGGACGAGGACGGCGTGCCGGTGGTCATCGAGTTCAAGCGCGGGCGCGATGCCGGGGTGATCGCCCAGGCTGGGTCCTACCTGGTCTGGCTGCTGGCGCACCGGCACGAGTTCGAGGCCCTGGTGCGCAGACAACTGGGCGCCGATGCGGCAGAGGCGGTCGACTGGCGGCGGCCTCGGGTGATCTGCGTCGCTGGCGAGTTCTCGCGCCATGACCGGGCTGCTGCTTCACTCTACCAGCGGGATTACCGTGTGGACCTGGTGCGCTACCGGGTCTTCGGTCCGGACCTGCTGACGCTGCAGCTGGTCGAGACCGTTCCGGGCTTCTCCGCCTCCGGTGCCTCGCCGGTGCCGGCTGCTCCGGCCGACGAGGCGAACAACGAGCCGGAGGCGGGCGCGGTGTCGGCGGGGGTCGCCCAGGTGGAGGTGCCGGGGTGCCTGCGGGAGCTGTACGGCGAGTTGGACGAGGTGCTGACCGCGGCGGGCGAGCTGGAGGCGCCGGAGTCCCGGCTACTGCCCGCCCTGGAGCGGTACACCGGGGGCATCGCCCCGCAGCTGAGCGCCCGCTTCGCCGGGCACCGGGAGGCCCGCGGCCGGATCCGCTTCCTGTCCGCCGCCTACGGCCTGGTCCGGGCGGACGACCTGCTCGCCTCCTACGACCAGCGGCTCGACGCCGGCCTGGCCGGGCAGCTGCGCCCGGTGGTGGCCGAGCAGATCCGGCGCGACTTCACGACCAACGGCGTCCCGCGGCGGGTGCTGCTGGTCCTCGAACCCGACTACCTGGTCCTGCTCGCCGACCTCCTGGCCCTGCCGGAGCGCCCGGCTCTGCACTGGATCTCCGACCCTCGCGGCTGGCCGCAGGCCGCCGCCGTGCTCGACGAATGGAGGTGGCCGTGATGCACACCAGCCTCGCGGACACGCTCAAGACCCAGGCCAACGCCCACCGGTACTTCACGATGGACTTCACCGCGCGCACCGGTCTGGGCTGGCACCAGCCCACCCCTGCGAGCGCCAGCGCGGGCCACGCGGTGTCGGTGGTGATCCCGGCCCGCAACACCGCCTACGCCCTGCCGACGGTGCTGGACGCGCTCGGCGCCCAGCAGCACGCGGCCGAGGTGGAGGTGATCCTGGTCGACGACGCGTCCACCGACGCGACGTTCGACATCGCCCGCCGGCACCCGGCGGTCACCACCGAGGTGCGCCTGACCGAGCGCCGCGGCTCGGCCGCCGCGCGCAACGCCGGGGCCCGCCTCGCCCAAGCCCCGACCGTGCTGTTCGTCGACGCGGACATGGTGCTGCCCTCGCACGTGATCGCCGACGTGGCCGCACGGGCCGCGGACGACACCGTGCTGACCGGGTTCCGGCACAACGTCCCCTACCAGGCAGCGCCGTGCGGCGGGCTGCGGCTGCCCGACGGGCCTCCACTCCTGGCCGCCGACCACCGCGTCACCTGGACACCCCCCGTCGACAAGCCGCTGCCCTACTCCGGCATCACCCTCGCCGAGGAGCTGGACGGCCGGCCGCTGGACGCCACCGACGACTTCCAGGCCCTGGGCTACGGCCGGTTCTACTACGACTGGGACTTGCCACGGATGGCCGTCACCGCGCTGCTGGCCGTGCCGCGCGACCAGCTGGCGTACGTCGGCGGCTTCGACGAGGAGTTCGGCGCGCTGGGCTGGGGCATGGAGGACACCCACCTGGGCGCGGCCCTGATCGCCGCCGGCTGCCTCGTCATCCCGCTGCGCCAGGCCGTCGGCTTCCACCTCGACCCGCCGGACGCCGCTGCCCAGTGGCAGTCCAAGCTCGCCACCTGGCCCGCGACGCTCGCCCGCTACCGCCACCTGCTGTCCCTGCCCGCGCCCGCCGGGCAGGGCCGCGCGTTCGCCACCGCCGCCGACAAGCACCTGACCGACTCCGAGGTGATCTCCCGATGATCCGCGCCTTCGCCGCCGCCATCTTCGACGGCACCACCGTCGTGCACGACCCGGCGGTCGGCACCAACCACCTTCCGCCCCGGCCGATCCCGGCGGGCTGCGTCGGCCTGGACGACCACGAGGTCGCCCTCTGGCCCCTGGCCGACCCGTCCGTCCTCGCGCTCGACTACCCGTTGAGCATGTGCTGGTCCCCGATCGTGCGCTGCAACCTGACCTGCCCGCAGTGCCTCGACGACAAGAGCGTGCGCGAGTCCACCGCCGAGGAGCGGCGCGTCCTCGCCTCCCACATCGCCGCCTCGGGCGTTCTGGGCGTCGACATCTCCGGCGGGGAGCCGCTGCTGCTGCGCGACCTGCCCGACCTCGCCCACGCGATCCGCAGCACGGGCACCAGCGTGGTCAGCTGCACCACCAACGGCTGGCACCTCGCCCGGCGCGCAGGCGAACTCTCCGGTGCCCTGGACGCGATCCGGGTCTCCCTTGACGGCGCCACCGCGGCCACCCACGACACCTGGCGCGGCCAGGACAGCTACCGCCGCGCCGTCAAGGGCATCTGCGCCGCCGTGCAGGAAGGCCTGTTCGTCCAGCTCCAGATGGTCCTCATGCAGGCCAACGAGCACGAGGCCCAGAAGCTGCTGGACCTCGCCGCCCGGCTCGGCGCCGGCGGGGTGACCTTCCTCCAGATGCTCCCCATCGGCGACGGCGCCGCGCTCGCCGCAGAGCAGGTGCTCACCGACGAACAGGCCCAGGAGACCGTCGGCCCGCTGACCGTCCCACCCGGCGTCCGGGTCCGGCTGCGCACCCGCAAGAGCGCGGGCGGCTTCACCGTTTTGCGTGCCGACGGCTTCGCCTGGCGCAACACCCGGGGCGCCACCGGAATCTCCGCGTTCGTCCCCGTCACCGGCCCGGACGACCTGCGCCTGCCGACCCCCGGGAGCAGCTCATGAGCAGCACCCCCGACACCGCGCGGCGGGTCTTCGCGCAGCACGTCCCGTTCGTACCGACGCACTATCAGTGCTTCGACGCGGCCCGGATGCTCGCCGAATCCGTCGTCGGTACCGAGCCGGAGGTCACCTGCGTGATCGGCATCGCCTCCGGCGGCACCAGCCCGGCCCGCGTCATGGCCGACTACCTCAAAGTGCCCTTCCACACCGTCACCGCCCGGCACAACGCCAGCGACGCCGCGTTCCAGCAGGCCACCGGCACCGTCGAGGTCCTGCTCCCCGAGGCGCTGCCCGGGCGCTTCACCGGGACGGTGCTCCTCGTCGACGACATCACCGGCACCGGAGCGACGTTCGCCGCCGTCACCGACGCGCTACGCGCCCGGTTCGCCGACGGTGCCGCGGTCATGACGGCGGCGCTGTTCCGCAACCGCGGCTGCCCGCTGAACCCCGACCGGTGGGCCTGGACCGTCAACGACTGGGTCGTCTTCCCCTGGGAGAGGCCGCACCATGGCCTGACCCAGCCCGTCCCGGCCCTGCGGCGGGTGAACGCCCGGTGATCACCCGCACCGCCTCGTCCCGGGGCGTCCTGCTGGTCCTCGTCTCCTGGACCCCTGACGCCCCGGCCGGCATCGAACGCGCCACGGCCGCCCTGGCCCTCGGCCTCGCCCAGGGCGGCCACCGCCCCGTCATCGCCACCGCCGCGCCCCAACCCGAGGGCCCCGGCCTTCCCGGCGTCACCATCGCCGGGCTGCGGCTCGACGACGTGGAGTTCCCCTGCGACGACACCGTCCTGCGCCACGCCATCACCTACCAGGACAGCAGGCTGACCCGGCAGATCCGGGACCTGATCACCGAGCACCGCATCGACACCGTCCTGTTCTGCGACGCCCTGTGGGGGCTCGGCCGCCTGCGCGGGGACCTGCCCGGCCACGTCCGCCGGGCGCTCGCCGCCCACGTCAAGCCGCACGTTCTCGACGCCGGGCCCACGCTCGCCCGCGCCACCCGCGTCCTCGTGCCCTCCGCCGTCGTCCGCGACGAGCTGGCCGCCTGGGGCCCGCGCAACCTCCGCGTCGTCCCCAACGCCCTCATGGCCGACGCCTCGGCGGCCCCGCCCACATCGGAGCGTCGCGAGCAGCTTCGCCGCGGCGGCCCGGTGCGCGTCCTGGCACGGCTCGGGCCGGAGAAGGGCGTGCTCGACCTGCTGGAGGCCTGCCCCGGCTGGGACCGGCCCGTCGAGGTGGCCCTCGCCGAAGCCGGGTTCGAGGCCAGCACGGGCTCGCAGTCCGAACTCCTCCAGCGCTGTTGCCGAGCGGCGGACCGTCTCCCGGATGTCCGGCTGCGCGGTGCGCTGGCCTGGGAGGAGGTGCTGCCCTGGCTCGCTGGAGCAGCCGTGGTGATCGTCCCCAGCCACCGGGAGACCTTCGGCCTGGTGGCGCTGGAGGCCATGAGCGTCGGCACCCCGGTCGTCGCCTACCGGGTCGGCAACCTGCCCGCCCTGATCAGCCCGACCGGCGACGGCGACCACCTGCTCGTCGACCACGACGAGGGCCCGGCCGCCCTCCACAAGGCGGCACAAGCCCTTCTGGAAGATGACATACTGTACGCCGCGACTACACAGACCGTGTATCGGCGGGCGGCCCAGTTCCAGCCCCGCCGAATCGCTGACTTCTTCATGGAGGCGGTGTCGTGATGCCCGAAACCCCCGCAACCCCTGCCCCGTTGCTGCTCGTCGACGGGTTCAACCTGCTGTGGGCCGGCACCTTCGGCTTCCCCGCCCCGATCTTCTCCCGCGACAAGTCCCGTGAGCTGACCGGCCTGTTCGCCTTCTTCGCCCTGCTGCGCGCCACGATCCGCGACGACCTCGACGTCGCGCCGCCGGAGGTCCTGGTCGTCTTCGACGGCGAGCACGGCTCCGCCGACCGCGCGGCCGCCGACCAGGAGTACAAGGCGAACCGGGAGGCGACACCCGAGGCGCTCAAGCCGCTGCAGTTCCTCGCCCCGGTGAAGGACGGCCTGGACACGTGCGGGATCCGGTGGGCCGAGGTCGACGACGCCGAGGCCGACGACGTCATCGCCACCCTCGCCACCCGGGCCGCGGCTTCCCGACCGGTCCTGGTCATGTCGAGGGATATGGACTTCTACCAGCTCCTGACCGACGACGTACGCGTCCTCAACCGCTCGCGCAAGTCCTCCCAACGCATCATCACCGCCGACGAGGTCCTCGCCCGCTTCGGCGTCACCCCGGCCCAGTGGCCGGCCTTCCGCGCCCTGACCGGCGACAAGTCCGACAACATCCCCGGCGTCCGCGGCGTCGGTCCGAAGGTCGCCGCCACCCTGCTGCGCGACGGCATGCGGCTGCGCGATCTGCCCGGCTCCGGGCGGCTGACCGGCGCCAAGGGCGCCGCCGTCACCACCGCCTGGGCCGACGTGCTCCGCTGGGAGGCGATGATCACGGTCCGCCGCGACGTGGACGTGCCGGTCACCCTCCGCGGCGAGGCCAGCCCCCAGCTGCCGAAGCCCGCCGACGTCGTCGAGAAGCTGGGGCTGTGGTGACCGGCGCCTTGCCGGGTTCGGTTCTGGCCGTCTTCGCGCACCCCGACGACGCCGAGCTGTGGGCGGGCGCAACCCTCGCCCTCCACGCCAGGCACGCCGCCGTCACCGTCGCCGTCCCGCTCCACGACGACGTCCGCGACGCCGAGGCCCGCAAGGGTTCAGTCGCTCTCGGCGCCGGCCTGCTCCAGGTCCCCCGGCTCGACCACGCCACCGTGCGGCAGCTGCTGCTGGAAGTGCGGCCGGACATCGTCATCACCCACCCGCTCGACGACGTCCACCCCGAGCACCGGGCGGTCGCCGCCGCCGTGCTCGCGGCCGTCCCCGAGCCCCGGATCGCCACCGGCCGCCCGAGCCGCTTCTACACCTGCGACACCTACAACTCGCTCGCCCTCAACGGCCCGGTGCGCGCCGACGTGATCGTGGACGCCACCGACACCTTCGACATCAAGCTGGCCGGGCTACACGAGCACGCGAGCCAGCCGATCGAGCAGCACTTCGGGCCGATGGCCGAGACCCTCGGGCGGCTCTGGGGCGCCCGCATCGGCACCCGGTACGCGGAGGCGTTCACCGCCGTGCCGATCCTCGGCTGCCTGCCCGGCGCCGCCCACCTCTGACGCACCGCACTGCGCGTCCCACCCCGTCAACTCACCCCAAGGGGATGCCCCATGACGTCCATACCCGTGCAAGCCCAGCGCCTCCTCCCGGTCGACCGTCCGCGTGTGGCGGCGGCGACCCGCGAGTTGCTGCTCGCCCTCGGCGAGGACCCCGACCGCGACGGCCTCAAGGACACGCCCCGCCGAGTCGCGGACTGGTGGGGCGAGTTCCTCGACCACGACCCCGGCAGGCTCGACACCGCCTTCGCCCAGGAGGGGCGGTACGGCGACTTCGTTCTGCTGACCGGCATCGAGGCGTGGAGCATGTGCGAGCACCACGTACTCCCGTTCCGCCTCGACGTCTCCATCGCCTACGTCCCGGACGCGTCCGTCCTCGGCCTGTCCAAGTTGGTGCGGCATCTGGAGGCCCACACCCACGCCCTCCAGCTCCAGGAACGCATCACCAACGACGTCGCCCACGACCTCGCCAAGTCCGCCGGCACCGACGACGTCGCCGTCTTCACCCGCGGCGAGCACCTGTGCATGAGCATGCGCGGCGTCAAGGCCACCACGGTGCGCACCACCACCATGTGCCGGCTCGGCCGCACCGAGAGCGACCCCGACCTGGCCGCCCGCATCGAACGCCTTGCGCTCCCCGCCCGCCCGTAGACACCTCTCGCCCCCGACGAGCCTGGAACCGACCTTGCCCGGCCACCACTTCACCCTCTCGGCCTCGCTCGG
This sequence comes from Kitasatospora sp. NPDC058162, assembly GCF_042884005.1. Lineage (NCBI taxonomy): Bacteria > Bacillati > Actinomycetota > Actinomycetes > Kitasatosporales > Streptomycetaceae > Kitasatospora > Kitasatospora sp. NPDC058162. The sequence goes on from NZ_JBHVUS010000047.1 coordinate 48,698, forward strand.
CACCGACGCGGCGGAAGCCGCGGTCTGGCAGCAGCTCAAGGCTGTTCCTCTGGCGGGCCCGCCTCGCCGTCGAGCCCAAGACAGGTCTGTTCACCGCCGTCGCCCTCACTCCCAGCAGCGGGATCGGGCACCACGAGGCACGACGCTGGCCGCACCGCCCCCGGGCACCGCACCGGTGGCGGTGATCAGCGGCCCGGACGGCGTCGGGAAGCGCAGCCTCGCCGCCCGCTGGGGGCATCGGGCTGGCCGACCGGTTCCCGGACGGCCAGCTCGTGGCCCGCCTGCGCGGAGCGAGCGCTGGGCCTCGGCAAGTCCGAGACGCTGCCGTGGAACACCACCGAACTGCTCGCCCTGTGGCGCTCCGTGAGCGCCACCCGCCGACTGCTGCTGGTCCTGGAGGACACCGACACGGCCGAGCAGGTCCTCCCGCTGGTGCCCGCCAGCGGGCAGTGCGCCGTCGTCGTCACCAGCGCGGCTCCGCTGCCCGCCCTCGCCGCCTTGGGCGCGCGCCACCACTGCCTGGAACCGCACGCACCCGAGCACGCCCTCCTGCTGCTGGGGCGGATCGTCGGCGAGCAGCGCGTGCACGCCGAGCCGCAGGCCGCCGCCGCGCTCGCCTCGGCCTGCGGCGGCATGCCGCTGGCGATCGGCCTCGCCGCCGGGGAGGCTGCTCTCGACCCGGGCCGGCCGCTCGGCGAGCACCCGACGCTGGCCGCGCCCACGCCTTCGGAGGCCGTCGCGGTGGCGACCACCGTTGTCTACGAGTCGCTTCCCGAGCCTGCGGCCCGGCTCCTGCGGCTGCTGGCCCTGATGCCGGCGCCCGACGTCGACACGCTCACCGTCGCCGCCGCGACGGCTACGTCGATTGTCCAGACCGCTCAGCTGCTCCAGGAGCTGGCCGCCAGGCAGCTCCTGGATCACTCCGGACGTGTCGGAGGACGGGGCGAGGTGTACCGGCTGCGGCCTGCCGTCGTCGAGCAGATGCGGGCCACCGCAGCCCGCACCGACTCCACCGCGATCCGGACCCTGGTCGTCCAGCGCTACCTTGACGTCCTGATCGCCACCGCGCACGCCACCGTCCAGCGGCTCACTCCGCACCACCGTGTGCTGCCCCGCCAGTACCGCCACCTGCTCAACGAGCCACCTCGTTTTGCCTCCGACCGCAGCGCGCTCGCCTGGCTGGAGGCCATCGCGCCCGCCTCCCCCACCCCCGAGCGGGACCGGGAACTCGCCGCCTGGGCGCAGCGCACCGCCGAGGCCGCCCTGTTCGAGGCGGCCCTCGGCGACTCCCTCGCCCACCGTCCCGACCCGGGCCTCGACCAGTGCCTACGGTCCATGGGCGAAGCGCGCAGCGGCGCCCAGACCCTCCTACGACGCGCCGCCCCCAGCGGAATCCTCGACCACGAGGAGCTGGAACCCCTCGCCCACCAGTGGGCCGAGCACGCCCTCGGCCTGCTCACCCGAACCCGCGGCGGCGCGTTCGGCCGCCAGCTCACCGCGCTGCGCGCCACCCACCGAATCCTCCGCACGACACCGACCTCGCCGTGCCCGCACTGCGCGATGCCGCTGACCGCGGAACACCTCACCAGCGTGCTCGGCCCCCGCGACCGCATCACCGTCACCTGCCCGCGCTGCGGACCCGCCCACAGCCACCCCGCCGGCCAGCCCCCGCCGACCGTCCACGCCCCCGCCGCCGTCCACCCCGGCCGGCCCTTCACCCTCACCGTCGACGGCCCCGAACACGGCCTGCTCGCCGTCCACTTGCGCCCGCGCAGCAGCCGCTCCGGCAGCTACGCCCACACCACCACCGACCTCGCGCCAGGGCCGCTGACCGTCGACCTCGACGTCCCCACCGACCTGGTGCCCGAACTCGACCGGCTCTGGCTCGTCCACGCCGACCGGTTCCACCTCTCGCTCCATCAGCGGCGCGTGCCCGTCCTGCCCACCGGGTGCAACCCTGACAGCAGTACCCGCACGTCGTAACCCCCAGCCAGCGCACGCAGTTGGCCCGAACACCACCACCCAGCGACGAAAGCGAGACCCCAGTGATCATCTGGCTCAACGGCCCCTTCGGCGGCGGCAAAACCACCCTCGCCACCACCCTGCAGCAGGAACTGCCCGGCGCCGTCCTCTTCGACGCCGAGGAGGTCGGCTTCCTCCTGCGCCAGGTCTTCCCCGGCAAGTACAAGGACTTCCAGGACAACCCGGCCTGGCGCCCCCTGGTCGCCGAGTTCGCCGTCCACTGCCACCGGGAGAACGCCGGCCACCCGGTGATCATCCCGATGACCCTGCTGCGCCAGGACTACGCCGCCGAGATCCACGGTGCCATCCAGGCCAATGGCATCCCGCTCCAGCACCTCCTGCTCCACGCCGACCCGGACACCGTCAGCGCCCGCATCGTCGCCAGCGTCGAGTTCCCCGACGACGAGGCGCGCAGCGAGAAGGTCCGCGCCTTCCGCCGCCGCAAGCTGCCGATCTACACCGAGGCGTACGACGGCTGGCTCGCCGCCGACGCCGAGGTCATCGACACCACCCACCTCACCCCCCGCCAGGTCGCCGACCAGGCGGTGAAGACCATCGGCGCCCTGTGAGCACCACCGTCTCCGAGGCGATAGCGCGCCTCACCGGGCCGGCCGAGGTCGTCGCCGACCTCAGCTGGCCCGGCACCACCGCAACCGTCCGCCTCCTGCGCCGCCCCTCAGGCCAGCACCTCGTCCTCAAGGCGAACAGCCACCCGGACTGCTTCACCCGCGAGCTGCACGCGCTGCGCACCTGGACTCCCGCCCTCGAAACCGCGGCACCCCAACTGGTCGACGCCGACGAGGACGCCCGCGTGCTGCTCATGACCGCACTGCCCGGCATCCGCCTCGACCTCGCCACCCTCACCGCCGCCCAAGAACAGGACGCCTACCGTCAGACCGGCCAACTCCTGCGCCGCCTCCACGAAGCCGGCCCGGCGCAGACGATCGCGGACTTCGGCCGCCAGCGCGCCGCCTACCTGCGCGCCCAGCTCACCGGCCCGACCCACCCCCTCACTACCGCCGAACTCGCCTTCGCCCTAGCCGCCATCGACCAGCTGGAAACCCTGCCCCCACAGAAGTCCCAGCCCTCCCACCTCGACCTCACCGCCCGCAACCTCCTCGCCGACACCGACGAACGCGGGCGACCGAGGATCGCCATGATCGACTTCGAGACCAGCCGCTACGAAGCCGCCGGCCGGGACTTCCTCCGCATCACCCAGCGCACCCTGCGCCACCGGGCCGACCTCGCCAGCGCCTTCTACACCGGGTACGACCGACAGTCGACCGAGAACGAGCAGCGCCTCATGCGATGGTGCGGGATCGGGGACGCCGCCGCCATCGCCGTCTCCGCTGCCGTCACCGGCCACGACGACTTCTCCCGCGAGGGCCACGCGGCACTTCGCGCTGCCATGGCCGCCACCTAGCCTTCGCTCGTTCGGCGCTGCTCGGCGGCGCCGCTGGCCACGCCGGGGTCTTCACCACTCCGGCCGACCTCGCGGCCTTCGCTGACCGGCTCCCCACCGCGTACACCTCAGGGCACGGGCTGGGTGCCTGGCTCCGCACCAGAACGGAGCCCAAGGCCGAGATCGAACCCGGCCTCCACCGCAGCCTGGCCTAGATCCTCGCCGACGACGCCCGGGTCGCTTACCACCACGGCTTCACCGGCACCAGCCTCTGCCTCTCCCCCGACACCGGCCGCTACCTGGCCCTCTGCACCAACGCCGTCTACCACCACCAGGACAACCGCACCCACCTCGCCCCGCTCCGCACCCTCGCACTCAAAGCTATCACCGCCGACTGAGAGGACCACCGCCGTGCCCCAGGACACGCTCGCATCGCTGACCACCCTCCGGCTCGGCGGACCAGCCGACACCGTCCTGACCATCTCCGACCCCGCCCAATGGCCCGACGCCACCCGCGAAGTCGGCCACAGCGAGAAGAACGACCCCGTCGTCCTGGGGCACGGAGCAACGTGATCGCCTCGGACGCCAGCCACCCCGGAACCGTCGTGGTCATGAACACCCGTGGCATCACCGTAAGGAAGCTCGACAGCACCACAGTGGGCGTCACCCCGCGCCCTGATCGACCTCGGTCACCAGCCTCTCCGCACCGGTATCGCGGACGCCGCCGCGAACGACCGGCTCTGCGCTGGCTGAGCACCCTCGCCGCCGAACTCGCGGTGCGCCGGAACCTGTGGTAGCCCAAAGGTATGCGGCAGTCGGACGACTACGTCCTCTTGGGGCTGCTTGCTGCCGGACTGGTCGACACCGGTCGGCAACTGCAGCGGCTCGCCGACGCCGTCCCCGGTGACGACCCCGCCCGCAGCACCTTCTCCCCGCGCTGGCAAGAGGGCTTCACCCGGCTGTGGTGGCGGTTGACCGAGGACGGGCAGCCCACCCTGCAGAACTATTACTCCGCTCTCGACCTTTGTAGGGTCCCGCTGGGCGACTGGCCGATCACTCTGGGAATCGCGGCGTCCGATCAGGATGCGGTGCTGCTCAATGGCGGTGGCGTCAGCGAGTTCACTCTGGAGGCCGCGCGTTTCCAACGGGGCGATGTCGAAGCTCAGTTGGTGGAGCACCGGTTGTTTGCGGAGCTGAGGCTGGTCGCCCGCGCGAACGCTGACACCGACCAGGAGGTGCAGGACGGGTACGTCCGGCTGAGGCGGATGCTGATCGAGCAGCCCGTGCTGAGCGACCTCGACGTCGTGCGGTTGGAACAGGAGTTCCCCGCTCGACCGGCCGCCGGCGAGCCGTACGTGATGGCCCTCGTCCGTGCCGCGTACGAGCAGCGGCCGGGCGAGGGCGGCGTGGACCTGGTCCGGTGCGCCAACTGCCGGATTCCGCTGCCGCACGCCCGTCGACGCGCGGCGTGCGGCACACCCGGTTGCAAGACCGCGGCGGAAACGTTCCACGCGGACACCCTGGGCTTCTACTGGGTGCTGCACCGGGCAGCGCGCAGGTTCGTCCACGGGGCGGGCGTGTTCGAGCTCCGAGTCTTCAAGCAGATCGAGAACCTCGGCCTGGAACCTGATCTGTGGGCCGAGCTGGACGCCCTGGATGTCTCGTTCCCCGTCGACCGCGCGGGCAGGACCTATTGGGGCACGGACGAGAAGGACTGGGAGAGCCCAGGACTCCTGGCCCGTTGCTTCTCCTGGCCGCGTGCCCCGGCGTGCACACGCCGGTTCCTGGTCGTGCCGACGCACCGCGCACAGGCCATGTACCTGGCGGATCTCAGGACCGAGCTGGAAGGACGGCTGCCGGCCGATCTCCCGGTCGAGGTCGTTGGCGAGCGCAAGCTGCTCGCCGAGGTGAGGAAGGCCATCCGGGCCCAGGGCAGGCGGCCATGAGGGACGTCACGTCCTGGTACGCGCAGCTCGTGAAGGAGATGGGACTCGAGCAGCAAAGCGTCGAGCCCCTACAGATTCGCGAGTTCTTCGCTGTCGAGGCGGCGCTCACTTTCCTGGCCGACCATTTCCCGGACGAGCCGGTGGAGAGCCTCTGGACACTCCTGTCGAGGTACGCGCTCTGCCGTCCTGCGGACCAGGTGATGCAGGCGCGGGTCCAGCGCTTGAGCCTGCTGCTCGGACGGTACCGAACCGGAAGCCGTTGGAGTCGCAGTCTGCAGGAGTACGACAAGGTCCCGGAGCGTCTTCGGCTCTTCCTACCGCTGACCGGGCCGCTCGGCGACCCCTACGACGAGGAGCACCCCGGCAGCAGGCGCTATCGGATGCGCGAGCCGACCATCGGCACCAGCCGCACTTCCCGCTACCGCGGTGTTCTCGACGAACCCGTGCCGTACGCGCCCCCTCGCCTCAAGCGCGAGGCCGAACTCGGTGAGACCTACTGGTTCGTGAATTCCGACGCAGGCGAAGCCGAGGAGGTCTTCATCCCGGACGTCGCTATCCCCGAACCGCTGAACTACCTGCCGTTGGTGGCCGAGCGCACCAGAAAACCGGTGGAGCTCCCGCCCGAAGCCCTCGTTGCCGCCGCGGCCCGGATGACCCGCGTGCTCGATCCGCTACCCCACATCGAGGAGAAGAACTTCACCGGACGACTCCGTAAGATCCGCTACTTCGCGTGGGACCCGTCGAAGGAGAAGTTCGCCAGGCGCCGAACCGACTGCCGGATCGAAGGGCTCCAGCACGGCATCGGACTTCCGAACAGCGGTAAGACCTCCTACGCCTTGATCGCCACCGTCGCGGCCGTCGAAAGAGGCTACCGGGTCGCGCTGGTCCTTCCTTCGGTCGGCGACTGCCTCAAGATGGTTTCGATGTTCGACGCCCTCGGCATCTCTGCCGTGCCGCTCATCGGTGTCGGCCGCCGCCAAGGCCACGCCAACGGCTACTGGCAGGGCGTCCTCGCCGAGTCGGCCCCCGACTTCCCCTCCCGGCAGGACCCTGCCGTCGACTACGTGACGGTCAACTGTCTTCTGGAGCCCTATCGTTCAGCCCCCGGCGGACGCCACCAGCCGCTTCGGGCCCGGGACTTCCCCTGCCGGGAGAAGCTGTTCGACGTCGACGGCGGCAAGTACAACTGCCCGTTGATTCCGATCTGCCCGTTCCACCGCGCGACCCAACGGATCACCGACGCACAGGTCTGGCTGACCACTCCCGCCGGTCTCATCTCCAGCTGGGCGCAGCCCGTGGACGGCCGGCTGCGCTGGCTGGAGCTCTTCCAGCACCTGGTCGATCTCCTGATCGTCGACGAGGCCGACAAGGTCCAACAGCAACTCGACGAGACCTTCCTGCAGAGCCAGGTCCTGATCCGCGAGGACGACAGCTGGTGGGACACGGAAGTCATCAATGCCCAGGCGGGATTGGGCCACAGCGCCCGGCTCCCCTTCAAGGAGGAACGGGTGACCGAGTACTTCCAGGCCAAGAACGTGGCGGACGGGGCCGTCAACGCCCTCTACCGCGTCCTGCTGGCGCCGGAAGCGGGAAGCCTGCAGCTGCGGAAGCATCTCGACGGCACCTACTTCTCCGGCCACTCCCTGTTCATCGAACTCGCCAGAGCCCTTCAAGGACTGAGCCCGAACAGCCACGGCGACCCCGACCGTGAGGAACGAGCCCAGGCGTACTACCGGAAGAACCTCGAGCAGTTCGTCTTCCACACCTTCGCCCCCGCCGCCGACGGCCCCCTCGGCACCGTCGTCCCCTGGCTGGCCACTCCCCTGATGTCCTTGCGACGACTCTCCAAGGCCCTCGACGCTTGGCTCATTTCCCAGGCACACCCCAGCGCCAGGAATGTCGTGACGAAGCGGCTCGACTACCTCCGGCAACTCCTTCGCGCTGCATACCAGACGTCGATGCTGGGGTCTGCCTATCTGCACATGGCCACCGTACGACCCGCCGTGCAGCAGCGGCTCGAACTGCCCGGCGACGAGAAGTTCTGGAGCTCGCGCCCGCCCGCCGACTACGACGCGCTCGTGCCCGAAGCGCCGCAGGGCAACATGCTGGCCTTCCAGTGGATCGACAACCGCCGTGACACCGGGAACCTCCGGGTCTTCTGGGTACGCGGCATCGGCCGATGGCTGCTGCACCACCTGCACGACCTCCTCTCCCCGGAGGGCATCGACGGACCCAACACCCTGCTGCTGTCGGCCACTTCCTGGGCCGGCCACTCCTCGGCCTACCACGTGGGCGTCCCGGTGACGTTCATCCTCCGTGAGCCCCCGCAGGACCGCGCCGCCATCGCCCGAAGCACCTTCCACTTCAGGCCGGCGCTCACCAGGATCGGGCTGGTGTCACCGGCCGGGAAACTCGGCGACGAACGGCAGGACGCGGTGCGCCAGATCGCCGCGTACATCGCCGGCGCTGGTGGCCCGAGCCTGCTCGGCACCGTACTGTCCGACCTCCCCGAGAACCGGCGAAAGGCACTCCTCGTCGGCCAGAGCAAGACGGACGCCCGGACCGTGGCCGCCTACGTCGTCCAACACACACCGTTCAGCGCGCTGCATGTTGTGTCCGACGACTCACCTCCCGGCCGCTGGGGAATCCAGCGTCGCAACGTACCCCGCTTCGGGATCGGTGACGACGACGCCCTCGCGGCCGCGCTGCTCTCCATCGAGCGCGCGCTGAACATCCTGAACGCGGACGGCACGGCGGCCCTCGGCGTCGCGTTCTTCCTCGTCCGCCCGCATCCGCCCCCGACCGAACTCGACTTCCCGATGGGCAACGCGAACCGGCGCGCGATGCAACTGCTGGAGAACCCAGTGATCGACCCGGCGTCGCTCGCCGACGTGGCGCAGGAGATCCGCAGCGCCGGCCGCTCCGAATGGCACATGCTGCTCGGCCGTCCCGTCGTCTTCCGACACCTGCGGGGTCAGATCCACCAGGCCTTCGTCTGGGACACCATCCCCCAGATCTGGCAGACGATCTGCCGCTGCATCCGCGGCGGGCAGCCCACGGAGGTCTACTTCTGCGACCCGGCGTTCGCCCCACGCCGCGCAGCGGGCGACGTCGTGCCCGACACGGTCCACACCAGCATCCTGCTCGCCATGCAGCGCGCCCTCCAGCGCCAGATTCACCCTGGTTCGTCTGCGGACGCCCGTGACCAACAGGCCGCCGAAGTGTTGTACGGGCTGATGCTGCAGTGCCTGGAGAACATGGATTGGGGTACCCAGTGACCATCGTCCCCTACGACGAGATCCAGCCCCTCGCCTTCACCGTCGACCCCGACGCGTTCCCCGACCGGATGCTGTGGACCCTGGCCTTCCCGGCCGCCTGGATGCGCCTGCTGCACGAACAGTGGCAGCCCCGCTACAAGGACCACCGGATGCCGACCCGAGCCCTGGCCGACCTCGCGGCAGCACTCGACCAGGCGATCGTCGACGTGTCCACCTACGGCCTGGAGCAGCCCGACCGGTACTGGATCGCGGCCGAACGTGCCGTTCCACCCGAACTGCTGCACCACCTCGTCGCCGCCTGGGCCGCCGTGAACGTCACCCGGGACCGCCCTCATGTCGACTGGTACGAGTTGCTCGACCCCTCGGCCACGGACGGCCAATGGGTGGAGCGGCCTGTTCCCATTGGGCGGTGGGACCTCCGCACCAACGGCACCGCCGCACCCGTCGCCGGGATGTTCCAGATCCTGCCGACGCTGCTCGCCGACGAGCTCACCCGCTCCGGGCTCCGCCTGCTCGACGACATGCAGCCCCAGCACCCCCTCATCCTCGGCCCGACCAGCCACGGCCCCCGGGAGGCCGTCGAATGGCCGCCCCGCCCGATGCCCGATCGGGACGGCCCCGCCCCTTGGTCGCTCGGCACCCGCTTCGCCACGCACGTCGCCTGGCAGGAGCCGCTTCCGCGGGTCCACCTCGACCTCGTCCTGCACCGCTGGCTGCACCTGCCACTCGGCTGGTCACCCAACAAGCGACTGCACATCTGGCTACTCGCACCGGACGGTCTGGTCCGCCCCAGCGAAGAACCGACGTTCCTTCAGGCCACCGCTTCATGGCACCACGGCGGCTGGAAGTGGTCCGGGGACCTCGAAGAGCTCGCCACACGGCTCGGTCAGCTCCCCTACCCCCCACTGCCCGGCATCCTCGGGGAGCCCGCGAAGTACCTCGGTGGCGGGCGACGGATGGCCGCCGTGCAGTACCAGTCGGGAATGACGCTGCGCCGCATCAGCCATGACAACTCCCATGGGCCGAAGACCATCCATCACCCGGTGCGGCCAGGCTTCCTCCCGATCGACCACCGCCAGGTCCTCGAAGCCGTCACCAAGGCCGTGGAACCCCTCGGGCTCACTCCCGCCGAAGCCCCGCGTCGGCGCTCGACAGCCACTCGCGCCACCAGCCCCCGCCACGAGCCGCAGGACCGCTCGTACGCCCTGGAGTTCTGGGAGCAGTCCCCGGCATGGCGCAACCTCCTCCTCCAAGCAGTGACCGACCCTGACCACGGGCTCGTCCTGACCGCACTCGCACCAACCGCCGGTAAACCGGCTCCAGGACCGCTCCGCTTCACCGGAGCGTTCGACCTGACCGTCGAACTCGCCCAGATCGGCGCGCTCGCCTCCGGTCTACCCCTCAAGCCCTGGGAGGAGGCCAAAGACCGTGGCCGGCCCGAGGCCCAGCGTCGGCGGATCAGCGAGATCACCAAGGCTCTACGCACCCGGCCGCACCGCCGGAGCGACCGACCGGTCGGCGCACTCGTCGAACTCGACGGTCCGCAAGCATTCAGGGGCAAGGACATCGACGACCCCAAGGAGACGATCCGGGCGGGGTTCGCGGAGAACCGCCACGTCACCCAGTTCATGCTCCCCGTGGCTGGCCACATCGGCACCGAGCCCCCGGAGTCGGATTTTCTGACGCACGACGACGTCGTCGAGGTCGTCCTCGGCGAGGAGGTCGGGGAATCCGAGGAGGAGACGGACGAGCACGACCCTGCTACCAAGGACCTGATGCGGGCCGCCAACTCCCTCCGTGACGCCCTCCGCCAGCTCGGCCGGCTCCCCGAACTCCACCCGGCACCGGGCGGGGAGGAGATCGAGGTCTGGGGCATCTGGCTGGAGCTGGTGAAGGGCACCGTCGTGCCTACCGTGATCCGGGTCCAGCCGAATGGCGAAACGACGGCGCAGCTGCCCGGGGAGCCGGAACTCTCCTACACCGAGCTGCACCTCGCCCTGTCCCGCGAGCAGGGCCGGATCGACCTCGACCGCGCCGACGACAGCGCCTACATCGGTTTCCTCCGCCGGGTTCTCGTGCCCGACCGGCCCACCGGACCGCGCCTGCTCCTGGTGGGCGGGCGCAACGCCCGCAGCCGGGGCTGGCCCTGGCTCCAGACCCAGCACATGCGCGAGGACGTGCTGATCCTGCCAGGGGCCGACCCCGAAGCGAGCGCGCATCTGGACCCGTACGAGGCGAAGGCCGCCGACCCCCTCGATCGCTTCGGTATCCGGCTCCCCGAGGACTGCCCAGGGCTCCGCGTCGTCCGCATCGTCGAACGCGACGCCGCCCGGGAGGTGCCGCACGTCTTCAGCCGGGACGGGAACCGGCCGCAGGGGATGACCCAAGGGCTGTTCCGGCTGCACGACCGCCTCTACTACGGCCTCGCCCCCAAGCCCGTCCAGGCCAAGGGCCCGATCGCCGTCACCAAGTTCGACACCGCCACACCCCGCGCCGCCCGCCGGCGGGGCTGGAACACGAACGCCCTGGAACTCGCCCCGGCGTTCCTCCAGCCCGGTGACGATCCCGCCGAGTGGGCCATGTACGTCCAGTCCCTGCGCACGGCCCACCTCCACACGGACATTGCCACTCGCCTCCCGCACCCCCTCCACACAGCCGACCTCGCCGCCCGCTACATCCGGCGGTAGGAGAGCCGGCCGGGCTGGGTTCGACCTGATCCGTCACCGAGTCCTCCGTCGCTGGTCGTCACGGAGCACTACCACCGACTACACGACGAAGCCGTTCACTGGACACGCCCCACCAACCTGTCGGGTCCGTCGGTATCACACGATGACGGCACGACCCAATCATCCTTTTCCGTAGATATTCGGGCTCCGTCAGATTCGGCTGGTCACACCGGAGGAGCCCGTGTCCGAACAGTTCATGAGCGTCAAGCAGACAGCTGAGTACCTGAACATGTCTATTGCGTGGGTGTATCGCGAGGCACCCCGTGTGGGGCTTTCGCCGTACCGGTTCGGCAACGGGCGTAACGCGAAGCTTCAGTTCAAGGTGTCGGAGCTGCAGGCGTGGGTGAGGCAGCAGCGGCTGTCCGGCAACTGAACCCACGACGGTGGTGGGGGGTCTACGCGAGGGCGCAGACCCCCCACCACTCGCTTATACGGCGAGGCCGAGGTTGAGGACCTGGGCGGCGCGGCTGATGGAGCCGGGCATGAGGTGGCGGTAGGTCTTGAAGGTGATGTCGACGCTGCGGTGACCCATCCATTCGGCGACGTCGGTGATGGGGATGTTGTGGCCGAGGCAGTTCGACGCGAAGAAATGGCGGAAGCTGTAGATGGTCATGCCTTCCGGTATGTCGACGGCACCGGCCTTCTTGATGCGCTGCCACTGCTTCTCCAACAGGTAACCCCGGTAGGGCTTGATGATGTCGTTGGGGTTGCGGAGCAGGTAGCCGTCGACGGTGCCCCACTTGGCCGCGTACTGCTCGATGCTGGCCCTCACGTGGGCCGGGAGGGGGACGTCGCGGTAGTCGTCGGCCTTGCGGTGCTTCATCGGGCCGTAGGTCCTGGTGGTCTGGTTGACCTGTTCGGTGATCCGGTAGACGTCGTCGGCGACGATGTTGTTGATGTTGACCGCGTAGGCCTCGCCGTTGCGCAGGCCGCAGCCGCTCATGAGGTCGGCGATGAGCAGGAAGGTGTCATTGCCGGCCATGCGGATCTCCCTGAGCTGCTCGCGCGAGGGGATGACAGCACGCTTGGCGTCGTACTGCGGGGGCTTGACGCCGTCCAATGGGTTCTCGTCGTAGATGCCGAGCCGGTGGGCGTCGAGCAGGATCGCCTTCAGCTTGTCGAAGGCGTTGGACTGGGTGCCGAGGCCGACACCGTTGCGCTCCATGGTCTGGATGAACGCGTCGACGACCTTGTGGTCGAAGGTCGCCATCCTGCGGCTCTGGAAGGCCGGGTAGAGGTGATTGTCGAGCAGTGAGTCGAGGTGCCGGACCGAGCCGGGGGTGAGGTGGCGCTGGCTGCGCTTCCACTGGGCGACGTAGTCGCCGAACCGCATGGAGCCGTACTTCTGGATGCGCTCCGCCTTCCGCTGGCTCTGCGGGGTGTTCTTCTTCGCCTGGTACACCTCGACGAGCCGGTCCTTGGCCTTGTCCTGGGTGGTGAACCCGGACTCCTCGATCTGCCGGCCGGCCCCGTTGCGGTAGCGGATCTTGTATTCGTGCGGGCACTTGGACCACCGCGACATGGGGTGTTCGCAGTCCTTGAAGAACGTCCCCATGCCGCGGATGAGGGTCGTGGTGGCCATGGTTGATCGGGCTCCCGAGTCTGATGCTGACCTTTTGCTGACTCCGGATGGTCGATCAGGCCCACCGCCTTGGTGGAACCGTTGGTTCCGTGGTACGGCCTGCGGAGGTTTCCGCAGGTCAGACCCCGTCTACGGGACCACGTTGATGAAGCTCATCATGCCGTGGTCCTCGTGGGCGGCGATGTGGCAGTGGAACATCCACTTGCCCGGGTAGTCGGTGAAGGCGACCCGGATGACGACGGTGCCGGGGGTCCCGTTGACGGCGTGGGGGACGGGGACGGTGTCCTGGCGGTGAGTGTAGGGCTCGGGGGTGCCGTTGGCGGAGAGGACCTGGAAGGCGGTGGTGTGGAGGTGGAAGGGGTGGTCCTCGCCGGAGTGGTTGACCAGGGTCCATTCCTCGACGGTGCCGAGCTTGGCCGGGGTGGCGAAGACGGAGCTGCCCGCCGCGAACTGCTGGCCGTTGATGTAGAAGGTGTTGCCGTCGGCGCTCTCGGTGAGGTCGACGGTGCGTCGTCGGGCGACGGGTTCGGTGGCGAGGTCGGCGGGGGCGGTCGGGATGCTGCCGGTGAGCTCGGGGAGGCGGCGCAGCTGGTCGCCGGCGATCCTGATCGTGGCGAGCTCGGTGTCCGGGTAGGCGTCGCCCTGGGGGCCGTTGGTGTAGGCGGTGGTGCGCAGGGTGGCCTTGGCGGGGTGGGCGCCGGCGGTGACGAGGACGTCGTAGCGCTTGCCCGGGGGCAGTAGCAGGGTGTCGGCGGTGGTGACCCGGGCGACCGGGGTGCCGTCCTCGCCGACGACGGTGAAGTGGTAGCCGTCGAGGTGGAGTTGGTAGAAGATGTCGGCCCCGGCGTTGGCCAGGCGCCACAGTTGGGTCTCGTTGGGCCGCATCGAGAGGACCGGCCGCAGGCGGCCGTTGACCAGGCGGACGGTCGGGTTGTCGGAGTTGATCGTCGCCGTGTCGGTGTTCTGCAGGATGTGCCCGACGGGGTCCAGTTGGACGTCCTTGAGCACGAGGGTGTGCGCGGTGACGTGCCGTAGGTCCGCCGGGAGCAGGGTGCGGTCGTCGCCGATGACCAGGGCGCCGGACAGGCCGGCGAAGATCTGGTTCTCCACGTCGCCGGGCATGCCCGCCATGCCCGCCATGCCGGCCGTCCCGGAGGTGTCCGGGGCGCCGGGTGCGGGGCAGGTCGTGCCCATGGCGTGGCTGTGGTACCAGAAGGTGCCCTGGGGGTGGTCGGCGGGGATCGCCAGCCGGTAGGTGGTGTCGGCGCCGGGCGCGACGCACAGGAACGGGTCGTCGGACTGCCCCTCGGGCGAGACGTGCAGCCCGTGGAAGTGCAGGTTGGTGGCCACCGGGAGGTGGTTGACCAGGTGGATGGTGACGGTCGCGCCCGGGTCGGCGTGGATGGTCGGGGCGATGTACGTGCCGGTGTAGGTGGCGCCGTAGACCTCCTTGCCGGAGATGTCGAAGCGGCTGCGGCCGGCGTCCAGGGTGATGGTCAGGTCGGGGTCGGCGGCGCTGCCCGCGTCCGCGACGGGCGGGTCCTGGAACGGCAGGCCGGCCCGCATGCCCCGTTCCTGGTCGGCGGTCGAGGGCGGCGGCGGGGCGGCGGCCGGCGGGGCCGCCATCGCCGAGGCGCCGAGCGCGGCCGAGATGAGCACCGCCACCGCGGTCATCGCGTGGAAAAGCCGCCGGGTGCGACGTATCCGCTGCCGATCGCACTCGGCGGCGGAATCGATGTCGTGGGACATCAGGTCTCCGTTGTTCGGTTGTCCGTGAGGGTGGGTGGAGCTGGACGCATAGCCTGATCGTTTGGCCGGTCCTTGACAACCCCGCGACAATCCACGACACCCCCGGGGCGCCCCCGCGGCAACTCGGTGCCGGTACGGCTCGCGCTCCCGCCCACCCC
>NZ_JBHVUS010000048.1:0-22816 GCF_042884005.1 Kitasatospora sp. NPDC058162
CGGTCTGAAAATCACCCGTCACGCCCCTCTCCGCACCCACCCCCTCCACCGCCCCCTCCCGCAGCGCGTCCCTCTCGCCTGGGTCGGGGAGGGGGGAGGGGGTGGTGGGGGTGGGTGGGTTGGTGCGGGTTGAGGGGTGGAGTGTTGTGGGTCCGCGTGTCCACGAAGGGGTGGTTCGGGTGCGCGTCAGCGGTGGGGCGGCCCCGAACGGGTGAAGAGCGGGGGCGACACGCATCAGGCGGGGTTGACCGGCGTTGAGTGGAGGGACGAGTGCACGAACCACGTGTACGGGGGTGGCCGGGCTAGCGAAGGGGTGAGCAGGTGGCGGGTCTTCATCGGGCCGTGCTGCTGCGGGCGGCGGCGGCCGCGCTGGCTCTGGGGGCTGCGGTCGGCGCGCACACCGAGGTGGGGCAGGCGTTGGCCAAGCGGGGGGCGGAGCGGGCCGAGCGGGAGGCGGTGGCGTGTGCGGAGGCGGCGCGGTGGGACGCCGCGGAGCGGGCCGCGCGGGGGCAGCACGAGGGGCGGGCGGAGTTGTTCGATCCGGGGCGGTTGCCGGGGTGCCGGTGACGTAGGGGTGTTCGGGGAAATCGGACGGAATGTCACTCGTCCGGCTTAATTCGTGAATCCGGAGGAACCCGGCGTCATCCCTTACGGTTCGTCAGGATGTGAACGAGTTTCCCGAGGGGGGTTCCCTGATGGCCGGGCCGGCAGTGCAGTCCGGTGGCTCCGCGCCCGCGCCGCGGCGGGTGCCGGTCTGGAGTGAGTGGGTCGGCACCGCCGTGCGGCTCGGCCTGGCGGTGGTCTGGGGGTGGGCCGGGCTGGCGAAGATCGCCGATCCGGCGGAGGCCGCCCAGGCGGTGCGGGCGTACGAGATCCTGCCGGAGGGCCTGGTCAAGCCGATCGGCTACGGGCTGCCGTTCCTGGAGCTGGCGCTCGCGCTGCTGCTGGTGGTCGGCCTTGGTGTGCGGCTGGTCGCCGGGGTCTCGGCGGTCCTGTTGCTCGCCTTCATCGCGGGGATCGCCTCGGCGTGGGCGCGCGGGATCTCGATCGACTGCGGCTGCTTCGGCGGCGGCGGGCACGTCGACGCCTCGCAGACCGAGTACTTGCAGGAGATCCTGCGCGACACCGGGTTCCTGCTGCTGGCCGGGTTCCTGCTGTGGCGGCCCCGCACCCGGCTCTCGGCCGACGGCTGGTTGGCGAGCTGAATTCCTATCCCCCCGACGAAGGCCCCCGACCGTGGATGTCAAGGCAATGAGCGAGAAGAACCGAGAAGGCAAGCGCACCGCCCGCGAGCGGATGCTGGAGCAGCGGGCGGCCGAGGAGGCCGGCTCGCGGCGCAGGAAGAAGCTGATCGTCGGCGGGGCCGTGCTCGCGGTCATCGCCGCCGCGGTGGTCGCCGGCGTGGTGGTGCAGAACCAGCGCTCCAAGCCGGAGACCCCGACCGCCGCCCCCGCCGGGACGATCGGTGACAAGAACCTGGTGATCCCGGTCGGCGCGAGCAACGCGCCGTCGGTGCTCACGGTGTACGAGGACCCGCGGTGTCCGGCCTGCGGGATCTTCGAGCGCGAGTTCTCGGCGACCATCGACCAGCTGGAGGACGCCGGGAAGATCTACACGAACGCCCACGTGGTGTCGTTCATCGACCGGGCGGTGCCGGGCAAGGGCTCGAAGAACGGTGCCAACGCGCTGGCCTGCGCCCAGGACGCCGGGCACTTCCGGGACTTCCACGACGTGCTGTACCGGAACCAGCCGGACGAGACCAATGACGCCTTCGGCAACAAGGCCGTGCTGCTGAACCTGGCGAAGCAGGTGGGGGGATTGGACACGCCGGAGTTCCAGGCGTGCGTCAACGACAACAAGTACGGCGGGTGGGTGTCCGCGGTTCAGCAGGACTTCGACAAGTCCAGCTACAAGTCGACGCCCACGGTGCTGCTCAACGGCCAGCCGATCTACCCGAAGAACGGCAATGAGGAGATCACCCCGGCGAACCTGGTGAAGTGGGTGGACGCCGCCAACCAGGGCAAGCAGTTGGGTACCGCGGGGACGAACGGTCAGACCCCGGCGCCCACTGCGGCTGCTTCGGAGGCCAATAACCCGTCGCCGTCGGCCGGCTGAGGTCACCGGACCGCCGTCTCCTTCCGGTCGGGAGGGGGCGGCGGTCTTCGTTGTTCGATTTCTGTGACCCCGGGGGTGTCCGATGGGGGCCGCAGACCCTGTAGCGTCGGAACCGCCATGGATATCGCCTACATTCCCAGCCCGTCGCGGGGCGTCCTCTACCTCGGACCGATCCCGCTGCGCGCCTACGCCTTCTGCATCATCCTCGGGGTCGTCGCGGCCGTCTGGCTCGGCAGCAAGCGCTGGGTCGCCAGGGGCGGTGCCAAGCACACCGTCGGCGACATCGCCGTCTGGGCCGTGCCCTTCGGCCTCGTCGGCGGCCGGCTGTACCACGTGATCACCGACCACCAGCTGTACTTCGGCGAGGGGAAGAACCCCTGGAACGCCTTCAAGATCTGGGAGGGCGGCCTCGGGATCTGGGGCGCGGTCGCGCTGGGCGCGGTCGGCGCCTGGATCGGCTGCCGCCGCCGGGGCGTGCCGCTGCCCGCGTACGCCGACGCCATCGCGCCGGGCATCGTGCTGGCGCAGGCGATGGGCCGCTGGGGCAACTACTTCAACCAGGAGCTGTACGGGCGGGCGACCACGCTCCCGTGGGGCCTGGAGATCCACAAGACGCTGCCCAACGGCGACGTCGTGAACGGGGTCTTCCACCCGACCTTCCTGTACGAGTCGATCTGGGACGTGGCCGTCGCGCTGCTGGTGATCTGGGCCGACCGGCGCTGGAAGCTGGGGCACGGCCGGGCCTTCGCGCTGTACGTGGCCGCGTACACGGTGGGCCGGTTCTGGACCGAGTGGCTGCGGATCGACGAGGCGCACGTCTACTTCGGCCTGCGGCTGAACGACTGGACCTCGATCGTGGTGTTCATCGGGGCGGTGGCCTACTTCGTGATCGTGGGGAAGAAGCGGCCCGGGCGTGAGGACCCGGCGAGCATCGACCCGGCGGCGCACGTCGAGGCGGAGGAGAAGGACGGGGAGAAGGGGAAGGCGGAGGCTGTGAAGCCGAGTGAGACGGTGGATGGGTCGAAGCCGTCTCGGATCCTGGATGGTGAGCCGGTCGAGAAGACCGGGAAGGATGCCAAGAACCCGATCTGAGCAGGCACGTTTCCTGACTGAGGCTGTCCTTCGTGAGAGTTGCGAAGGGCAGCCTCAGCATCGTTCGGACAGCCTTACTTTGCTGGAAATGCCCAGGTCAAGGGGGCTACGGTCGGGGGCGACGAACGAAAGACGGAGGGGAAGAACCGTGACTGCGACCACCCTGGAAGCCGAGCCTGCCCAGCACCCGCGGATACCCGCGGCCGACCACCACCGGGACGTCAACGGCGGCTGGCTGCGGCCCGCGGTGTTCGGTGCGGTGGACGGTCTGGTGTCGAACTTCGCGCTGATGACCGGTGTGGTCGGCGGCGCGGCCTCGCACGGCACGGTGGTCCTCACCGGGCTGGCCGGTCTGGCGGCCGGTGCCTGTTCGATGGCGGCGGGGGAGTACACCTCGGTCGCCTCCCAGCGGGAGCTGGTGCAGGCCGAGATCGAGGCGGAGCGGCTGGAGCTGCGCCGCAACCCGCACGGCGAGCTGGCCGAGCTGGCGCAGGTGTACGTCTCGCGCGGGGTGGACCCGGAGCTCGCCCACGAGGTGGCCCGGCAGCTGTCCCGGGACCCGGAGCTGGCGCTGGAGGTGCACGCCCGGGAGGAGCTGGGGATCGACCCCAATGACCTGCCCTCGCCGCTGGTCGCGGCCGGTTCGTCCTTCCTGTGCTTCGCGCTCGGGGCGCTGCTGCCGCTGCTGCCGTACCTGCTGGGGGCGACCGCGCTGCTGCCGGCGATGGTCCTCGCGGGGCTGGGGCTGTTCCTGTGCGGCGCGGTGGTGGCCCGGGTGACGGCGCGCAGCTGGTGGTTCAGCGGGCTGCGGCAGCTGGTGCTGGGCGGGGCCGCGGCCGGGGTGACGTACCTGCTGGGGTGGCTGATCGGCGGGCACGTCGGCTAGGCCCTGAGCGATAGCGCTGCATGATTATGCCGGGCAATGCGTGACGTTTCACACATGGACGTCGCGGACTGCCCGGCATCGTCTCATCATCCGGCCTTCGGAGCCGCGGATTCGCATCCGGGGGCGGGGGTCTCGGGATGGATTCCCAGGCGCTCATGATCGGCTTGTGTGGCGATCCGGTTTCGCCCCTGTTTCAGGCCGGGGGCGGCCGGGCACAATCGTCGGGACGCGCACTGTGGCGCGTCCTCCCTTTCAGCCCCCTGACCTGCGTGTCCGTCCGCCATGTGGACGGGATATTCCGCTTCTCGGGATCCTGGGCATCATGTAACTTGCACGACATCGATTCACCGCATCAGGGCCAACGTCGTCCCTACTTGCACCAACTTGCCGAAAGACGACGACGGGAGAGCCGATGCTGTCTGCATCCATGCACTCCGCCAACGAGCCCCAGGCCGGCGCCGCCCGCCAGCCGTACGGGCTCGTGCCGGATGCGCGACCTACCGCTCAGGGCCTGTACGACCCGCGAAACGAGCACGACGCCTGTGGCGTCGGTTTCGTCGCCACGCTGACCGGCATCGCCGACCACACCATCGTCGAGCAGGCGCTGAACGTCCTGCGCAACCTGGAGCACCGCGGTGCCACCGGTGCCGAGCCGGACTCCGGTGACGGCGCGGGCATCCTGACGCAGGTCCCGGACGCGTTCCTGCGCGGCAAGGTCGACTTCGAGCTCCCGGCGGCCGGCTCCTACGCCGTCGGCATCGCCTTCCTGCCCGACGAGGACGAGGCCGCCGCTGCCGCCGTCGCCCGGATCGAGGCGATCGCGGCCGAGGAGGACCTGACGGTCCTCGGCTGGCGCGACGTGCCGGTCACCCCGGAGCTGCTCGGTGCCACCGCGCGCAGGGTGATGCCGCGCTTCCGGCAGGCCTTTCTCGCGTCAGCGACTGATGGACAGAGCCTCGCCCAGGAGGGGCGGGTGGGGATCGAGCTGGACCGGGTCGCCTTCGTGGTCCGCAAGCGGGCCGAGCGCGAGGTCGGGGTGTACTTCCCGTCGCTGTCCGCGCGCACCATCGTCTACAAGGGCATGCTGACCACCGGCCAGCTGGAGCCCTTCTTCCCCGACCTGTCGGACCGCGGCTACGCGTCCGCCATCGGCCTGGTGCACTCGCGGTTCTCCACTAACACCTTCCCGAGCTGGCCGCTCGCCCACCCGTACCGCTTCGTCGCCCACAACGGCGAGATCAACACGGTCAAGGGCAACCGGAACTGGATGCGGGCCCGGGAGTCGCAGCTCGCGACGGACCTCATTCCGGCCAACAAGAACGGGCAGGGTCTGGAGCGGATCTTCCCGATCTGTACTCCGGAGCACTCGGACTCGGCGTCCTTCGACGAGGTCCTGGAGCTGCTCCACCTCGGCGGCCGCTCGCTGCCGCACTCGGTGCTGATGATGATCCCGGAGGCGTGGGAGAACCACGCCACCATGGACCCGGCCCGACGCGCCTTCTACCAGTACCACTCCAACCTGATGGAGCCCTGGGACGGCCCGGCCTGCGTCACCTTCTCCGACGGCAACCAGGTCGGCGCCGTGCTCGACCGCAACGGCCTGCGCCCGGCCCGCTACTGGATCACCGAGGACGGCCTGGTCGTCCTCTCCTCCGAGGTCGGCGTGCTCGACATCGACCAGGAGAAGGTCACCAGGAAGGGCCGCCTCCAGCCCGGCCGGATGTTCCTGGTGGACACCGTCGAGGGCCGGATCGTCGCGGACGAGGAGATCAAGTCCGCCCTCGCCGCCGAGCACCCGTACCAGGAGTGGGTCGCCGCCGGGCAGATCCAGCTCGCCAAGCTGCCCGAGCGCGAGCACATCGCCCACACCCACGCCTCGGTCACCCGCCGCCAGCAGACCTTCGGCTACACCGAGGAGGAGCTGCGCGTCCTCCTGGCGCCGATGGCCAAGACCGGTGCCGAGGCGCTCGGCTCGATGGGCACCGACTCGCCGATCGCCGCGCTGAGCGAGAAGCCGCGGCTGCTGTTCGACTACTTCGTGCAGCTCTTCGCGCAGGTCACCAACCCGCCGCTGGACGCCATCCGCGAGGAGCTCGTCACCTCGCTGCTGTCCAACCTCGGCCCCGAGGGCAACCTGCTGGCCGCCGAGTCCGCCTCCTGCCGCTCCGTCGGCATCACCTTCCCGGTGATCGACAACGACGAGCTGGCCAAGCTGGTCCACGTCAACCACGACGGCGACCAGCCCGGGCTCAAGGCCGTCACGCTGTCCGGCCTGTACAAGGTCGCGAGCGGGGGAGAGGGGCTGGCCTCCCGACTGGCGGAGATCGCCGCCGAGGCGGACGCGGCGATCGCGGACGGCGCCCGGATCATCGTGCTGTCGGACCGGCACTCGGACGCCGAGCACGCGCCGATCCCCTCGCTGCTGCTCACCTCCGCGATCCACCACCACCTGATCCGCACCAAGCAGCGCACCCAGGTGTCGCTGCTGGTCGAGGCCGGCGACGTCCGCGAGGTGCACCACGTCGCGCTGCTGGTCGGCTACGGCGCCGGCGCGGTCAACCCGTACCTGGCCATGGAGTCGGTCGAGGACCTGGTCGCCCAGGGCGTGTTCATCCAGGGCGTCGAGGCCGAGAAGGCCATCAAGAACCTGATCAAGGCGCTCGGCAAGGGCGTGCTCAAGGTGATGTCCAAGATGGGCATCTCCACCGTCGCCTCCTACCGCGGCGCCCAGGTCTTCGAGGCCATCGGCCTCTCCCAGGGCCTGGTCGACGCCTACTTCGCCGGCACCACCAGCAAGCTCGGCGGCATCGGCCTGGACGAGATCGCCAAGGAGACCGCCGCCCGGCACGCCAAGGCGTACCCGGCCTCCGGCATCCCGGCCGCGCACCGCGCGCTGGACATCGGCGGCGAGTACCAGTGGCGCCGCGAGGGCGAGCCCCACCTGTTCGACCCGGACACCGTGTTCCGGCTCCAGCACTCCACCCGCAACCGCCGGTACGACATCTTCAAGCAGTACACGGACCGGGTGAACGAGCAGTCCGAGCGGCTGATGACGCTGCGCGGCCTGTTCCAGCTGGACGCGCTGGGCCGCGAGCCGATCCCGGTCGAGGAGGTCGAGCCGGTCTCCGAGATCGTCAAGCGCTTCTCGACGGGTGCCATGTCGTACGGCTCCATCTCGATGGAGGCGCACGAGACCCTGGCCATCGCGATGAACCGCCTCGGCGGCAAGTCCAACACCGGTGAGGGCGGCGAGGACCCGGAGCGCCTGTACGACCCCGAGCGCCGCTCGGCGATCAAGCAGGTCGCCTCCGGCCGCTTCGGCGTCACCTCCGAGTACCTGGTCAACGCCGACGACATCCAGATCAAGATGGCCCAGGGCGCCAAGCCCGGCGAGGGCGGCCAGCTGCCCGGCCACAAGGTCTACCCGTGGGTCGCCAAGACCCGGCACTCCACCCCGGGCGTCGGCCTGATCTCGCCGCCGCCGCACCACGACATCTACTCGATCGAGGACCTCGCCCAGCTCATCCACGACCTCAAGAACGCCAACCCGGCGGCCCGCATCCACGTGAAGCTGGTCTCCGAGGTGGGCGTGGGTACGGTCGCGGCGGGTGTGTCCAAGGCGCACGCGGACGTGGTGCTGGTCTCCGGCCACGACGGTGGTACCGGTGCCTCGCCGCTGACCTCCCTGAAGCACGCCGGTGGGCCCTGGGAGCTCGGGCTCGCCGAGACCCAGCAGACCCTGCTGCTCAACGGGCTGCGCGACCGGATCGTCGTCCAGACCGACGGGCAGCTCAAGACCGGGCGCGACGTGGTCATCGCCGCGCTGCTCGGCGCCGAGGAGTTCGGCTTCGCCACCGCTCCGCTGGTCGTCTCCGGCTGCATCATGATGCGCGTCTGCCACCTGGACACCTGCCCGGTCGGCGTCGCCACCCAGAACCCGGTGCTGCGCGAGCGCTTCTCCGGCAAGCCCGAATTCGTGGTCAACTTCTTCGAGTTCATCGCCGAGGAGGTCCGGGAGATCCTGGCCTCGCTGGGCTTCCGCTCGATCGAGGAGGCCGTCGGCCACGCCGAGCACATCGACGCCCAGGCCGCGGTCGACCACTGGAAGGCCGCCGGGCTCGACCTGGCCCCGCTGTTCCACGTGCCCGAGCTGCCCGAGGGCGCCGCCCGGCACCGCACCACCGAGCAGGACCACGCGCTCGACAAGGCGCTCGACAACCAGCTGATCACGCTGGCCGAGGACGCCCTGGAGCGCGGCGAGAGCGTCCGCATCCAGCTGCCGATCCGCAACGTCAACCGCACCGTCGGCACCATGCTCGGCCACCAGGTGACCAAGCGGTACCGCGGCGAGGGCCTGCCCGAGGGGACCATCGACGTCACCTTCACCGGCTCCGCCGGACAGTCCTTCGGCGCCTTCGTGCCCAAGGGGATCACCCTGCGGCTGGAGGGCGACGCCAACGACTACGTCGGCAAGGGCCTCTCCGGCGGTGTCGTGGTGGTCCGCCCGGCGCGCGAGGCCGCGGCCATCGGCAACGACGCCCAGAACCACGTGATCGCCGGCAACACCATCGGCTACGGCGCCACCGCCGGCCGGATCCACCTGCGCGGCAAGGCCGGTGAACGCTTCGCCGTCCGCAACTCCGGCGCCACCCTCGTCGTCGAAGGCGTCGGCGACCACGGCCTGGAGTACATGACCGGCGGCCGGGTCGTCATCCTCGGCGGCACCGGACGCAACCTCGCGGCCGGCATGTCCGGCGGCATCGCGTACGTCCTGGACCTGCGCCCCGCCAACGTCAACGACGGCATGGTGGGCATCGAGGCCCCCACCGCCGCCGACCGCGAATGGCTGCGCGAGACCGTGCAGCAGCACTACGAGGAGACCGGCTCCACCGTCGCCGCCGAGCTCCTGGCCGACTGGGGCAGCGGGGTCTCCCGCTTCTCCAAGATCATGCCGACCGACTACAAGGCCGTGCTCGCCGCCAAGGACGCAGCCGAGCGCGACGGTCTCTCCGAGACCGAGACCACTCGCAAGATGATGGAGGCGGCAAATGGCTGACCCCAAGGGCTTCCTGACCACGCCCAAGCAGCTGGCGGAGCGCCGCCCGGTCGACGTGCGGATCAAGGACTGGAACGAGGTCTACGTCGAGCGCAGCCTCCTGCCGATCATCACCGAGCAGGCCGGCCGCTGCATGGACTGCGGCATCCCGTTCTGCCACAACGGCTGCCCGCTCGGGAACCTCATCCCCGAGTGGAACGACCTCGCCTACCGCGAGGACTTCACCGGCGCCATCGAGCGGCTGCACGCCACCAACAACTTCCCGGAGTTCACCGGGCGGCTCTGCCCGGCGCCCTGTGAGTCGGCCTGCGTCCTCGGCATCAACCAGGACGCGGTGACCATCAAGAACGTCGAGGTCACCATCATCGACAAGGCCTGGGACCGCGGCGGGGTCACCCCGCAGGTCCCGGAGCGGCTCTCCGGCAAGACCGTCGCCGTCGTCGGCTCCGGCCCGGCCGGCCTGGCCGTCGCCCAGCAGCTCACCCGGGCCGGCCACACCGTGGTGGTGTACGAGCGCGCCGACCGGATCGGCGGACTGCTGCGCTACGGCATCCCCGAGTTCAAGATGGAGAAGCGCCACATCAACCGCCGCATCGAGCAGATGCGGGCGGAGGGCACCCGGTTCCGCACCGGCGTGCACGTCGGCGACGACATCACCGGCCAGCAGCTGCGCGAGCGCTTCGACGCCGTCGTGGTCGCCGCCGGCGCCACCACCGCCCGCGACCTGCCGGTGCCCGGGCGCGAGCTCAAGGGCGTCCACCAGGCCATGGAGTACCTGCCGCTGGCCAACAAGGTGCAGGAGGGCGACCTCGTCGACTCCCCGATCAGCGCCAAGGGCAAGCACGTGGTCGTCATCGGCGGCGGCGACACCGGCGCCGACTGCGTCGGCACCGCCCACCGCCAGGGCGCCCTCTCGGTCACCCAGCTGGAGATCATGCCGCGGCCCGGCGAGGACCGGCCCGGCCACCAGCCCTGGCCCACCATGCCGATGACCTACAAGGTCACCTCCGCGCACGAGGAGGGCGGCGAGCGGATCTACTCCGTCAACACCACCCGCCTCACCGGCGACGAGGACGGCAACGTCCAGGAACTGCACCTGGTCGAGGTCGAGTTCAAGGACGGCCGGTTCGAGCCCGTCCCCGGCACCGAGCGGACCATCCCGGCCCAGCTGATCACCCTGGCCATGGGCTTCACCGGGACGGACGTGAAGAACGGGCTGGTCGAGCAGCTGGGAGTGGACCTCGACGCGCGCGGTAACATTGCCCGCGACGGCCGGTTCGCCACCAATGTCGATGGCGTGTACGTCTGCGGAGACGCCGGCCGTGGCCAGTCACTGATCGTCTGGGCCATCGCGGAAGGCCGTTCGGCCGCCGCCGCGGTGGACAAGTACCTGGGCGGCAAGACCCCGCTTCCCGCCCCGATCCGGCCCACGGACCGCCCCCTGGTGGTCTGACGGGTCCGACGGTCCGACCGGCCCACACCCCGAACCCCCGGCGCCGCATCGCCGGGAGCTCAACCCGCTGCCCCCGCCAGCGTCGCCGGGCCAACGCGGTCTCCTGGCGCCTGCCCTCTTCCCCGACCAGTTGGAGGGCGGGCGCCGTCGCGCGTCCGCAGGGAGTTACCGGGCGCGTTCCCCGGACTTCGCGGCGGGTTCCGCAGGACGTTCCCAGCCGCTTCTCACCTCCGCTCTCACCCGCTCCTTACCCGCGCTCCGACCTGCGCTTCCGTCCGTGCACCGGCAGTCGGTTCACAGCGTTCTCCCAGGCTTCGCACAGCGGCCGGAATGCGTCCCGGCACGGGCTGTTGTTCGTCGGTGCCAGGTGGCAGACTGCGGCCGACGGCCGGGGGGCTGCACGAGTGCGGAGGGTGACTTCGATGGGCACGACTCAGGCAGGCGGAGGTGCCACCGTACGGCGCCTGCTGCTCGGCAGCCAGCTGCGCAAGCTCCGCGAGACCAGGGGCGTCAGCCGCGAGGAGGCCGGGTACTCGATCCGCGCCTCCGAGTCCAAGATCAGCCGGATGGAACTCGGCCGGGTCGGCTTCAAGGAACGCGACGTCGCCGACCTGCTCACCCTCTACGGCGTCGACGCCGAACAGGAGCGGGCCAACGTCCTCGGACTCGTCCGGGAGGCCAACGCCACCTCCTGGTGGCACGACTACGGCGACGTGCTGCCCGCCTGGTTCCAGAACTACCTCGGGCTGGAGGAGGCCGCCGCCGAGATCCGCAGCTACGAGGTCCAGTTCGTCCACGGGCTGCTGCAGACCGCCGACTACGCCCGCGCCGTCATCGCCGCCGGCAGCCACGCCGGCCAGCACGACGAGATCGAACGCCGGGTCGAGGTACGGCGCAAGCGCCAGGACCTGCTCACCGCCGACCACCCGCCCCAGCTGCTCGCCGTCCTCGACGAGGCCGCGCTGCGCCGCCCCTGGGGCGGCCCGGAGCAGATGCGCGGCCAGCTCGACCGGCTCCTCGAACTCTCCGAACTGCCCAACGTGCGGCTGCAGGTGAGGCCGCTCGGCGGCGCCGCGCTGAGCGCCGAGAGCGGCGCGTTCAGCGTGCTGGGCTTCTCCGAGGCCGAACTCGCCGACGTCGTCTACCTGGAGCAGTTCACCACCGCCCTCTACGTGGACAAGCCCGCCGAGGTCGCCTCGTACCGGCAGGCGATGGACGGGCTGGCCGCCGAGAGCCTCGGCCCCGAACGGACCCGCGATCTTCTGCACTCCGTACGCCAAGAGCTTTGACACATCAGTACGATGAGGTCCCATCAGGTCGGGCACCGAGAGGGATCAGATGTCGTACTTCTCCGAGTTGGCGCTGCAGTACATCGACGGCGAATGGTGCAGCGGTAGCGGCTCCTGGGACATCGTCGACGTCGACCCCTACACCGGTGACAAGCTGGCCACCATCACGGTGGCCACCGTCGCCGAGGTCGACCGGGCCTACCGCGCGGCCGAGCGCGCCCAGCGCTCCTGGGCCGCCACCAACCCGTACCAGCGCCGGCTGGTCTTCGAGCGCGCGCTGCGGCTGGTCGAGGAGCGCGAGGGCGAGATCGTCGCGGCCGTGATGGCCGAACTCGGCGGCACCGCGCTCAAGGCCGGCTTCGAACTCTCGCTGGTCAAGGACATGCTGCGGGAGTGCCTGCACCTCTCGGTGGCCTCCGAGGGCCGGCTGCTGCCCTCCACCGCGCCCGGCAAGGAGAACCGCCTCCTCCGGCTGCCGGTCGGCGTGGTCGGCGTGATCAGCCCGTTCAACTTCCCGCTGTTCCTGGGCCTGAAGGCGATCGCCCCGGCGCTCGCGCTCGGCAACGGCGTGGTGCTCAAGCCGCACCAGGAGACCCCCATCGTCGGCGGCAGCCTGATCGCCAAGCTCTTCGAGGACGCGGGCCTGCCGCCCGGCCTGCTCAACGTGGTCATCACCGACATCGCGGAGATCGGCGACAGCTTCCTGGAGCACCCGGTGCCCAGGGTGATCTCCTTCACCGGCTCCGACCAGATCGGCCGGCACGTCGCCACCGTCGCCGCCGCCCACTTCAAGCGGTCCGTGCTGGAACTCGGCGGCAACAGCGCGCTGATCGTCCTGGACGACGCCGACGTCGACTACGCCGTGGACGCGGCCGTGTTCAGCCGCTTCGTCCACCAGGGCCAGGTCTGCATGGCCGCCAACCGGATACTCGTCGACCGCAGCGTGCTCGCCGAGTTCACCGAGAAGTTCGTCGCCAAGGTCGCCTCGCTGACCGTCGGCGACCCCAAGGACCCGGCCACCCACATCGGCCCGCTGATCAACGCCGTCCAGGCCGACGCCATCAACGCGCAGGTCGACCAGGCGATCGCGGCCGGCGCCACCGCGCTGCTCCGCGGGGTCACGGCCGGCAGCCTGATGGCGCCCACCGTGCTCACCGGCCTGGCCGAGGACGCGCCCATCCTGCAGCGCGAACTCTTCGGCCCGGTCGCCCTGCTGGTGCCCTTCGACGGCGAGGACGAGGCCGTCCGGCTGGCCAACCACACGCCCTTCGGGCTCAGCGGCGCGGTGCACACG
This sequence comes from Kitasatospora sp. NPDC058162, assembly GCF_042884005.1. Classification (NCBI taxonomy): domain Bacteria; kingdom Bacillati; phylum Actinomycetota; class Actinomycetes; order Kitasatosporales; family Streptomycetaceae; genus Kitasatospora; species Kitasatospora sp. NPDC058162. The sequence goes on from NZ_JBHVUS010000048.1 coordinate 13,186, forward strand.
GCGGACGTCGAGCGCGGTGTGCGGGTCGCCCAGCGGATCGAGACCGGCATGATCCACGTCAACGGCGGGACCATCGCGGACGAGCCCGGGGTGCCGTTCGGCGGGGAGAAGAACTCCGGCGTCGGGCGGCTCAACGGGGAGTCCACGGTGGACGCCTTCACCACGGTGAAGTGGATCTCGGTGCAGCACGGGCGGGCGCCGTTCCCGTTCTAGGGGGTTCACCGGTTTACGCGGCGCGGGCCCGTCACGCGGCTCTGGCCTCCCGGCGGTAGCCGCCGGGGGCCAGGCCGAACTCCCGCTTGAACGCCTTCGCGAAGGCGTACTCCGAGCCGTAGCCGGTCTGCGCGGCCACCGTCGTCAGCGGCGCCTCCGACTCGCGCAGCAGCCGGGCGGCGGTGGTCATCCGCCAGCGGGTCAGGTAGGCCATCGGGGGCTCGCCCACCATCGAGGTGAAGCGGCGGGCGAAGGCGGCCCGGGACAGGCCCGCCCGGTCCGCCAGGGACTCCACCGTCCACGCGGTCGCCGGGGCCTCGTGGATGGCCGTCAGGGCGGGCGCGACGGCGGTGTCCCGCAGTGCCGCCGCCCAGCCGGCGGCCTCGGCGGCGGGCTGGTCCTCGAACCAGGCCCGCAGGACGTACAGCAGCAGCGAGTCGATCAGCGCCGGGACGATCCCGGCCGAACCGATCCGCGGGTTCTCCAGCTCGGCGCCCAACAGCTGGACGGCAGCGGCCAGTTCGGGGTGCCGGCCGTGCCGGGTCGGCAGGTGGATCAGCGCCGGCAGCTGGCGGACCATCGGGTGCGGGCGGGCCTGGTCCAGGTGGTAGTTGCCGCACAGCAGGCTGGTGCGGGCGCCGTCCCCGCCGAGCGACACGGTGCCGATCGGCGAGCCGGCCTCGACCGGGCAGGCCCTGGCGTCCACCGGCGGGGTGTCCGGGCTGTCCGCCAGGACGTGGCCCCGGGCGTCCCGCAGGAAGACGACGTCCCCCGGGCTGAGCGGCACCGGGCCGCCGCCGATCTCCGGATCCACCGGGACCAGCCAGCAGGTGCCGTACAGCACCACGTGGAAGCCCGCGCCGGCCACCGGGGGCAGCCGCAGGGCCCACGGCGCCCGGCCCTCGGTGCGCACCGACGCGGGGTGCGCCGTGCGCATCGAGGCCAGCGCCTCGCTCAGGATGTCCATGGCCCGCCCCCGGGGTTGCTCGTCGCCCACGCTTCAGTCGACGGTCAGTACGACCTTGCCCTGGACGCTACCGGAGCCGACCAGCTCGTGCGCCCGGGCGGCCTCGGCCAGCGGGAAGGACGCGGCGACGTGCGGGCGGATCCGGCCCTCGTCCACCAGGGCGGCGATGGCCTCCAGCGCGGCGTAGTCGGGCTCGACGGAGACGCCCGCGAAGCGCCGTCCGGCGGCCTCGACGGCGGCGGCCAGCTCCTGGTTCCAGTGCTCCATGATGCTGACGAGGGTGCCGCCCGGCTTGAGCACCTCCAGGGCGCGGGTGCCCTCGGAGGAGGAGTCGAAGACGACGTCGACGTCGGAGACGGCCCCGGTGTAGTCGGTGGTCCGGTAGTCGATCACCTCGTCGGCGCCGAGCTCCCGGAGGAAGGCGTGCTTGGGCTCGCTCGCCAGCGCGATCACGTGGGCGCCGCGGGCCTTGGCGATCTGCACGGCGAGGTGGCCGACGCCGCCGGCCGCGCGGTGGACCAGCACCCGGTCGCCCTCGCCGATCCCCGCCAGGTCCACCAGGCCCTGCCAGGCGGTGAGCGCGGCCAGCGGCAGTGCGGCGGCCTCGGTGTGGTCCAAGGTGGCGGGCTTGCGGGCCAGTTGGCGGGACGGCGCGGCCACGTACTCGGCGTAGGCGCCGGCGGCCCGGGGGAAGAACGGCATCCCGTACACCTCCTCGCCCACCCGGTAGCGGGCGCCCGGGCCGGCCGCCTCGACCACCCCGGAGACGTCCCAGCCCACCGTGAACTCCGGCTCGCCCAGCAGCGGGAACGTCCCGGCCCGCACCGCCACGTCCACCGGGTTGACCCCGGCCGCCTTCACCCGCACCAGCACCTCGCCGCTCAGCGGCACCGGACGCTCCACCTCGGCCACCCGCAGGACCTCGGGACCGCCGAACTCCTTCTGCACGATCGCACGCATCGCGAATCTCCCTCATCCGGTTCAACACCGGCCCCCCGTGGGGCCGTTCTCGATGTGTTCAACGATAGGGAGGCGGGGCGAGCGGATGAATATCCTCAAGTCTTCGCTGGATGTCCGATCGTCTCGCGGATGGAGCTCCTCGACCATCGGTCGGAACCGGGAGGGAGAACGGCGCGGGCCCCCGCACCGCCGGTGGCGGTGCGGGGGCCCGACGGGAACGGGTGCGACTAGAACACCGGTTGGCCGGCGCGGACGAGGCGCCAGGAGTTGGTGAAGAAGTCGGCGGGGTCGATGACGCCCTTGGCCTTGACCCAGGCGATCATGGTGTTGCGGATCTCGTCGGAGTTCGTCCAGACGACCTTGGCGGTGGCGACGTGCGGGAAGTTGCCGCCGCCGTTGGCGCGGTAGTTGTTGACCGCGAACACGAACTGGGCGTTCGGGTCGATCGGCTTGCCCTGGAAGCTGAGGTTGACGATCCGCTGGCCCTTGGGCTGGGCGATGTCGATGTCGTAGCTCAGGCCGTAGACCGAGTCGTAGTTGTAGTCCGGGGTGGTCTCGGCGCCGGTCATGGCGTCCTTGTCGACCGGGGCGCCCGGGGCGAGCTGGTAGTAGTACTTCGCCGAGAACTCCAGGTAGTCCTTGAGCTGGGCGCCCGTCAGGATGCGGGCCTCCAGGGTGTTCTCGTAGATGTACAGGCCGGCCGCGTCGCGCAGCTTGACCTGGCCGGACGGGATCAGCGCGGTGCGGTTGAACGGGGCGGCCTGGGCCAGGACCGGGAGGTTGGCGTACTGCCCGCCCGCCAGCGCGGTCTTCACGGCGTCGGCCTGGACCTTGCCGATCAGGTCGATGATCGGGGTGGCCTTGAACCGGGCGTCGGCGATCGACAGCTCGATCTTGCTGGTGCCGATGTTCTGGTTGACGTACGCGACGACCTTCTTGTGCTGGCCGACGATGGCGTTGCTGATCTCCGGGTTCTCCGGCACGGTGTTGGAGTTCAGCACCCGGGAGGAGACCGAGGCGACCTTCCAGTGGCCGTCGACGAACTCGACCTCGAAGTCGAAGCAGCTCAGGCGCTGGCCCCAGCACAGCGGCTCGGAGAGCACGACCGTCTTGCCGGTCTTCTTGTTGACGATGAGGCGCTGCGCGACCTCCTTGTGGGTGTGGCCCACCAGCACCGCGTCGATGTCCGCGACGGTCTCGGCCATCTCGCCGGAGGCGTCCTCGGGCCAGGGCAGCTGGTCGCCGTAGGTGGTCGGCTCGTCGATGCCGGAGTGGGCGGAGACCACGATGACGTCCGCGCCCGCGGCCTTCATCCGGGGCACGTACTTGGCGGCGGTCTCGACGATGCCCGGGAAGATCATCTGCCCGGCCACGTTGGCCTTGTCCCAGATCGCGATGCCGGGGTTGGTGAGGCCGAGGATGCCGACCTTGATCGGGGTGTCCTCGTCCAGCCACACCTCCTTGATCACGTACGGCTTGAAGGCCGGCTTCTCGTTCTTCGCGTGCAGGGCGTTGGCGCCCAGCAGCGGGAACTCCAGCTGGTCCTCGAAGGCCTTCACGGTGGGGATGCCGTAGTTGAACTCGTGGTTGCCGAGCGCGGCGGCGTCGTAGCCCATGAGGTTCATGGCGACGGCCATCGGGTGGTCCGGCACGTTGTCGCCGTCGGTGGCGATCGGCTCGACCCGGGCGTAGTAGTAGGACAGCTGGGTGCCCTGGATGATGTCGCCCGAGTCGATGAGCAGGCAGCGGTCCCAACCCTTCTCCTCGCGCACCTGGTTGGCCAGGGTGGAGATCTTGGCGAGGCCGACCGCGTTGTGGGCCTTGTCGACGTACTCGGCGTCGGTGAAGTAGTCCCAGTTGAGCACCCGGCCGTGCAGGTCGGTGGTGCCCATGACGGTGAAGGCCTGGCGGCGGGGCTGCTTCTTCTGGCCCTTGGCGGCCGCCGTGTTCGGCTCGGCGGCCGCGGCGGCGGGGGCGGCGGCGACGACGGCTCCGCCGGTCAGGGCGGCACCGGCGGCGGTGGCGGCGGACCGGGTGACGAAGTCACGGCGGTTCAGCGGCATGGACGACTCTCCCGAGTGGGGAACGACGGCGGATGAGCCGTCAACTTGTGTGCAGATGAGGTGCGTGGCGCGCCCGCTGATGCGGTGACGCGCGTAGAAGGACGCGCGTAGAAGTGTGCCGTGCGGGCCGGGCCGCTGAATAGCCCTCGGACGTTTCCAACAGGTGAGATCTTGGCGACTCGTTCGTGTCCGGGGTGGGCGGAGAAAGGGGTGGTATGGGGCGGGAGGGTCGATTTCCGGCCACCCCGCCCCTGGTTCCCCACCGGTCAGTGGCGTTCGCTCAGTCGAGTTCGGTCAGTCGGGTCCGCTCAGTCCAGTTCGGCGGACAGCTGCTTCACCTCGCGGCCCAGCTCCGTCGCCGGGTCCGGCGCGTCCGGCTCCGCCCACGGCAGCCAGGCGCGGGCCCGCAGGTAGCCGTCCACCGCGACCGGCAGGCGGTGCCGGACGATCGGATCGGCCACCGGACCGGGGCCGGCCTCGCGCAGCGCCACCAGCAGGGTGTCCACCCCGGCGGAGGCGGGCAGCGGGACGGTCTCCAGGTAGGCGGCCAGCCCGTCCAGCTCGGGGTGCGCCGGAGGCGCCGGAGCCGGTGGCGGCGGAGGAGGGGGCGGTGGTGGTGGCTGCGGGCCCGGCGTCAGCAGGGCGCCGACGCCGTACAGACCCGCCACCACCCCCGGCCACCAGGACCCGCCCAGGCCCGCGAAGTGCAGCCCCAGCCCGATGGCGCCGCCCCCGCAGCCGACCAGGTTCCTGGTCGACTCCAGGTAGCGCAGCAGCCCCCGGCCGTACCCGTCACTGGTAGCCACGGATCTCCTCGAACACCCCGTCCAGCGAACCCCCGCCGTCGAACAGCTTGCCCCCGCTCACGTCCGCGATCCCCTGCAGCTGACCCACCGCCGCCTCGCCGAACTTGATCGGGAACACCGGGATCGACTTCTCGCCCGACGGCAGCCCGTCGTGGAAGCGCTTGAAGTCGGCGTCGGTCGCGCCCTCGTTGCTCTCCCCGTCCGTCATCAGCACGATCGAGGTGAAGCGGTCGTCCCCCGCCGCCTTCTGCTGCGCCTCGATCACCCGGTACGCCTGCTCCAGCGAGTCGTACAGCGCGGTGCCGCCCTCCGCCCGCAGGGACTGGACGTCCGCGTTGATCGACGCCAGCTCGGTCTCCGGGCCCGGCCGGCTCCCCGAGGCCGGGACGACGTGCGTCTTCGTCCACTTCACCGAGGAGGCGAAGGAGATCAGCGTGACCTCCTCGCGGTCCCGGAAGCGGCGCAGCCCGCGGGTGTCGTCCGTGCCGGTCAGCCGGCCCAGCGCCGCCTTGAGCGACGTCAGCCGCTGGCCGTCCATCGACCCCGAGGTGTCCAGCACGTACACCGTCCTGGACGGGCGGCGCAGCTCGTTCTGGTACGAGGCCAGCAGGCCGTCCGCCACCTCCCGCGTCCCCGGGAAGGGCAGTTCGCGGCGGCGGTCGGTGGGCAGCCCCGCCGCCGGGGCCACGCCCGCCGTCACCGGGCGGCGCAGCGTCAGCTCGGAGATGCGTTTCTGCACGTCCTCCTTCAGCAGGTAGCCGGCCAGCCGCTGGAAGGAGTCGCGTTCGCCCTGCCCCGCCGAGGACAGCAGCGACAGCGGGTAGTCCGCCGAGACCACGCCGTCCACCGGGCGCACCACCGTCAGCCGCTGGTCCGCCGGCAGGGTCTTGTTCAGCGACAGCAGCACCGACTCGTAGTTCACCAGGGCGCCGACCCGGCCCGGCTCGGCCTTGGCGTACGCCTGCGCCAGCCAGCCGGAGGAACCGGAGGTCAGCTTCTGGCCGGTGAAGAACTGCTTCAACTGCGGCGTCGCCTTCTGCACGTCCGCCGCGGTCAGCGCCGCCCCCGCGCCGGAGAAGGCCGAGGCCACCGCGACCAGCGCGGAGAAGCCGGAGTTGGAGCGCGACGGGTCGGACATCCCGTACGACAGCTTCCCGGCCGCGGCCGCGTCGCCGATCTGCGCCCAGGTGACCTTCGAGCCGTCCCCCCAGCCGAGGTCGGCGAGAGTCGAGGAGCGCACCCCCACGGCCACCGGGGAGACCATCACCGGGGTCTCCGACAGCACCTTGGACCTGCCGGTCGGGTCCAGTCGCAGGTACTGGTTCGACGGGAACCAGACCGCGTCGTACTTGCCGTCCGCCCGGCCCGCGGAGATCGTGTCCGCGCCGTCCAGGGTGCCGCTGAAGGCCAGCTGCACCGTCACCCCGGTCGCCTTCCGCGCGTCGTCCAGGACCGGCTGCAGGTCCTGCAGTTCGCTGCCGGCCAGGACGCGAAGCACCCCGGGGCGCGCGGTCTCGGCCAGCGAACCGGTCGGGTTCGGGGCCGGCGCCGGGGCGGGGGAGGAGGTGCAGGCGGTCGCCGCGGCGAGCACCGCCGCCAGCACGGCGGCCAACCGGGCCGGCCGCTTGGGTCGGAGGTTCACTTCGGGCTCCCCTTCGCCGCCTTGGTCAGCTTGAGCAGGTTGTCCAGCGAGGGGACGGTCGCCTGCTTCACCTTCGCCGCGTTCAGGTCCAGGGCGAAGACCGGCTGCTTGATGCCCTTCACCCGGTCGGCGAACGCGCCGCTGCTCGCCTGCGGGCGGAAGCCGTACTTGACCTCCAGGGCGCGCAGCGTGTCGTCGTTCTGGAGCAGGCCGGCGAGCTTCCGGCCGTTCTCGGTGCGGGCGATGATGGTGTGGTCGGAGTAGGCCGTGGTGTCCGGGTACATCACCACCATGTCCCCGGTCGGCTGGCCCTGGACGGCCATCGAGGCGACCTGGGACTCGTAGCCGAAGATCAGCGGGTTGCCGACGCCGGCCAGGAAGTCCCGGAACGGCTCGTCGCTGCTGCTCTTCTGGCCGCCCTGCAGCGCGGTCGCCTGGTACAGGACCGGCCGGGCGCGCTCGACGCCCTGGTCGTCGGAGACCACCAGGTTGTTGTTCAGGACGTACGACAGCAGCGCGATGTACAGCGCGCCCGAGGAGGAGCTCTCCGGGTCGGTGGTGGTGACGAAGATCGGGCCGGACAGCTCCGCGTGGCTCTGGGCGCCGGTCAGGTCCTGCCACTTGCCGGCCGCCTTGAGGGCGGCGACGTACTCGTCCATCTTGAAGGTCCAGACGCCGGTCGTAGCGTCCTGCACGGCCAGCTTGTTGTCCTTGAGGATCTGCGCGACCGGTGCGTGCGCCACCACCACCAGCGGCGAGTAGAACGGCACCAGCGGCGAGTCCTGCAATCCCCATTTGCTTTGGATCTCGCGGGCCGGTGCGGTGCTCGCCGGGAAGGCGAAGTCCAGCCCGGAACTGCTCTTCGCCTGCTCGCTCATCGTCCAGGAACCGGTCGAGTCGGCGTGCACCTCCAGGCCCTGCTTCGCCAACTCGGCCTTCACCTCCGGACTTTCGAAGAACGCCCGCTTCTCCGAACCGATCAGCCCGGTGACCGTGACCGTCTTCGTCGGGTCGGCCTTCTTGTCGTCCGGGACCAGCGCGTACGTCACCCCGCCCAGCAGGGCCAGGGCCGCGAGCACCCCCAGAGCGCGTCTCATTGCGAGCGCCTCCCCCTCGTCGCTCCGCTCCCCGGGTGCGGTCACCCGGGGGTGACGAGCGTCCCGCCGGGCGGGGAGCGCGGACGGAAGGTGCGGTGAACCGGGGGTGAACACCGCTTCACGGAATCGCATCGGTCGGGGAATCGGTCGGGTAATCGGTCGGGTAATCGGGACGGGGCCCGGAGGGGTTCGGGAGGGCTTCCCGAACGGCCCTCGTACGGCCGTCGCACACCGGTCCGAGGATGTGTCAGATTGTTCAACTCGCCTTACGACAACGGTCATCCCGCAGTCCGGACCCACGTCGATGTTACGCGCCGGTAATGCCTACTCTCAGCAGTATGCGCCGAGCAAAAATCGTCTGCACCCTCGGGCCGGCCACCGACTCGTACGACCAGATCAAGACGCTGGTCGACGCCGGGATGGACATCGCCCGATTCAACCTCAGCCACGGCACCCACGCCGAACACGAGGAACGCTACCGTCGGGTCCGCAAGGCCGTCGACGAAACCGGCCGGAGCGTCGGCGTCCTCGCCGACCTCCAAGGCCCGAAGATCCGGCTCGACACCTTCGCCCACGGGCCCGTACTCCTTGAACGCGGCGACGAGTTCACGATCTCCACCGACAACGGCGTCGTGGGGGACAAGGACATCTGCGGCACCACCTACGCCGGCCTGGCCGGCGACGTCAGCCGCGGCGAACGCATCCTCGTCGACGACGGCCGCGTCACCCTGGAGGTCGTCGCCGTCGACGGACCACGGGTGCGGTGCCTCGTCATCGAGGGCGGACTCGTCTCCGACCACAAGGGCCTCAACCTCCCCGGCGTCGCCGTCTCCGTCCCCGCACTCAGCGACAAGGACGTCGCCGACCTGCGGTGGGCGCTGCGCACCGGCGCCGACCTGATCGCGCTCTCCTTCGTCCGCAGCGGGCGCGACATCGAGGACGTGCACCGGGTGATGGCCGAGGAGGGGCGGTACGTCCCGGTCATCGCCAAGATCGAGAAGCCGCAGGCGGTCGAGAACCTCGACTCCATCGTGGACGCCTTCGACGGCATCATGGTGGCCCGCGGGGACCTGGGCGTGGAGATGCCCCTCGAACAGGTCCCGCTGGTCCAGAAGCGCGCCATCAAGCTGGCCCGGCGCAACGCCAAGCCGGTCATCGTGGCGACCCAGATGCTCGACTCGATGATCAACGCCTCCCGGCCCACCCGCGCCGAGGCCTCCGACGTCGCCAACGCCGTCCTCGACGGCACGGACGCGGTGATGCTCAGCGGCGAGACCTCGGTCGGCAAGTTCCCGGTCGAGACGGTCAAGACCATGGGCCGGATCATCGAAGCGGCCGAGAACGACATCCTCGCCGCGGGCCTGCCTCCGCTGACCACCGGCAGCAAGCCGCGGACCCAGGGCGGCGCCGTCGCCCGCGCGGCGGCCGAGATCGGCGACTTCCTGCACGCGAAGTACCTGATCGCCTTCACCCAGTCCGGCGACACCGCCCGGCGGTTGACCCGCTACCGCTCACCCATCCCGGTGCTCGCCTTCACCTACGAACCGGCCGTGCGCAGCCAACTCGCCCTCACCTGGGGCGTGGAGACCTTCCTCGGCCCCTTCGCCCCGACCACCGACCAGATGGTCGAACAGGTCGACGCGGCCCTGCTCTCCCTCGGCCGCTGCCAGAAGGGCGACATCGTCGTCATCACCGCCGGCTCCCCGCCTGGCCTGGCCGGCTCCACCAACCTGGTGCGGGTGCACCACGTGGGGACGCTGGACGACTGACGTGCTGTTGTCCGGCGGCGGGGGGGGGGGGGGGGGGGGGGGGGGGGGGGGGGGGGGGGGGGGGGGGGGGGGTTTGTGAAAAAAAAACGAGGCGCGCCGGTGGGTGGTGTGTGT
>NZ_JBHVUS010000048.1:22826-61758 GCF_042884005.1 Kitasatospora sp. NPDC058162
GCCCCCCCGGGGGGCCCGGCCGCCCCCCCCCCGGGGGGGGGGGGTCCCCGCGGGGGGCCGGCGCCCCCCCGCGCGGGGGGTGGGCGGGGGCCCCGCCCCCCCCGGCCCCCCCCCCCGCGCCGCTGTCAGTACTTGGGGCCGATGTGGGCGTCCATGAGGGCGACGGAGGCCTTGCGGGCGATGGAGATGTTGACCTGGCCGGTGGGGCGCGGGATCGAGGCCTTCCACTGGACGCCGACGGCGTCCAGGGTGGCGGTGAAGAGGCCGATGATGTCGGTTGAGGTGTTGGTGAAGAAGTACCGCGGGTACTCGTAACGGCAGACTTCACCCCCGACGGTTTTGGTCGTCCAGTTGGTGATTCGCGTGCCGTCCGAGTGGATGAGGCCGCGCAGGAACGCCCACGGGTGGGCGTCGACAATCTCCTGTTGCCACGGCTCCAGGGCTATGGTGCGTTCGTGCTTCTTGCCGGGGCCGTGTTGGGGGAAGTAGCAGGGCAGGTGCTTCGAGTACATCTTGACGTTGTGGCAGCCTGGTCTGCGCACGCGGCAAGGGGTGAGGGTAGGGAAGACCTGGCGCATGGCCGTCTCGACGGCATCCATGATGCCGGGCCACTTGTCGTCGCAGGTTATGAAGAGACTGGGAATGCGATGCTGCTTCGGGTGGCTGATGTGACCGTCGCCCAGGTAGAGCCCGAGTAGGTATGAGTAGGCGGGGCGGTTCAGGTCGCCGCCGTCGCAGTGCATGCAGACGGACTGTTTGCGGCCTGGGAGTTCGCCGCGCTTGGCGAGATCGCGATGCTTCCACCAGGAGACCGTGCCGACGGGAACACCGAGGCGGCGAGCGGTCTCGGCGGTGCCGGCGCCACCGCGAAGGAGGTCGACAGCTCGTTCGCGCACAGAGAGCTCGTACATGTGGCCGAGCGTGTGCGAATTCGGCGAAAAAATCCGGAGGACGGTCGGATCTTCACCCGGATGGCCGAAGATCGCCAACGATTGTCTGGCTGGCGGAATCCTTCGATTCGAAGGAAAAGTGCCCCGAGTGGGATTCGAACCCACACTGTATGGTGTTTGAGACCATTGCCTCATGCCAATTGGGCTATCGGGGCCTACGATTTGAAGGCGATTGCCTTGGCGTCGTGTCTCAAACATACAGTGTCTCGGTACCCTCGTGCATGCAGTACCCCGCCGGAACTAGGAGCCCCGTGAGCACCGCCGACGAGCAGGCACAGCCGCTTGAGACCGATATGCCCCAGATCACCCGGATCGTGATCGCCGAGGACGAGGCGCTGATCCGTCTCGACCTGAAGGAGATGCTGGAGGAGGAGGGGTACACCGTCGTCGGTGAGGCCGGGGACGGGGAGACGGCGGTGCGGCTCGTGGAGGAGCTGAAGCCGGATCTGGCGATCTTCGACGTGAAGATGCCGATCCTGGACGGGCTGTCGGCCGCCGAGCAGATCCACGAGAAGCACCTGGCGCCGGTCCTCATGCTGACCGCGTTCTCGCAGCGGGAGCTGGTGGACCGGGCGCGGGACGCCGGGGCGATGGCGTACATCGTGAAGCCGTTCTCGAAGTCGGACCTGGTGCCGGCGATCGAGATGGCGGTGTCGCGGTACACCGAGATGCGGGAGCTGGAGAAGGAGATCGGGGATCTCACCCAGCGGCTGGAGACCCGGAAGCTGGTGGACCGCGCCAAGGGCGTGCTGCAGACGAAGTTCGGGCTGAACGAGCCGGCCGCGTTCCGGTGGATCCAGAAGACCTCGATGGACCGGCGGATGACGATGGCCGCGGTGGCCGAGGCGGTCATCGAGGAGGGCGAGGCCCAGGACCGCAAGAAGGCGGAAGAGGGCACGCCCGAGTAACACGGACATGACGAAGGGCCCGGCGGAAGCTTCCGCCGGGCCCTTCGGTGTTTTCAGTCCTCGCCGAGGTAGGCCTTGCGGACGGACTCGTCGTGGAGGAGGTCGGCGCCCGTCCCGGAGAGGACGATGCGGCCGGTCTCCATGACGTAGCCGCGGTCGGACAGCGACAGGGCGGCCTGGGCGTTCTGTTCGACCAGGAGGATGGTCGTACCGGACGCCTTGAGTTCGACGATGGTGGACATGATCTTCTGCATCATCAGCGGGGAGAGGCCCATCGAGGGCTCGTCCAGCATCAGCAGCTTGGGCTGGGACATCAGGGCCCGGCCCATGGCGAGCATCTGCTGCTCGCCGCCGGACAGCGTCCCGGCGGCCTGCTTGCGGCGTTCGCCGAGGATCGGGAAGAGGGTGTAGGCGCGCTCGACGTCGGACTGGATGCCCGCCGTGTCGGTGCGCAGGAAGGCGCCGAGGAGGAGGTTCTCCTCGATGGTCATGCGCGGGAAGATGTGCCGGCCTTCGGGGGAGTGGGCGAGCCCGAGGGCGACGATCTTGTGCGCGGGGACGGTGCTCAGGTCCTGGCCGTCGAAGGTGATCCGGCCACTGGTGGGCTTGAGGAGGCCGGAGAGGGTGCGCAGGGTGGTGGTCTTGCCGGCGCCGTTGGTGCCGATGAGGGTGGTGACCTCGCCCTGTTCGACGGTGAAGCTGATGCCCTTGACGGCTTCGATCTTGCCGTAGGCGACGCGGAGGTCCTCGACCTCGAGGAGTGCGGTCACTTGGGGTCCTCCGGTGCTGCGGGGGTTTCGAGCGGGGCGCCGAGGTAGGCGGTGATGACGCGCTCGTCGTTCTGGACGGTCTCGCGGTCGCCTTCGACGATCTTCTGGCCCTGGACGAGCACGGCGGTGCGGTCGCAGAGGTTGAAGATGAACCGCATGTCGTGCTCGATGACGAGGATGGAGACGCCGCGGTCGCGGATGGCGAAGACGAGCTCCTCGGCGGCGCGGGTCTCCTGGGGGTTCATGCCCGCGGTGGGTTCGTCCAGGAGCAGCAGGCCGGGGTCGGAGGCGAGGGCGCGGGCGATCTCCAGCTTGCGCTGTTCGCCGTACGGGAGGTTGCGGGCGAGGTGGTCGGCCTTCTCGGCGAGGCCGGTGAAGGCGAGGAGTTCCATCGCCTTCTCGCGGCTCTCGGCCTCGGCGCGGTGGTAGCGCGGGCCGCGCAGGATGGCGGCGAAGATGCCTTCCTTGGTGCGGCTGTGCCGGCCGACGAGGACGTTCTCCAGGACGGTCATGTTGGCGAAGAGCCGGATGTTCTGGAAGGTGCGGGCGATGCCGGCCTGGGTCACCAGGTGGGGCTTGGGGGGCAGTTGGGTGCCACGGTAGCGGACGGTGCCCTCGGTGGGGACGTACAGGCCGGTGAGGCAGTTGAAGAAGGTGGTCTTGCCGGCGCCGTTGGGGCCGATCAGGCCGATGATCTCGCCCTCGCCGACGGTGAGGGAGACGTCGTTGACGGCGGTGAGGCCGCCGAAGCGCATGGTGACGCCGGTGACGTCGAGCAGTGGCGTTGCGGTGGTCATCTGGTCGGTCACGCCCCTGCCTTGGTGAGTGCGCCCGGTTCGCCGGTGGGCTGGGCCGGGATGGCGGCTTCGTGGAACTCCAGTTGGCGGCGCCGGTTGGGGATGAGGCCCTCGGGGCGGACGCGCATCAGGACGATGAGGGCGGCGCCGAAGGCGAGGAGCTGGTAGTCGGAGAGGAATTCCAGCTTCTTGGGGATGAGGAAGAGCAGGGTGGCGCCGGCCAGCGGTCCGCTGATGGTGCCCATGCCGCCGAGGATGACGGCGGCGAGCAGGAAGGCGGAGTTGGGCGGGAGGGCCTCGGCGAAGGTGTACTGGTCGGGGGTGACGGTGTAGCTGACGTGGGCCTGGACGGTGCCGGCCAGGCCGGCCAGGCAGGCGCCGAGGGCGAAGGCGAGCAGCTTGAGCCGGAAGCCGTTGATGCCCATGGCTTCGGCGGCGGTCTCGTCCTCGCGGATGGCGACCCAGGCGCGCCCGATGCGGGAGTTGCCGACCCGGGCGAAGATCAGCACGACGACGGCGGTGACCAGCAGCATCAGCAGGTAGTAGTTGGAGAAGCGGCCGAGTTCGATGCCGCCGATGGTGTGCGGCTTGCCCAGGTTGAAGCCGAAGATCTCCAGGTCGGGGATGCGCGGGATGCCGTTGGAGCCGTTGGTGATCTTGGGGCCGGTGGTGCCGTTGAGGTTGAGCATGGTGATGCGGAAGATCTCGCCGAAGCCGAGGGTGACGATGGCGAGGTAGTCGCCGCGCAGCCGCAGGGTGGGGGCGCCGATCAGCACGCCGAAGATCATCGACACGGCGGCGCCGGTCAACATCGCGGCCCAGAACGGGAACTGGACGTGGATGGGCGAGGCGGGCGAGCCGGAGACCAGGGCGGCGGCGTAGGCGCCGACGCCGAGGAAGGCCACGTACCCGAGGTCGAGCAGACCGGCCAGGCCGACCACGATGTTGAGGCCGAGGGCGACGGTGGCGAAGATCAGGATGTTGGTGGCGACCGAGGTGTACTGGTCGCTGCTCTGGGTGAACGGGAAGCTCGCGGCGGCGGCGAACGCGGCGCCGGTGGTGACCGGGCGGTACTTGACGGTCAGTGCGCGCAGCCGGCCCAGCAGCCCGGACTTGGCGAGGGCGGCGATGGCGGGCGCGGCGAGCAGCAGGTAGCCGACGAAGAGCTCGCCGTACTCGGTGTCGATGCCGAAGGTGATCGCGTACAGGCCGAGTCCGAAGGCCAGCACGATGAGCAGGATCTCGACCCAGGACGGGAGTTCGCGCGGCGCGGGCAGCGGGCGCTCGACCGTGCCGAGGCGCAGCCGGCTGTTGGCCAGGTGGCCGAGCTGGAGCAGCAGGACGGCGCCGGCGGCGATGGCGAGGGCACTGGCCAGGGCGGTCATCACCGGGGCGACGGGCTGGTCGTCGGGGATGGCGTGGGCGGCGAACCAGCCGACGGGGGCGGCGGGGACGAGCAGGAAGAGCCGCTTGTCGATGATCCGGAGCGGGACGGCGGTGCGCCGGTCGAGCGGGAGGCCGAGGGCGCCGAGGACGCCGAGCAGGCCGCCGGCGGCGAGCACCCAGCCGCCGGGCTCGAGGTTGGCGAGGCCGCCGAGTTCCACGGAGATGGCGGTGACGGAGTACGCGGCGACGGCGAGGGCGCTGGTGGCGGCGTACAGGACGGCGTTGTTGCTGCGGCTGGGGGCGGCCCAGCGCAGGCCGGGGACGCCCTGGACGGCGAGCAGCAGGACGAGGGTGAGGACGCCGGCGACGACGGCGAGCCACTGGAGTCCGGCCGGGGAGCCGAAGTAGGTGAGGTCGCCGGGGAAGTCGCTGGTCCAGGTCCAGGACATGGCGGCGGAGGCGGCGGTCAGGAGGGCGCCGAGGCCGGTGAGGGCCGCCGCGACGGGGGCGGGCAGGGGGATGACCGGGGTGGTCTCGGTGCTGGTGGTGGTCATGGTGGTCACGCCCTGTCCGAGACGCGCTCGCCGAGGAGCCCCTGGGGCCGGACGAGGAGTACGAGGATGAGGAGTACGAACGCCCAGACGTCCTTCCAGGCGCCGCCTCCGAAGAGGTGCATGCCGGGCAGGTGCTGGATGTAGCCGGTGGCGAGGGCTTCGGCGAGGCCGAGGGCGAGGCCGCCGAGCATGGCGCCGTAGATGTTGCCGATGCCGCCGAGGACGGCGGCGGTGAAGGCCTTGAGGCCGAGGATGAAGCCCATCCGGAAGTCGACCTGGCCGCTGCGCAGTCCGTAGGCGACGGCGGCGACGGCGGCGAACGCGGCGCCGATGGCGAAGGCCATGACGATGATGCGGTCGGTGTCGATGCCCATCAGCTTGGCGGTGTCCGGGTCCTGGCTGGTGGCCTGCATGGCGCGGCCGGAGCGGGTGCGGGTGACGAACCAGCCGAGGGCGAGCATGCACAGCGGGGCGGCGATGATCAGGAAGATGTCGCTGCGCTGGATGGTGACGGAGCCGAGGCTGAAGGGGTCACCGGGGATCTTGGGGAAGACCCGGGCCTTCTTGGCGTCGGGGTAGAAGGAGAAGACCAGCTGCTGGAGGAAGATGGACAGCCCGATCGCGGTGATCAGCGGGGCCAGCCGGGGGGCGTTGCGCAGCGGCCGGTAGGCGAAGCGCTCGGCGGCGACGGCGGTGAGGGTGGAGACCAGGATGCCGGCGATCAGCATGAGGGGTAGGGCCAGCCACAGGGTGGTGCCGCCGGGGAGGGCGAGGTAGGCGGTCAGGGCGCCGAAGCCGCCGACCATGACGATCTCGCCGTGGGCGAAGTTGATGAGCTGGACGATGCCGTAGACCATCGTGTAGCCGATCGCGACGAGTCCGTAGAGGGCGCCGAGGATCAGGCCGTTGGCCAGCTGCTGCGGTAGGTCGTGCACCGCTGGGCCTCCGTAGTGCGTTCGGGGGTGTCCGCGTGGGTGGTGGATGTGGGGGTGCGCGGGGGCACTCGTGGCGCCCCCGCGCGTGTTGTGGTGCTTCGGAACTACGGCTGGGGGATCAGCCGTTGAAGGTGCCGGACTTCTCCACGGCCCACTTGCCGTCCTTGACGGTGTAGACGGTGAGCTGCTTGTTGGTGGTGTCGCCGAACTCGTCGAACGAGACCTTGCCGGTGACGCCGTCGAAGGAGACCTTCTGGACGGCGTCGCGGACGGTCCGGCGCACGCTGTCGCCGGTGGGGAGCTTGCCGTTGTTGCTGCTCACGACGCTCTTGACGGCCTGGATGATGGCCCAGGCGCTGTCGTAGGAGTAGCCGCCGTAGGTCTCGTAGGCGTCCTTGTAGCCGGCGGCCTTGTAGTCGGCGATGTACTTCTTGGCGGTGTCGAGGGACTCGACCGGCAGGCCGACGGCGGTGGCGAAGTCGCCCTGGCCCTTGGGGTTGAGCTTGATGAAGTCGCCGCTCTGGATGCCGTCGCCGCCCATCAGGGGGATGTTGACGCCGGCGTCCTTGAGCTGGAGGGAGAGCGGGCCGGCGGCGGGGTACTCGCCGCCGTAGTAGACGGCGTCGGCGCCGGAGGTCTTGACCTTGGTGACGATGGCCGAGAAGTCGCGGTCGTCCGGGTTGACGTGCTCCTCGCCCGCCAGGGTGCCGCCGAGCTTGGTGAACTCGCCCTTGAAGGTGGAGGCGAGGCCGGCGCCGTAGGTCTTCTGGTCGTCGATCAGGAAGACCTTGGTCTTCTTGGCGTCGTTGTAGAGGAACTGGGCGGCGAAGGGGCCCTGGACGGCGTCGGTGGTGGCGGTGCGGAAGTAGGACTTGAAGGGGCGCTTCTTGTCGCCGCTGGCCCACTTCTCGCCCTGGCTGAGGGCGACGCCGGTGTTGGCGGGGGAGATCTCGGTCAGGCTCGCGTCGTCGAAGATCTGCTGCATGGACTGGGCCACGCTGGAGTTGAGCGGGCCGACCACGCCGAGGACCTTGGGGTCGCCGACGAGCTGGGTGGCGTTCTGCTGGCCGGGGGCGGGCTTGGCGGTGTCGTCGAGGGCCTTGACCTCGAACTTGACGCCGGGGACCTCGTTGGCCGCGTTGGCGTTCTTGACGGCGAGGTCGACGGAGTTGCGGATGCCGAGGCCGAGGGCGGAGAGGTCGCCGGTGAGCGGGGCGTCCACGCCGATCACGACGGTGGTGGTGGCTCCGTTGTCCTTGCCGCCGGCGGTGTCGCCGGACTTCCCGCCGCGGGAGCCGCAGGCGCTGAGGCTGAGGGCGCCGATCACGGCAATGCTCACGACAATTGCGGAACGATGACGCACGAGGGTCCCCATTCGGTTCAGGAGGCGCCCGCGCCTGAGTGGCGGGAGCCGGGATGCGCGGAGGGCCGGGCCCATTCCGGACGGCGCGGTGACTGGCCGTGACTCTAGATGCCGATGGGCGGCTCGGGCAGTGCTGCGGGCAGGCTGTGATTCTCTTGTTATGAGCACACGGAGTATTTGTCTCAGCATGTGGTCGTTCTGACTCGACCGATCCTGAACTGCCCGGTGTTTACTTGCTGGTCGAAGGATGTAAGGCCCAGAAATAGGGGTTGCAGCTGGCAGCGTCGATAATCGGACAGCAGTGTCCGGTGTGCTGCTTTCGACCGTGCACGTCCGCATTTCGGACGACGGGGGCGCGGCGAAGGGGTTCCGGGCCGCTCGGGGGCCTCGGAACCGCCGCTTCCCTGGATTTCCTGCCTGTAACGCAGTGTTACGAGCGGGGGAGCCCGTCGATCGCACCGGACATGCCGACGCCCCCTCGTCCTGACCAACGCCTGCCCAGGGGGGCGGAAGGTCAAACAAGGGGGCGGGAAAGAGACTTGCTGTTCTCGACGGCGAACCGGACGTACCTGAAAGCCCGTTACAGGTCGCGCAGCATGCAGGTCAGCCGGCAGCTGGTGACCCGCTTGCCGGTGTCGTCGGTGATCGCGATCTCGTAGGTGGCGGCCGTGCGGCCCTTGAACACCGCCGTCGCCACCCCGGTGACCAGGCCGGAGGTGGCCGAGCGGTGGTGGGTGGCGTTGAGGTCCACGCCCACCGCGTACCGGCCCGGGCCGGCGTGCAGCATCGCGCCGATCGAGCCGAGCGTCTCCGCCAGCGCCGCCGACGCGCCGCCGTGCAGCAGCCCGTACGGCTGCTGGTTGCCCTCCACCGGCATGGTGCCGACCACCCGGTCGCCGGAGGCCTCGACGATGCGGATGCCGAGCTTCTCGCCGAGGTGGCCGCCGGAGAAGGTCTCCGGGTTCACGCCGAGCTTGGCGAAGTGGTCCAGCACCTCCTGCGGGACGTTCAGGACGGGGGCCGCGTCGGGGGCGGGGGCGGTGGTGTCGGGGGCGGTGCTGGGCGTGGTGCCGGGGGCCGCGTCGGTCATCGGGGGAGCTCCTGCCGCTCGGGGGTCACGTCGTCGTGCTGCCAGTGATCGTACGACCGCCCTACTCGCTGGTAGCGGCCGCGCCGCCGCCCCGGCGCGGCTCCCGCGGGTGCCCCTTTTGTCGGTGCCGGGCCATAGGATCGGGGGCCGGTAGTGGAATCGGCAGGAACGGACGTTGACGTGGCTACGCAGAGTACGGACAAGGGCGCGACGGGTGGCGGCGGGGCCGGCCCGCGGCCCCGGCTGATGCTGCTCGACGGGCACTCGATGGCCTACCGGGCCTTCTACGCCCTGCCCGTGGAGAACTTCAACACCTCCACCGGACAGCCCACCAACGCGGTCTACGGCTTCGCCTCGATGCTCGCCAACACCGTCCGGGACGAACAGCCCACCCACCTCGCCGTCGCCTTCGACCTCTCCCGGCAGACCTTCCGCTCCGCCGAGTTCCCCGACTACAAGGCCAACCGGGCCAAGACGCCGGACGAGTTCAAGAGCCAGATCGGCCTGATCGGCGAACTGCTCGACGCCATGAACATCCCCCGGATGACGGTCGAGGGCTTCGAAGCCGACGACATCATCGCCACCCTGGCCACCGCCGCCGAGGCGGCCGGCTACGACGTCGACATCGTCACCGGCGACCGCGACTCCCTCCAACTGGTCACCGACCACGTCACCGTGCTCTACCCGACCAAGGGCGTCTCCGAGCTCACCCGCTTCACCCCCGAGAAGGTCACCGAGAAGTACGGCGTCACCCCGCGCCAGTACCCCGACCTCGCCGCCCTGCGCGGCGACCCGTCCGACAACCTGCCCGGCATCCCCGGCGTCGGCGAGAAGACCGCCGCCAAGTGGGTCAACCAGTTCGGCTCCTTCGACGAACTCGTCTCCCGCGCCGACGAGGTGAAGGGCAAGATCGGCGAGAAGCTGCGCGACAACCTCGACTCGGTCAAGCGCAACCGGGTGCTCACCGAGCTGGTCCGCGACGTCGAACTCCCGCTGGGCGTCCCCGACCTGGCCCGGCAGTCCTTCGACAAGGACGCCGTCGGCACCCTGATGGAGTCGCTGGAGTTCCGCAACGCCAACTTCCGCGACCGGGTCTTCGGCATCGACCCGTCCGGCGCCGCCGAGGCCGCCGAGGCCGAACTCGCCCCCGGCGTCGAGGTCGACGGCGAACTCCTCACCGACCCGGGCACGCTGGCCGCCTGGCTGCGCGAGCACGCCTCCGACGACAAGGCGCCGGTCGCGCTCGCCGCCGTCTACCAGTGGGCCCTCGGTACCGGCGAGGTCACCGAAGTCGCCCTGGCCGCCGGGGAGTCGGCCGCCTGGTTCGACCCGGCGCTGCTCGCCGAGGAGGACGAGCAGGCCTTCGCCGGCTGGCTCGCCGACCCGGCCGCCCCCAAGGCCCTGCACATCGCCAAGCAGGTCATGCGGGCCTTCGCCGAACGCGGCTGGACCATCGCCGGGGTCGTCGCCGACACCGCGCTCGCCGCCTACCTGGAGAAGCCCGGCCGCCGCACCTTCACCCTGGAGGTGCTCGCCGAGGAGTACCTGGCCCGCTCGCTCACCCCCGCCGCCCCGGCCGCCGAGAGCGGCCAACTCGCCTTCGACGCCCCGGAGGAGGACGGCGTCGACGCCGAGGCCGCGCGCGCCCAGGCGCTCATGCTCCAGGCCCGCGCCGTGCTCGACCTCGCCGCGCTCTTCGACACCCGCCTCGCCGAGGTCGGCGCCGCCGGGCTGCTGCACGACATGGAACTGCCCATCGCCGCGCTGCTCGCCCGGATGGAGCGCTACGGCATCGCCGCCGACCGCGACTGGCTCACCCGGCTCGAAGCCCAGTTCGCCGCCGAGATCCAGCGCTGCGTCGAGGAGGCCCACGCCGCCGCCGGGCACGAGTTCAACCTCGGCTCGCCCAAGCAGCTGCAGGAGATCCTCTTCGGCGAACTCGCCCTCCCCAAGACCAAGAAGATCAAGACCGGCTACACCACCGACGCCGACGCGCTCACCTGGCTGGCCACCCAGACCGACAACGAACTGCCGGTCATCCTGCTGCGCCACCGCGACCAGGCCAAGCTGCGCACCACCGTCGAGGGCCTGCTCAAGACGGTCTCGCCGCAGGGCCGGATCCACACCACCTTCAACCAGATGGTCGCCGCCACCGGCCGGCTCTCCTCGCAGGACCCGAACCTGCAGAACATCCCGGTCCGGACGGAGGAGGGCCGCGCCATCCGCCGCGCCTTCATCGTCGGCGAGGGCTACGAGTCGCTGCTCACCGCCGACTACTCGCAGATCGAACTGCGGATCATGGCCCACCTCTCCGAGGACGAGGCCCTGATCGAGGCCTTCGCCACCGGCGAGGACCTCCACACCACCGTCGCCTCCCAGGTCTTCGAGGTCCCGGGCGCCGCCGTCGACGCCGAGATGCGGCGCAAGATCAAGGCGATGTCCTACGGCCTGGCGTACGGGCTCTCCGCGTACGGGCTCTCGCAGCAGCTCAACATCAAGCCCGCCGAGGCCCAGGGCCTGATGGACACCTACTTCGAGCGCTTCGGCGGCGTGCGCGACTACCTGCACCGGGTCGTCGAGGAGGCGCGGGCCACGGGCTACACCGAGACCCTGCTCGGCCGCCGCCGCTACCTGCCGGACCTCAACAGCGACAACCGCCAGCGCCGCGAGATGGCCGAGCGGATGGCCCTCAACGCCCCGATCCAGGGCTCGGCCGCCGACATCGTCAAGATCGCCATGCTGCGGGTGGACGAAGCCCTGCGCGCGGCCGGGCTCACCTCCCGGATGCTGCTCCAGGTGCACGACGAAATCGTGCTGGAGCTGGCGCCGGGCGAGCGCGAGCCGGTCGAGGCGATCGTCCGCGAGCAGATGGCGGGCGCCTACCCGCTGCGGGCTCCGCTGGACGTGTCCGTCGGGGTCGGTGCCAACTGGGAGTTCGCCGCGCACTGACGTGGTGGTGTGGGGCTGACGGCTGACGGCTGACGGCTGGCGGTGGGCCCGGACGCGGGGAGCGTCTGGGCCCACCGGCCGTTCGCCCGGCCTTCGTTCAGCTCCGGAAGTCCGGGTAGCCCAGGATGAGGAGCCGCTCGGACGGGTTGAGCACGTAGGGGACCACCTTGCCGGTGGACACGAAGCCGAACCGCCGGTAGAAGGCCAGCGCCCGTTCGTTGTGCTCGTGCACGCCCAGGGTCAACCAGCCCACGTCGGTGTGCACTTGGGCGTGGCGGATGCTCGCGGTCATCAGCTCGGCGGCCGGACCGGCGGGCCCGCGGTGCTGCGGGGACACGTAGACCGAGTGGATGCAGACGGTGTCCGGGACGTCCGGGACGGGCTCGACGCCGGCGATCCCGACCCAGGTGCCGGCCTCGTCGGCGGCGATGAAGGTGGCGGACTCCTCGGCGGAGGCGCCGACGTCGGCCTGCCGCCGCCAGGCGTCCTCGGGGAGGGCGGCGGTGTCCTCGTAGGTGGAGCCGAAGGCCGCGGGCGAATCGCGCAGCGCCTCCAGCCTGATCGCCCGGAGTTCCCGGTGCTCGGTGCCGGTGATCCGACGGATGGAGTAGGGCATGGGGCTCAGACCTGTTCGAAGTGGAACGACTTGATGAAACAGTCGCGGGGCTGGGCGACCGCGAAGAGGACGCACTGCACGAGGGACTGCGCGGTGAGGGCGTCCGCGGCCCCGCGCGGGGTGGCCTCCCACTCCTCGGTGAGGGGGTCGGGGTTGGCGAAGTCCGGCGGGTAGAGGGAGATCACCCGAACCCCCTGGGGCCGCAGGCGCTTGGAGAGGATGTCGACGAACCCGGCCTGGGCGCTCTTGGCCGCGTAGAAGGCGTCGTGCGCGTCCGAGCGGTGGTGCCCGGCGGTTCCGCAGGTGGAGACCATGGTCACCACATCCGGCTTGTCCGAGGCGAGCAGGAGCGGGAGGAAGCTCTTCACGGTCAGCACGGTGCCGGTGGCGCCGGAGGCGATCGTGTCGACGACATCGGCATCGGAGGCGGCGAGGAGATCCGGGCCCGTGAGGTAGCGGGCGCCGTTGTTGATCAGCAGGTCGACGCGGTCGGTGCGCCGGCCGACCCCGGTGGCGAAGCCGCGGATCGAGGCGGGGTCCGTCAGGTCGCAGGCGAAGGCGTGGACGCGCTGGTGCCCCCGCTCCCGGATCTCGTCCCGGACCCGCTCGGCGGCGGCGAGCGTGCGCGCGGAGAGGAAGACCTCGGCGCCGAGGTCCGCGAGCCGGATGGCCAAGGTGCGGCCGAAGTCGCGGCCGGCGGCGGTGATGACCACCCGGTGGTCGTCGAATTGCATGTCAGTGCTCCTGGTCGGTGGATCGGGTGTCGCGGCGACAGCTCTCCCGTCGGCCCTGCGCCCGGGTCCGCCGACCAGGCTGGCCGACGCACAGCGGTGTCACATCCTCCTGGACGGCCGGAACCGTCCCCTCACCGGGGGAGACCGGGCTCGTTGACCGGCTGGGGCGGGCGGCTGCTGCGCAGGAAGTCGGCCGGGCCGACTTCCTCCGCACTTCCTGTGCACTTCCTTTGTGCGGAGCGGGAGTTACGGGAGCTGGCTGGTGGGCCCGGGCGGCCGACGGGCCCGGGCGCGGGGAGTGTCCGGGCCCGCCGCTACGATCTGCCGGTCCGTCGCGCAGCGGGCGCGGCGAGGAGCGGGGGAGCGGCGATGACCGAGGCGGATGAGAGCGCGGCGGGGCGGCGGGGGTTCCGGCGGCCCTGGGGGGCGGTGTTGGCCGTGCTGCTGCTGGTGGCCGTGGGCGGGTCGGTGTGGGCGCTGTCCGGTGGCCGGGGCGGATCGGCCGCGCCGAGTGCGGCGGTGAGACCGACGGCGCAGCCCTCGCCGACCGCTGCGCCGACGCCGACGGTCACGCCGACGGCCAGTGAGACACCGGTGTCGCCGAGCCTCACCCCCAGCCCGAGCGCGACGGCGGAGCCGGTTGCGGCGCCCGCCACTGAGGAGCCGGCCGAGCCGGACACCAGCGCCCCGGCCGCGCCCAGGAAGCCCACGGCCAAGGCCGTACAGGCCCCCGCCGCCAAGCCGCAGGGGGGCGCCCCGGCCCCGGCCCCAGCCCCGGCGAAGCCCAAGGCCCCGGCCGCCCCGGCGGGACAGGACCCGCACGACCTCGCACCGGTGCCCTGCACCAACTGCCGCACCGACCCGCAACCCGGCTCGGGCGACTGCTACCTGCGCGGCGAGGCCAAGGTCATGGTCTGCGGCCCGGTGCAGATGGGCACCCCGCTGCCGCGCCGCCCGGACCCGGCGTTCACGCCGGGCTCCGCGCACTGACGATACGACAGAAAGCTGTGGCTGCAAGCCTGTTCCCGGCCGCATCCGCAGCCCCTACGCTGGGCCCATGGCGGCTGGACCGGCGTTGCGCGCAGGGCCCGACTCGACTGACCTGGTCTTCGCGCGGGGCGGCGGGACGCGCGTCGAGGCGGTGCGCACCGTCCTGAGGGCGGGCCGCGCCGCGCTGTTCGCGCCGGTGGTCCTGGGCGGGTTCTCGGTGCTGCTCGGTCTGGTGCTGTTCATCACCTTCGGGGTGGGCCTGGGCACGGTGCTGCTGGTCCTCGCGCTGGTGTCGGCGGCGGAGATCCTGCTCATCGCCCCCCTGGGGGCCGTCGCCGACCTCAGGGTGGCCCGCCGGGTGGAGTTCGCGCCGCCGACCGCACCGGAGCGGATGCGTTTCGTCTGGCCGGGCCGCGTCGACCCCTGGCTCCCGGTGTCGGAGCTGAGCCGGGTCGTGATCACCTACCGGATCGAGGAGCCGTACCCGGGCGACCCGCGCCCCGCCGGCCACACGTACGACCTGCGCATGGTCCTGCGGCACAACCAGAAGGCCCCGGACCTGCGTTCGCGCACGGGGGATCCCGGGCGGCTGGCCGAGGAGCTGACGGCGCTGCTGTCCTCGGCCGGCGTGCGGGTCGAACTGGAGACCTTCCGCAAGGTCCGGCCCCTGCCCCCGCCATCCTCGCCCTGGGTCTACGGCGGCTCGGGCTCGGCCAACTCCGGTGGCGGCTGAGCCCGCCGACGGGCACTGGTTCGCCTCGCCGGTCCGGCGGTGGCCACCGGCTCTTCCCGGGGCCGGTGCCCCATCGCCCCCTGGGTGCATGTCCGCTGGTGCGCCGCTTCGGCCCACGATGCTGCTGCTGGTCAGGAGCGGGCGCCCAGACGAGTGGCGGCGGGTCTCCGACCTGCGGCGGATCGAGCTGGACGAGGTGCTCACCGACCACGGTCCGAGCGACTTCGACCGCTGGCTGTACGGAAGGGTCGTCCTGGAGCTGGGCGGGCTCTCCCGTTCCGGCGCGTTCGGCCGGGGGAGCGCGTACAGTCGCGCGGTGGTGGGCTTGTGGTGCGTTCGCGCGTCCGGGGGGGACTTGTGGAGTACGTGTACGACAGTTGGGGCTGGCAGGAGACGCGCGAGTTCGTCGCGGCGCTCCCGGCCGAGGAGATGCTCGCCCTGTATCCGCGGGCGCTGCGCGGGCGGACCGCGCTGATGACGATGACGTTGACCCGTCGTCTGATCGAGCTCGGTGACCCGCGCGCGGTCGACGTGGCACTCGCGGCGCTGGCCCCGGGCCGGGGTGGCTGGGCGAATCACTCCGTGGAGATCCTCTACGAGCTCGGCGGTGCCCGGGTCGTGCCGGCCATGGTGGAATCGCTGCCCGTCGCCGGACGGGAGGAACTCGCGGGCAGCCACGCCGTGGTCACGGCGCTGGCCCGGATCGGCGGGGCGGCCGCGACCGCGGGCCTGGTCCGCCACGCCCGGTGGGTGGCCGCCCGGCCCGTCGGGCAGCGGCGGCGGTACGGCGGCGAGGCGTACCCCGAGACGGTGGTGTGGGCGCTGTGCCGCCTGGGCACCCCCGAGTGCGTGGACGTGGTCCTGGACCTGACCCGGACCATGCAGATCCTGTGGCAGGAAGCCACGTTGCGCAGTCTGGTCCCGGTGGCCGACGAGCGGTTCGTGCCCTTCTTCCTCGAACTGTGCGCCGGCCCGCACCGCGCGGTCGGCCTGGCCGGACTGGAACGGGTCGCCACCGAGCGCGCGTTGCCGGTCTTGCAGCAGATCTTCTTCCACTCGCCCGACTCCGACCGGAGGTCCCACCGCAGCGCCGCCCGCGCGCTGGCCTCGTTCGGCAGCGCGATCTCCTGGAAGCTCGTGCCGGGCTGGCCGTGGCGGGTTGCCGACGCCGACGCCAGGACCCGCCGCTCGTTCGCCTGGATCCTGGGCCGGGTCGGCCGCGGCACGATCAGCCGACAGCTCCCCTACCCCGCGGCGCTCCTCGACGACGAGGACGAGTCGGTGCGCGGCCAGGCCGCCACCTCACTCGGGCTGATCGGTGACCCCCAGGCGCTTCCCGGCCTGCTGGCGGCCCTGGGCGACCCCTCGCACCGGGTCCGCGCCCGCGCGGCGACCGCGATCGGCCGCCTGGGCGTGGACGAGGAGGCCGCCACCGCGCTGGCCGGCGTGGCCGAGGCCGACCCGGTCCGCTGCGTCCGCGACGCCGCGGCCGCCGCCCTGCGGACCGGGCCGCGCTGAGGGACCCGCCTGGGCAGGGGGCCACCGGCAGGTGGTCAGGGGGTGGCGTCGATGCGGACCGAGCCGATCGTCGTGGGCGGGTTGAAGAACATGGGGCTCTGGCCCTGCCTGATGACGTTGCCGGTGCAGTTGCGGAACTGGAAGACGGTCATCCGCCCCGAGCCCGCCCGGCTGCCCACGGCGACGCTCTCGATGTGGGTGGTCAGCGACGGGTTGACGCACTGCCCGACGACGACCTGCCGGGAGCTGACGGTGGTGCCGTCGTCGATCTGCAGGCTCGCCGGGCCGCCGGCCGCCGCCGCCGTGGTGGCCGTGGCGAGGACGGCCGCCAGGGCGATCGATCCGATGGTGCCGCCGGTACGGACGAGCCGGGACGGGAAGCTGCGCATGCGGGTGTCCTTCCTCCGATGGGTCAGGTCACGCAGGCCCCGGAGAAGGGACCCGGCGACACCCTGGCCGACAGCGGGCGCGGCCACCCGGAAATCGGCCGGGGATTCCCCCGAACGAGCTTCCTGCCCGGGGGAGTTGTGACCACCGGGGCTCGTGGGGATCAGTGCCTGCGGTCCTCGATCGTCCAGCCGGCGCCCAGGTCGCGGCGGAGCGCCTCGAGTGCCGTGTCGGCCTCGGCCCGGAACGATTGCCACTGCTCCCCGGTCCAGGGTGAGGGGCCGCCCGGGTGGTCCCAGTCGAGGGAGGACTGGTACAGCTCGGAGAGTCTCAAGAGCTCGTCCTGGCTGGCCGGGGTGATGGGCAGCTTCTCCGGGGCGCAGGGGTACCCGAAGGGGCTGTCGAGGTCGGGAGCACCGGAGGGGCCTGGCCACAACGGGGTGTCGACGCCGTACTCGAAGAAGAACCGCAGGTGATAGGCCATGCCCCAGCCTTTCACAGCACTGAGGACCGAGCACATGAGCGGCCGGTGGGGTGGCGGAGTGCTACCGGGAGGTCGTGAGGCTGTCCACGACCGCGGCGAGCCGGTCCAGCTCGAACGCGCCGCGCAGCGCGTCGGCGTAGTCGCGGACGTGTACGATCCGGCCCTCGCGGACCCGCATTACGAGCACGAAGGGCAAGGTGAACGACCGGCCCGTCCCGGTGATCCTGGCGGCTGCCTGCTGCTCGGTGATGATCACCTCCGGGTCGGCCGTCTCGTGCACGACGACGTTGCGGATCTCCTCGACCCGCACCGGGGCCGCCGCCCAGGCGGCGCCGAAGCCCTGCCGGATCTCCGCCCGGCTGGTGTAGCGCCCGGGCCGGCCGGGGGTCAGGAACGGGAACTCGTACACGGCGTCCTCGGCGTGGAGGTCGGCCAGTTCGTCCGCCGAGAGGTTGACCACGGCCCGGTGGAACGCCGCGAGCAACTCGCGGGGACCCTCAACCTCGGTAGGACCGGGGCGCGAGGGGGCTGCGGATCCAGGCGGTGACGGCCCGCAGGTCGACCGGGTGGGTCGTGTCGACGTGGAGGGTCGGGCCGATGCCGAGAGGGCGGGCGGTGCGTCGCCAGCGTTCCCAGTCGCTGTCGGTCAGCAGGTCGCCGTGGATCGGATGGCGGGGGTGCCGGGCTTCGAAGCGGCGGCGGGCGGTCTCCAGTGGGACGTCGCACCAGATCTCCACTGCGGTCGGGATGTCGGCGCGGTCCAGGCCCTGGACGACGAAGTCGCGGAAGTCGGTCGGCCAGCAGGATTCCAGGACGGCACCGGCAGGTGCGTCCGCCAGCAGCGCCCACATCGTCTCGCTGGCCGCGGCGCCGAGCGCGGCGTTCCAGCGCCGCTGTGGTGCGTCGGCCCGTTCGGTGCCCAGCACATCGGCGTGGGCCTCCTTGATCACGTCCTTGCTGAACAGCGGTAGCCCCAGCTGCCCGGCCAGGGCGCGGGCCAGGGTCGACTTCCCCGCCCCGGGAAGCCCGTTGACCAGAACGGCGAGAGGTCCGGTCCGAGCAAGATCTTGGCCTTCGGGCTCATCGGTTACGGGCATGGCGCCCAGTGTTGTGGACCCGTCGCCGGGATGTCATACAAATGATGGGATCTTCACCGGGAGATCGGGCACTGGCGCTGCCGACGACGGCGAGGGCGTGTTCGGCGCTGTGCGGGCTGCTGCGCAGGAAGTCGGTGAGGTCGACTTCCTGCGCTCAGGTGTGGGCTGCGCCGGTGGCTTTCCGGCGTGGTGATCCGGCGTCGGGGGCGCGTGGCCTGCCGCGTGCGCCTGCCGCAGGTTGACACGCGCCTTCTGGCCACGTGAGAACGCCGATCGGGTCCTACGCTGGTGTCGGCCCGCCAGCCCCGTCGAAGGACCGCGTATGCGCCGTTCCCGTCTCGTGGTGTCCCTGGCCCTGTCCGCCGTGACCGCCGCCACCCTCGTTGCCGCCGATGCCGCGCCGGACGGGCCGGTCCCGTCGGTCAGCCTGCCGGTGTTGCGCGACCCGCAGGCCCAGCAGAAGCTCCACCGCATGACCGACCCGGTGCAGGACTGGGTGGAGTCCGGCGCCCCGGCGGCGGACGGCTACGCCGGGACCGTGATCGACGCGTCGGACCAGCACGCCGACATCTTCTGGAAGGGCGAGGCCCCCGCCGAGGTCCGGGCGCTGCTCGACGCGAACGCCAGCCCCGGATTCACCGTCGACGTTCACCAAAGCCCGTACTCCCGTGCGGAGATGCGCGCCGCGATCGACCGGTTCACCGCCGCCGTGGCGCCCGAGGCCTGGACGTCGATCGGCCCGCAGGAGGACGGCGCCGCCATCGCGATCAGCTACTCGCCGGCGAACGCGACGCGACTGACCGGCGGCGCCACGACCGAGCAGGCGTACTCCCGGCGGGCCGCCGAGATCGCCGGGATGCCGGTGACGGCCAGCACCGGGGGCCGCCCGGCCGCGCTGTCCGGCAGGCGGCACTCCGACAGTGCGCCGTACTACGCGGGCGCCGAGGTCAACACCGGGAAGGCCTCGTTCTGCTCGACCGCGTTCAGCGGGTGGAAGGGCAGGACCAAGGTGCTGCTGACCGCCGCGCACTGCGGCAACGGCCGGTACTACAACGGCACCGGCTCCTACATCGGCGACCTGTACGCGATCGGCGACGGCCTGGACGTCGGCATGATCGGGATCAACGGCGACGGCGCCGGCCGGTTCTACGACGGCGCCTGGTCGGACAGCAGCGGGTCATCCCGGCACACCTACGGCGCCGGGCGCAACAACGTCGGTGACCTGATCTGCCTCAGCGGCGCCCAGTCGGGGTGGAAGTGCGACGTGGAGGTCAAGAGGGTCGACGTCGAGACGACGAACGACGAGGGGACGAGGATCAAGCCGGTGGACGTCGCGGAGTCGAAGGGCGGCGACCGACGCGCGATCGGCGCGAAGGGCGACAGCGGCGGCCCCGCACTCGCCAACCCGTCCGGTGCGAACGGCGACATGGAGGCCCGTGGCGTCATCGTGGCCGGAGGGTCGGAGGTCGGCTGCCCGGCGGGATCGACGGCGCACTCGACGACCTGCTACGCACAGGTGCTGTACGTGCCGATGACGCCGGTGGTGAACCAGATGGGCTTCTCGATCTCCTGACGGCAGCTCCCGACGGCAGCTCCCGACGGCAGCTCCTGTCGGCATCTCCCGACGGCGTCACTTCCGCTGGTTGACGCGGCGGGTGGGCTCGGCCGTGGTCGGGTCCTCGGGCCAGGGGTGGCGGGGGTAGCGGCCCCGCAGCTCGGCACGGACGGCGCGGTAGCCGTTCTGCCAGAAGCTCTCCAGGTCGCCGGTGACGGCAGCGGGGCGGCCGGCGGGCGACAGCATGTGGATGGTGAGGGGCACGCGGCCGGCGGCGAGGGTGGGGGTCTTGGTCCAGCCGAAGAGTTCCTGCAACTTGACTGCCAGCACGGGGCGTTCGGTGCTGTAGTCCACCCGTATCCTCGAGCCGGACGGCACGGTGATCCGCTCGGGGGCCAGCTCGTCCAGGCGGCCCGCCTCACCGGTGGCCCAGGGGAGCAGGCGTTGCAGGGCCGCCGTCGTATCAATGCGAGCGAGGTCGGCTCGGCGGCGGGCGCGGGAGAGTTCGGGCTCCAGCCACTCGTCGGCGCGTTCCAGCAGCGCCTCGTCGGACACGTCGGGCCAGGGGTCGCCGAGGGCGGCGCGGAGGAAGGCGAGGCGTTCGCGGAGGCCGGAGGTGAACGTCAGCAGGGTGCTGACGCCCTCGCGGGCGAGGCCTTCCAGCAAGGCGCCCCGGATCAGCGCCGGGTCGGGGCGGTTGAGGCGCTTCTCGGCGAGTTCGATGGCGCCGAGGGACTCCACCCGGCGGGCGGTGACCTCGTCGCGGCGGGTGTCCCAGTGGACTTCCTCGCGGGCGGTCATCAGGGACGCGCCGGCGAGCAGGGCGGTGTCCTCGTCCAGCGCCGCAGCGTGCAGGATCCGCGCCGAGTGCGAGCCCGCCGGGCGGTCGGCGACCGCGACGGCGAGCCAGGGGAGGGCGCCCAGAACGGTCCCGGGGGCGAGTTCGGCGGCCGTTCCGGCCGCCATCAGGTACGGGCTGCGCTCGCCGGGAGCGGGCCGTTCGACCCTCGCGCGGGCGATGCGTTCGGGGAAGGCGAGGGCGACGACGAGTCCGACGGCCGTGGCGTCAGGCAAGGAGGTGGCGGACTCGTCGGAGGTGGCGCGGAGAAGCCGGCGGACTTCGTCGCGCCAGCGTCCGGTGTAGGGGTCCTTGGCGGAGCGGACCGCCCGCCACACCGCCCCCAGGTCGTCCCCCAGCGCACGAGGAGGTTCCTCGGAGAGCAGCGCGACCACTTCGGCCGCCCGTCGCGCACCGACCGCGGCGGCCCCGTCGACCAGGGCGCGGGCGAGCCGGGGGTGCAGCCCCGTGCGGGCGAGCCGGATGCCGCGGTCGGTGGCCCGGCCGTCGGGGGAGACCGCGCCGAGGGCGGTCAGGGTCTGCCGGGCGGCCGCCATCGCCCCGGCGGGCGGGGCGTCGGGCAGGGCGAGCCCGGTGGCGTCCGGGTCGCCCCAGCAGGCGGCCTGGAGGGCGAAGGACGTCAGGTCGGCGAGGGCGATCTCGGGGGTGGGGAAGCGGACCGCGAGGGCGTCCTCGGCTTCGTTCCAGCACCGGTAGACGGTGCCGGGTGCCTCGCGCCCCGCCCGCCCCGCCCGCTGGCGGGCGGCCGCGAGCGAGGCCCGTACGGTGACCAGCCCGGCCAGGCCCCGGGCGTGGTCGGTGCGCGGCTCGCGGGCGAGCCCGGCGTCGACCACCACCCGCACGCCGGGCACGGTCAGCGAGGACTCGGCGACGGCGGTGGCGAGGACGACCCGCCGCCCCTCCGAGGGCGTGAGCGCGGCGTCCTGCACCGCCTGCGGGGCGCGGCCGTGGAGTTGCAGCACCTCGGCCGGAACGCCGCCCAACTGCCCCGCCACCCGGGCGATTTCGCCGACCCCGGGCAGGAAGCAGAGCACGTCCCCGTCCTGCTCGCCCAGCGCCCGCCGGACGACGGCCGCGACGTGGTCGAGCAGCGCCGGATCCACCCTGGTCCCGTGCGCGGGCCGGACGGCGCGCGGCGGCGGTGCCCAGACCACGTCGACCGGGTGGGACACCCCGTGCGCCTCCACCACCGGTGCCCCGCCGAGGAGTTCGGCCCAGGCCTCGGTGTCGGAGGTGGCCGAGGCGCAGACCAGCCGCAGTTCGGGCCGCAGCGCCGCCCGGACGTCCAGCAGGAAGGCGAGGGCGGTGTCGGCGTCCAGGTGCCGTTCGTGGCACTCGTCCAGGATGACGACGTCCACGCCGGGCAACTCCTGGTCGCGCTGCAGCCGTTGCAGCAGCACCCCGGTGGTGACCACCTCGACGACGGTCTCCGGCCCGACGCGTCGCTCCCCGCGCACCGTGTACCCGACCTCGCGGCCCACGGAGGAACCGAGCAGCCAGGCCATCCGCCGGGCGGCGGCCCGGACGGCGAGCCGCCGGGGTTCGGCGACCAGCACCCGCCGGACGGGCCGGCCGTCGGAGAGCAGCCCGGCCAGGGCGAGCGGCACCAGCGTCGTCTTGCCGGTGCCGGGCGGGGCGGCGAGGACGGCCGCCCCGAACCGATCAAGCGCCTCGTGCAGGGCGGGCAGGGCGGTGCGGACGGGCAGTTCGCGCCACGCGGGGTTCAAAGGGGTCAGCCCCGCTCGGTGACGAAGATCGCCGTGCCGGGGATCAGCCGCCCGCGCAGCGGGGACCAGCCGCCCCACTCCTGCTCCAGCCCGGCCGGCCACTCGGGCTCGACCAGGTCGACCAGGCGGAAGCCGGCGGCGACGAGCTCGCGGACCCGGTCGCCCAGGGTGCGGTGGTGCTCGACGTAGGTGGCGTGGCCGTTCTCGTCCTGCTCGACGTACGGGGTGCGGTCGAAGTAGGAGGACATCGCGGTGAGGCCCTCGACGCCGGGCTCGTCGGGGAAGGCCCAGCGGATCGGGTGGGTCACCGAGAACACCCAGCGCCCGCCGGGCCGCAGCACCCGGTGCACCTCGCGCATCAGGCGCTCGGTGTCGGCGCTGAACGGGACGGCGCCGTACGCGGAGCAGGCGAGGTCGAAGGAGGCGTCGGCGAAGGGCAGCACGGCGGCGTCGGCCTGGACGACGGGGACGGGGACGGTGCCGCGGCCGAGGTCGATCCGGAGGGAGTGCTGGAGCTGGCGGTAGGAGATGTCCAGGGCGACCGGGCGGGCGCCGCGGGCGGCCAGCCAGCGGGAGCACTGGGCGGCGCCGGCGCCGAGCTCCAGCACGTCCTTCCCCGCGACCTCGCCGAGCAGGCGGGCGTCGGCCTCGTCCAGGCCTTCGGGGCACCAGGTGAAGCGGGCGTCGCCGAGGAACTCGCCGTGCTCGTCCTGGTACTCGTCGGCGTTGCGGTCCCACCAGTGCCGGCTGGCCCGGCTGCTCTCCCCGGCGCCGGCCTCGCGCCGGACCGCGTCGTCGCCGTCCTCCTCCTGTTCCTCCTGCTCCTCCTCCTCGAACTCATCGGCCCCCGCGGGGGAGGTGTCAAGATCGTGAAGGGGGGACTGGGGGGTGGTGGCCACGGTGACAATGCCCATCGCGTAGGGTATGGAGTGCGGAAGCGCCGCTGCCGCGAACCGGCCCCTATTTTGCAGGGTCGGGTCCTGGCGGTGGCATCCGGGGAAGGGCCCCTTCGGGCGCCACCGAGAGGTGCGCAATCGGAGGATATGGCCTGATCCGTACCAGGCTCCACCGTCTTGCCGCTCTTGGCGTTGACCGTGCCTGGCCGTCCCCGTATGCTACAAGTTGCGCTGCGGGCCTGCGCGCCTCGGACGGAGCAGGTCGCGCTCGCATCTGTCGAAGACCCCACGGTCGCAAGACGGACGCCGATTTCTCGTTTCCCACGGGATTTCCGGTGTGCCGTGTTCTTGGCTGTCCGGCTTTCGGTGGGAGCGATACGGGCCCTCCGCGTGGCATTACCTACGACTTTCATGTCCGTACCGGAGCCCTTTTCCTAATGACGAGCCCCACCGACTCCTCCCTCAGCACCACCCCGCAGGTCGCGGTCAACGACATCGGCGACGCGGAGGCCTTCCTCGCCGCCATCGACGAGACCATCAAGTACTTCAACGATGGCGACATCGTCGAGGGCGTCATCGTGAAGGTCGACCGTGACGAGGTCCTCCTCGACATCGGTTACAAGACCGAGGGCGTCATCCCGTCCCGCGAGCTCTCGATCAAGCACGACGTTGACCCGCACGAGGTCGTCGCCGTCGGTGACAACATCGAGGCCCTGGTTCTCCAGAAGGAGGACAAGGAGGGTCGTCTCATCCTGTCCAAGAAGCGCGCTCAGTACGAGCGTGCCTGGGGCACGATCGAGAAGATCAAGGAAGAGGACGGCATCGTCACCGGTACCGTCATCGAGGTCGTCAAGGGTGGTCTCATCCTCGACATCGGCCTCCGGGGCTTCCTCCCCGCCTCGCTGGTCGAGATGCGTCGCGTCCGCGACCTCCAGCCCTACGTGGGCAAGGAGCTCGAGGCCAAGATCATCGAGCTGGACAAGAACCGCAACAACGTGGTCCTGTCCCGCCGTGCCTGGCTGGAGCAGACCCAGAGCGAGGTCCGCCAGACCTTCCTCACCACCCTGCAGAAGGGCCAGGTGCGCTCCGGCGTCGTCTCCTCGATCGTCAACTTCGGTGCCTTCGTGGACCTGGGTGGCGTCGACGGCCTGGTGCACGTCTCCGAGCTGTCCTGGAAGCACATCGACCACCCGTCCGAGGTTGTCGAGGTCGGCCAGGAGGTCACCGTCGAGGTTCTCGACGTTGACATGGACCGCGAGCGCGTCTCCCTGTCGCTGAAGGCGACCCAGGAGGACCCGTGGCAGCAGTTCGCCCGTACCCACCAGATCGGCCAGGTCGTTCCGGGTAAGGTCACCAAGCTGGTTCCGTTCGGTGCGTTCGTCCGCGTGGACGAGGGCATCGAGGGTCTGGTCCACATCTCCGAGCTGGCCGAGCGCCACGTCGAGATCCCGGAGCAGGTCGTCCAGGTCGGCGACGAGATCTTCGTCAAGGTCATCGACATCGACCTCGAGCGTCGTCGCATCAGCCTGTCGCTCAAGCAGGCCAACGAGGCCCTGGGTGCCAACCCGGCCGAGGTCGAGTTCGACCCGACCCTGTACGGCATGGCCGCCTCGTACGACGACCAGGGCAACTACATCTACCCGGAGGGCTTCGACCCCGAGGCGAACGACTGGCTGCCCGGCTTCGAGAAGCAGCGTGAGGAGTGGGAGCGCCAGTACGCCGAGGCGCAGTCCCGCTTCGAGCAGCACCAGGCCCAGGTCATCAAGAGCCGCGAGGCCGACGCCGAGGCCGCTGCCGAGGGTGGCGACGCCGTCGCCGCCGCTGCCGGTGGCTCGTACTCGTCCAGCAGCGACGAGGGCTCGGGCGCCCTGGCCTCCGACGAGGCCCTGGCCGCCCTGCGCGAGAAGCTGGCCGGCGGCCAGAGCTGAGGCTCTCGCCCCCCGCTAGCTGACAGCTAGGGAACGGGCCCCATCCGGATCACTCCGGTTGGGGCCCGTTTCGCGTTTTCCGGCCGGCTGCGGGTCGCCTTCCCCGGTCGGCTCCGGGTCACTTCCCCGGGTCGGCTTCGTGGCGCTTTCCGGCCGTTCTGCGGGCCTCGTCGTGCCTTCGTTTTTCGGTTTGACTTATGTGTGGTTTATGTGAAGGGAAATGTGAGATGAGGCTCATTGCCCTGCTATAGGCCGGAGTTCGGGTTGCACCTACATTGAGTGGAGCTGCCCGAAAGGCTCCTTCATGCGCATGCGCAACCCCTCCTCCGCCGGCTCCACCGCTGTGGTCGGCGGCCGGCTCGCCGCTCTCGGGCGGTTCTGCTTCCGCCACCGCCGCTGGGTGCTCGGCTTCTGGGCCGTCGTCCTGGTCGTCGGCGTGCTGATCGGCGGACGGGTGTTCGAGGGCACGGTGGCCGGGGCCTCCTCCGCCACCGCCGAGGCGGACCGGGGCAGCGCCGTGGTCGCCGCGGCCGATCCGGTCAAGGGCACGCTGACCGCCGTGGTGGACGGCAAACCGGTGGACGACCCGGCCGTACGGTCCGCCGTCCAGAAGGCCACCGCCGAGATCGCCGCCCTGCCCGGGGTCGCCGGCACCCAGGACGCCTACGGCGGCGGGCCGGGCGCGGCTGCGCTGCGGGCCGCCGACGGCAAGGCCGGCCTGATCACCGTACGGATGGCCGGCACCGCGACCTCCGCCCAGACCGACGCCGCCGTCCACCGCCTCGCCGCCCTGAACGGCGCGGGCGGCGCGCACGTGACCGTCGGCGGGGACCTAGTCCTCCAGCAGGAGGTCAAGCAGCAGACCGAGCAGGACACCCGCTTCGGCGAGATGGTGACCCTGCCGCTCACCCTGGTCGTCATGGTGCTGGTCTTCGGCGGCCTGGCCGCCGCCTCGCTGCCGGTGATCGGCGCCGTCGCCTCGGTGGGCGGGGCGCTGCTCGCCATGTTCGGATTCAGCCGGATCATGGACATCGACACCAGCGTGCTGCCGATCGCCACCGTGCTGGGGCTCGGGCTCTCGATCGACTACGCGCTGTTGATGGTGAATCGTTTCCGCGAGGAACGCGGCCACGGCGCGGGCATCGCCGCCGCCGTCGAGCGCACCGCCGCGACCGCCGGACGCACCGTCGCCTTCTCCGGGCTGACCGTGGCCGTCGCCCTGTCCGGCCTCTTCGTCTTCACCAGCCCGGTCCTGGGCGCGGTCGCCGCCGCCGGGGTGAGCGTGGTGGTGATCGCGGTCGCCGCGGCACTCACCCTGATCCCCGCCCTGCTCGGCTTCGCCGGGGGCCGGATCAAGACACCCACCGCACCCGTGCCGGACGAGGGCTTCTTCAGCCGTACGGTTCGCCGGGTCCGCAAGCGGGCGGTGCTCGTCACCCTCGCCTGCGTGGGCGTGCTGATGGCGGCCGGGGCCCCCTTCCTGCACGCCGACATGCGCAGCTCCGGCGCCGCCGTGCTGCCCGCCTCCTCGGCCGGGCGGCAGGTCGCCGAGACCGTCGACCACCGCTTCCCGCAGGTCGCGGCCGCGCCGATCACCGTGGTGGTCGAGGGCGGGGCGCCGGTGGCGCAGGCCTACGCGGACGAGGTGGTCGCCAAGCTGCCCGGGGTCAGCGGGGTGCGGGCGGTGACGCCGGTCGGCGACGCGGTGTCGACGGTCGACGTGCTGGTGCACGGGGATCCGCAGGGCGCCACGGCCAAGCAGGTGGTGGACGAGCTGCGGGCCGACCGGGGCGGGTTGAGGACGTACGTCACCGGTGGCGCGGCCTCGGTGGTGGACTTCCAGGACGAGCTGCTCTCGCGCGGGCCGTGGGCGCTGGGCCTGGTCGCGGCCGGGACGCTGGTGCTGCTGTTCCTGATGACCGGCTCGGTGGTGATGCCGGTCAAGGCACTGCTGATGAACCTGCTCTCGCTGGGCGCCTCGCTCGGCGCGCTGACCCTGGTGTTCCAGGACGGCTGGCTGAGCGGGCTGCTCGGGTTCAGCCCGACGGGCGGGCTGGAGACCTTCATCCCGGTGCTGGTCTTCGCCTTCGCCTTCGGGCTGTCGATGGACTACGAGGTGTTCCTGCTCTCCCGGATCAAGGAGCTGACCGAGCGCGGGCACGGCTGCGTCCGGGCGGTGGAGCTGGGCGTCCAGCGCAGCGGTCGGATCATCACCTCGGCGGCGCTGCTGATGGTGATCGTCTTCGCGGGCTTCGCCCTCGGGGACATGCTCATGGTCAAGCAGATGGGCATCGCGCTGGCCGTCGCCGTCGCGGTGGACGCCACCCTGGTGCGCTGCCTGCTGGTGCCCGCCGCGATGAGCCTGTTCGGCGAGTTCAACTGGTGGGCGCCCGCCTGGCTGAAGCGGTTGCACCGGCGGTTCGGGCTGAGCGAGCACGTGGACCTGCCGGAGATCGAGCCGGCGGTGCTCCCGGCGCCGCGGCCGGCGGCCGAGAAGCTGGTCGAGGACTCGGCCGAGAAGCTGGTCGAGGCGTAGCCGGCCACCGCCTCCGGGGTCACGCCAGGCGGTTCAACAGGGCGACGGCGGTGCGCAGCTGTTCCCGTTCCGCGGTGCTGAGGCGGGATTCGATGGCGGTGGCGATGTGGTGCTCCCGGCGGGCGCGCTGGTCGAGCAGGGCCAGCCGGCCGGCCTCGGTGGCGGCGATCAGCTGCTTGCGGCCGTCGGTGGGGTGGGGCTGCTGGGCGACCAGCCCGGCCTCCGACATCAAGGCGACCGTGCGGGCCATCGACTGGTGGCGCACCCGGCGGCGGTCGGCGAGTTCGGCGACGGTGTAGGAGCGCTCGTCGCGGACCAGCAGCCCGAGCACGGCGGCCTGGTTGGGCGGCAGGTCGTCGCTGTCGCGCAGGGTGCGGACCAGGCTGCCGAGGGCGGAGCGCAGGTCGGCGGCGAGGTCCAGGGTGTCCGGGTGCGGGGCGTTGCTGGGCATGGGAGAAGTGTATCGGGAATGTGTGCAGCAAAACTGTACAGTCATGCTGTATGGTTTCGACCATGCGAATCACCAAGTTCGGACACGCCTGCGTACGCATCGAGCACCACGGCACCACGCTCGTCATCGACCCCGGGGCCTTCACCGACCCCGCCGCCCTGGCCGGGGCCGACGCCGTGCTGATCACCCACGAGCACATGGACCACTTCGAGCAGTCCCGGCTGCGCGCCGCCCTGGAGGCCGACCCGGCGCTGCGGGTGTGGACCAACGGCGACGTCGCCGCCCAGCTGGACGGCGTCGGGCAGCGGGTCACCGCGGTCGGCGAGGGCGACGCCTTCGAGATCGGCGGGGTCGGGATCTCCGTCCACGGCGAGTGGCACGCCGAGATCCACCGGGACATCCCGCTGGTCAAGAACATCGGCTTCCTCCTCGACGGCCGGCTGTTCCACCCCGGCGATGCCTTCACCGTGCCGCCGCACGCCGTGGACACCCTGCTGCTGCCGCTCGCGGCGCCGTGGAGCAAGGCCGGTGAAGTGGTCGACTACGTCCGGGAGGCGGGCCCGCGGGTGGCCGTGCCGGTGCACGAGGCGACGCTCAGCCCGATCGGGCACATGATCGCCACCCGGCTGCTCGGGCCGGACGGGCCGGGGACCGGATCGGAGCTGACCGTGCTGGGCGAGGGCGAGAGCCTGGAGCTGAGCTGAGTTGGCGGGCTGGGCCTGGGCTGACGCCAGCGGTGGCGCGCCGGTAGCCTGACGCCATGCTGAAGATCGGACTGACCGGCGGGATCGGCGCGGGCAAGAGCGAGGTGTCCCGGCTGTTCGCCGCGCGCGGCGCGGTGATCGTGGACTCCGACCTGATCGCCCGCGAGGTGGTCGCCCCCGGGACGGACGGCCTGGCGGCCGTGGTCGCCGAGTTCGGCCCGCAGGTGCTGCGGGAGGACGGCACGCTGGACCGGCCCGCCCTCGGGGCGGTCGTGTTCGCCGACCCGGAGAAGCTCCGGGCGCTGAACGCGATCGTCCACCCGCTGGTGCGGGCCCGATCCGCCGAGCTGGAGGCGGCCGCCGCGCCCGACGCGGTGGTGGTGCACGACGTGCCGCTGCTCGCCGAGAACGGCCTGGCGCCGCTGTTCGACCTGGTCGTGGTGATCGACGCGGACGACGAGGTGCGGCTGGACCGGCTGGTCCGGCTGCGCGGGATGGCCGAGGAGGAGGCTCGGGCCCGGATGGCCGCGCAGGCTTCCCGGGCGGACCGGCTGGCGATCGCCGACCTGGTGATCGACAACGGCGGGCCGCTGGAGGCGCTGGCGGCGCGGGTCGACGAGGTGTGGGCGGAGCTGGTGAAGCGGGCTGCCGCTTAGTCTCGAACGGCGCCGAGCGGCAGTCGGGCCCGGACGGCGAAGCCGCCCTCGGGCGTCGGGCCGGCGTGCAGGGTGCCGCCGAGGTCGTCGGCGCGGGTGCGCATGCCGGCCAGGCCGTGCCCGCCCGAGGGCAGCTCCGGTCCCGGACCGTCCGCCCCGGCCGGGGAGTTGACCACCGTCAGGCGCAGCCCGTCCGGTTCGACCGCGACCGTGACGGCCACCTCGGCGGCCGGGGCGTGCTTGTGGGCGTTGGTCAGTGCCTCCTGGACGATCCGGTAGGCCGCGTACTGCACCTTCGGGCCGGGGGCGGGCAGTCCGTCGTCCGGGCCGGTGACGGTCAGGCCGACCGCCAGCCCCGCCCGGCGGGACTCCTGGACCAGGGTGGGCAGGCCGCGCAGCGAGGGCGCCTGGTCGGAGGCCGGGGTCAGCACCCCGAGCAGGCCGCGCAGTTCGGTGAGCGCCTGGAGGCCCAGGGCGCGGATCAGGCCGAGGGTCTCCCGGACGGCGGCCGGGTCGTCGGCCTGGGCGACCTGCCCGGCGCCGGCGTGCAGGGTGATCAGCGAGACCCGGTTGGACACCACGTCGTGCATCTCCCGGGCGAGCCGGGCGCGTTCGGCGCCGGCGGCCCGCTCCTCGGCGTGCCGCCGGGCCTCCACCAGCAGCCGGTTCCGTTCGGCCAGCAGCCGGTTGCGCTCGGCGAGCACGCTGACGGTGCGGGCGCGCTGGTGGGCGGTCAGGCCCAGGGCGAGCGGGACGGCGCCGAACACCAGCGGGTCCTCGACCAGGTTGGCCAGCGCGGAGGGGGTGCTGACGTCCCCGAGGTCGAAGGGGACGAACAGCCGGATCTCGGCCAGCACCGCGAGGGCGTACAGCACCGGGTTGGCGCCGCGCCGCGCGGCCAGCCCGTACAGCGCGACGGCGAGCGGGAGTTGGCCGCTCAGCAGGGTGGCCGCGGTGGTGGCCCGGGGGAAGCGGCGGCGGAAGGCGAGCGCGCAGGCGCCGAAGGCCATCAGGGCGGCGTTCGTCCCCGGTGAGGTGGTGGGGCCGAAGTCGGGGTCGTGTGCGGCGAGCGGGACGAGCACCAGCAGGACGACGGCGGTCGGCGCGAGGGTGCGGACCGGGCGGGGCAGGCGCAGCACGGGGCCGGGCAGCGGTGCGCTGAGGTCCTGCTCCTCGGCCGGCTCCTCGGCCGGCTGGTCGGTGGGCTGGCGCATGAGGGGCATGCTTCCACACCCACGGCATATCCAGGGATGACCGTCGGATCATGTGACCGATCCGGTGGGCCGGAGGGGACTTGGAGGCCGGTCCGCGGGGAAGGGAGCATGGAGTGATGGATGATCGTTTTTCTGCTGAACCGCTGACCACCGAGCGCCTGGAGAGCTACTCCCGCGCCGACCAGGACCAGATCCTCGGCCCCGGCGAGGACCCGTACGGCGTCGCCTACACCGGGCTGACCTTCCAGTCCAAGGACGTGCACTTCGGCATCCGGGCCGCCGACGGCCGGCTCGTCGCCCACACCGGGCTGCTCCCGCTCCCGCTCACCGTCGGCGGCACCGACCTGGAGGCGATGGGCGTCGGCGGCGTCTGCGTCGCCGCCGAACGGCGCGGCGAGGGGCTGGCGCAGGCCGTGGTCGGGGCCGCGCTGGACCACGGGCGCGCACTCGGGTTCCGGTACGCGCTGCTGTTCTGCCGCCCGCCGCTGGCGGCGTTCTACCGGGGGCTCGGCTTCCGGGAGGTGGCCGAGGAGGTGACGGTCGAACAGCCGGAGGGGCGGCTCGCCGTGATGCCGCTGCGCACCATGTGGCGGCCGCTGGCGCAGGGCGCCGGATGGCCGGAGGGGCCGGTGCGGCTGCGCTCGCTGCCGATGTGAGGGCCGATCGGCCGGCCGGATGAGGCTCAGGCGTGGGTCGCTTCGCGGAGCGCCGCGTGGGCGACGGCCGCCTCGGCCAGGGCGCGGATCATCGGGTGGGCCCGGGTGCCGTCGCCGGACAGCTCGGGCTGGAACAGCGAGGCCAGGAAGAACGGGTGCTCCGGCAGCTCCAGGATGCGGACCTCGCCGGACGCGTCCGCGCCGCTGAACCGCAGCCCGTGGGCGCGCAGCCGGTCCAGGTACTCGGCGTTGAGGCCGTAGGTGCAGTGGTAGCGCTCCTGGGTGCCGGTGGCGCCCAGGGCGCGCTCGGCCAGGGTGCCGGGGGTGATCGCGACGGCGCCCTCGTGGCCCACCAGGGAGCAGCTGAGCGGGACGATCACCTGCTGGTCGTGGTCCGGGTGCTGCTCGCCGTTGACGGCCCCGGTGATGCCGCAGACGTTCCGGGCGTACTCCAGCACCGCGTGCTGGAACCCGGCGCAGGTGCCGAGGAAGGGGATGTCGAGCTCCCGGGCGGTCCGGATCGCGGCGAGGGCGCCCGCCTCGCTGCGGTACGGGCTGCCGGGCAGCAGCCAGACGGCGTCGAAGCCGTCCAGCGCGCCGGGCGACCCGGCGGCCTCGGTGGGGATCCAGTAGGCGTCCAGGACGAGCTGCTCGCGTTCGGCGAGGGAGTCGAGCAGGCCGGGGACGCGGGCGTGCGAGCGGACGGCGGGGGAGCGGTCGCCGACGAGGGCGACCCGCGGGGTCTGGTAGGTCATGCGGCTATCCTGACCCCGCATCCGAGATCAGCGCCAACGATGATTTCTTACCTCTCGATCAGATCGGTTGATGGCCGCCGTGGATCCGCAGCAGTTGCGCACCTTCGTCACCGTCGCCCGGCTCGCCTCCTTCTCCGAGGCGGCCCGGGACCTCGGGTACACCCAGTCCGCGGTCTCCCAGCAGATCGCCGCCCTGGAGACCGACCTCGGCACCGCCCTGCTGGTCCGCCGCCCGGTCGGCCCGACCCCGGCCGGACAGCGGCTGCTCGAACACGCTGCCCCGCTGCTGGTCCGGCTGGAGGCGGCGCGCGCCGACGTCGCACGCCTGGCCGGTGCCCCGAGCGCCCGGCTGGTGCTCGGGGCCACCCCACTGGCGGTCGGGGCGGCCCTGGGGCACGCGCTCGGCGAAGTGCGCCGGGTGTACCCGCAGGTGGAACCAGTCGTCCAGGTGCTCGCCCAGGACGTGCTGCCCGCCCAGGTCGCCACCGGCGAGGTCGACCTCGCCCTGATCGACGGCCTGGCCGCGCCCAGCGACCCGCTGCCGCTGCCCGAGGTCGGGCCGCTGACCACCGTCGCCGTCGACGAACAGCCGCTCGCCGTCGCCCTGCCCGTCGGACACCCGCTGGCCGGCCGCAGCGGCCTCGCGCTCGCCGACCTCTCCGCCGCCCGCTGGCTGGACGCCCCCGACCTCACCCCCACCGCGGCCCGGCTGCGCGCCGCCACCGGCACCGACGGCTTCCGGCCCGCCACCCGCTACCGCGGCACCGACCTGCACGGGCTGCTCGCCCTGGTCGCCGCCGGGCACGGGCTCACCCTGCTGCCCGCGCCCGTCCTCGCCCTGGCACCCGGGATCGCCTCCGCGCCGATAGCCGCGCCCCGGCTGGTGCACCGCACCGAACTCCTCCACGGCAGCCTCCCGGAGGGTCCGGCGGCGCTGCTGGCACGGCTGCTGGCGGGGTGAGGGGGTCGGGCGGTGACCAGCTCGGCCGGCGCGGTGGTCAGGCCGCGGTCCGGCGGGCGTCGGTCCGGCGGTCGTCGGGCCGGCGGTCGTCGGGCCGGGTGAGGAAGGCGGCCACCGTGTCCGTGAGGGCTGTCGGGTCGTCCAGCCACGGGTAGTGGCCCGCGCCCGGCTGGACGGTGAGGGTGACGTCCGGGAAGAGCGACGCCGCCTCGGCGGCCGAGGCCGCGGTGGGCCACAGGTCCAGCTCCCCGGCGAGCAGCAGGACCGGGCAGGTCAGGGTGGCCAGGCGTCGGCGCAGGTCTTCGGTGTCGGGGGTGTAGTCGGCGTAGTAGTGCTCGCTGACCGGGAGGGAGCGCTGGGCCGGGTCGGCGGCGGCGTGGGCGCGGGCCGCGTCGTCCCAGCGGCCGTACATCAGGGGCTCGAAGGCGTAGCGGTACCGGGCGGCCTCGGCGAAGGTCGTGGCGGACTGCATCCCGTCGTACCCGACGACGGCCTCGGCGTGCCAGGGCTCGCCGGCCCGGGTGGCGATCACCTCCCGCGCGCCGGTGCCGGAGGGCAGGCCGACGGCGGCGAAGGACGGGGTGAGCAGGGTGAGGCTGGTCAGGCGGTCGGGGTGGGCGGCCGCGTACAGCATGGCCAGGCTGCCGCCCGCGGAGTGGCCGAGCAGGTCGATCCGGTCCAGGCCGAGGTGGCGGCGCAGCGCCTCGACGTCGGCGACCAGGCGGTCGACCCGGAAGCTCGCCGGGTCGGCGGGCATCGCGGAGGCGCCGGTGCCCCGGGTGTCGGGCAGGACCAGGGTGCGGTGGGCGCCCAGGCCGCCGAGGTCGCCGAGGTACTCGGCGGCGCGGCCGGGGCCGCCGGGGAGGCAGAGCAGCGGCGGGCCGTCGCCCACGGTGCGGAAGGCCAGTTCGGTGCCGTCGTACGAGGTGAAGAACTCCATGGCGGACAGCCTGGAGGGCCGGCGCGCCCACGGCTATCGTTCAGCCAGGGCTACATGGTTCAGCCAGGACTGAATGATCGAGGGGCGGTGGCCGCGTGGCGGTGGAGATCCGGCTGTCGGCGGCGGAGGTCGCCAGGGTCCGGTTCGCGGTCTCGCCGCTGGCCGAGACGGTGCTCGGGCTGCGGCTCGCGCTCGGGGTCGGTGGGCACGACGTGCACCGGGCGTGGGTGCGCGAGGCCCGGCCGGTGCTCGCCGGGGAGACCGAACTGCCGCTGCTGCGCGCCCTGTTGACGGGGTGCCTGCCGTCCTTCTTCTTCCCGGTGCCGGAGCTGCGGCTGCCCTCGTTCGAGGCCGAACTGGCCGGACTGCGGGTGACCGACCCGGAGTACACGGCGGCCGAGTGCGCGGCCGCGCTGGGCGCCGCCCGGGCGCGTGAACTCCCGGACCCAGTCGCTCTGTTGGGGCGCCTCGCCGACGCGCTGCAGCGCTTCCACGACGCCCTGGTGGCCCCGCACTGGGGCCGGATGCTGGCCCTGCTGGAGGTGGACCTGGGCCGCCGGGCGGTGACCCTGGTGGACCGCGGAGTGGAGGGGCTGTTCGCCGAGCTGCACGAGGACGTGGTGTGGCGGGAGGGCGAGCTGCTGGTGCACGGCCGCCGCCGCGCCGGGGCGGTGTGGACGGTCGAGGCGGGCGGGCACGGACTGGCGCTGCTGCCGTCCGTCTTCGGTTGGCCGGACGTGATGGTCGACTACTCGCCGCGCGCCGCCGCCTCGATCCGCTACCCGGCGGCCGGCGTCGGACTGCTCTGGGAACGGCCCCGGCCGTCGTCCGCCGGGCTGGCCGCCGTCCTCGGGCGCACCCGCGCGGAGCTGCTCGCCGTGCTCGGCGAGCCGTTGAGCACCCCGCAGCTCGCCGACCGGCTGGGCGTCACCCCGAGCGCCGTCTCCCAGCACCTCGGCGCGCTGCGCGGCGCGGGCCTGGTGGCCACCCGGCGGACCGGGCGCAGCGCGCTGCACCTGCGGACGGCGGTGGGGGCGGTGCTGGTGGGCGAGGCGGAGGCCGTGTAGCCGGGGCGGGCTCCGGGGCGGCCCCCTGGGGGTCGGGTGGATGTGGAGGGCCGGACACCACTCGTTCACGTCCCGGACCAGACGATCGTCGCGCGGGCGGTGCTGTCATGGGCACAGTCGCCCGGCGAACGGCCGGGCCGGCCCAGGAGAGCGCCAACCATGATGCTCC
The DNA here is from genome assembly GCF_042884005.1 of Kitasatospora sp. NPDC058162. Lineage (NCBI taxonomy): Bacteria > Bacillati > Actinomycetota > Actinomycetes > Kitasatosporales > Streptomycetaceae > Kitasatospora > Kitasatospora sp. NPDC058162. The sequence continues at coordinate 58,162 of NZ_JBHVUS010000048.1, forward strand.
GTCAGCGTCTCACCGTCATCGCCGCGGCGGCCACCCTCGCCGCCGCCGGGCTCGCCACCGGCACCGCGCAGGCCGCCTCGGCCGCGCACAAGCCGGGCAAGTCCGGTGCCACCAAGGCCAGTTGTTCGCAGGCGCGCCTGCCGCTGCCCGACCCGTCCTGCACCCCGGGCGCGTACAACCCGGCGGTCACCCAGGCCACCATCGGCCAGACCATCTGCGTCTCCGGCTGGACCGCCACCGTGCGCCCGCCGGTCAGCTACACCAACGCGCTGAAGGTCCAGCAGATCGCCCAGTACGGCTACTCGGACACCAACCCGGCGGACTACGAGGAGGACCACTTCGTCCCGCTGGAGCTCGGCGGCGCGCCGCGCGACCCGCACAACCTGTGGCCCGAGCCGCGCTACGGCAACGAGCCCGCGCAGAGCAAGGACTCGGTCGAGACCAGACTCAAGAACGCGGTGTGCGGCCACAAGGTGACCCTGGACGCCGCCCGCAGCGCGATCGCCAGCGACTGGACCACGGCGCTCAGCCGCCTGGGGCTGTGAGCCGCTGAGGAATGGTGCCGCCAGGTCCGTCCGGTCCCCTGTGCCGGACGGGCCTGGCGGCGGTCTGTCGGTACGTCAGCCGCAGCCGGGGAAGGCCTCGCAGAGCGGGGCCGTCATTCCGGTGGCGACGTACTTGTCCTCGGGTGCCTTCCAGGCGTCCTTGGGCTGGGCGCCGCCCTTGGTGGTCGCCCAGACGGACAGTTCGCTGACCGCTCCGCCGCCCACCACGACGTACTCGTGCAGGGTGGCGGTGGAGCCGTCGGCCTGCGGGGCCGTCACGGTGGCGGCGAAGAAGGGCCCGTCGGTCGGGCTGGTCACCTTCACCGTGGCGCCCGGCGCGGTCTTGGCACAGTTCGTCACGGCCTCGGCCAGGGCCCGCTTGATCGCGTACGCGGTCTGGGCGTTGCCGCTGCTGTGGGTCGGGTCGCCCCAGAAGTCCACGGTCTGCTGGGCCGTCCAGCGGTCCCCGCCGAAGCCGACCGCGGCCTTGGCGCGCGCCGCGCCGTCGGTGTACATGTACTCCTCGCCCTTGGGGGGCGCAGCATGGCACAGCTCCATGCCCTTGAAGTCGACCGACCCGGTGACCGGCTTGGCGTTGGCCGCCAGCGGGGCGAAGTGGTAGGTCTCGTCCATCGGGATGATCTTGGTGTCCATCCAGGCCTTCGCCGGGACGCCCTTGTCGGCGCCTCCGCCGGTGGGCTTGGTGGCGTCGGCGGAGGGCTTGGCGGTGTTGCCGCCCGCGGGTGCCGCGGTGGTCGGCGCCGCCGGGGCGGCGCTCTTGCCGCCGTCCTGGCCGCTGTTGTCCGGGCCGCAGGCGCTCAGGGCGCCCGCGCAGAGCAGGGCGGCGGCGGTGGCGGTGACCAGTCTGATGCTGCTGCGCAACTGACGATTCCTCGCGTGTCCGGTGTCGTGGATCGGGGCCGGGGTCCGGGCCGGCGGCGCGTCGGCCGTCCGCCCCCGTCGCCCGGCCGACCCGTGGCTGCGGGCACTCGGCATGGCTGTTCCTCCCCCGTTGGTGCTGCCGTCAGGCCCCCTGGCTCCGCAGCTCACCGCAGGTCTGAGGAACGGTCAGAGCGGGTGCTGCGTCGACGGCGGTCGAAACCTACGACACGGCGGCGCCCGGAGCAAAGCGGGATTCCGGCGGGCGTCGGGGCGGATGCGGCAGTTGCAGCGGGCTGGTGGTGAACATGTGTGCGGTCGCGGCGGAACCGATGGCCGGCGGGAGGTGCCGTCCGGCCGGTCCGACGGTGCCCGGACCCCTTGGGGCGCACCGGATCCCCGATCCCGGAGCCGTGCTTCGGCGGTGGGTCGTGCCCGTCCGGGGCGGCGCCGGCCCGTCCCGGCGGGGCCGCCGATGCCAAGGCTTCCTCCCGGCCGCAGGCGGGTGTGATCCCACCCACGGTCCGGGTCCTGGCAGTTCGCGCAGGGAGTTCGGCGGCCCGGCGCGGCAGGGGCCGACCGGCGTGCGGGCGGCAGCCGGGACGGAACCGGGACGGAATCCGGACCGGCCCGTTACGGCTGCGGGTGGGTGCCCTTACGGCTGAGGGTGGGTGCCCGGGACGCCGAGCTGGGCGGCGAGCCAGGGGAGGGCCTGGGCGAAGGTCGCGGAGCCGGTCTGCCAGGTGTGCTTGCCGGAGCCGACGGTGTCGGTGGTGCGGATGCCGTCCTTCTTGGCGGCCGCCTCCAGGGTCTTGGCGGACTCGATCTGCCCGTGCTCCTCGTCGCCCTGGCCGAAGTAGCCGGAGACGCCCTGGTACTTGGGGTGGTGGCCGGCGAGCACGGTCAGCGGGTCGTGGGCGGCCCAGGCGGCCGCGTTGCCGCCGTACAGCTCCTGGACGGTGTGGTCCTTGTCGCCGATGTACGGGCCCTTGTCGCCGGAGAAGTCGCCGAAGTGGGTGAAGGCGTTGGGGTGCTCGACGACCAGGTCGAAGGCGCAGGTGCCGCCCATCGACCAGCCCGCCACGCCCCACTTGTGCGGGTCGGTGGCGGCGTTGAAGGTCTTCTCGATGTACGGGGGGACGTCCTTGAGCAGGTGGCTCTCGGAGTTGCCGTGCGGGCCGTCCACGCACTCGGTGTCCACCCGGAAGCCGCCGGTGGCGTCCACGAAGACCAGGATCGGCGCGAAGCCGTTGTGCTTCGCGGCGAACTCGTCGGCGGTCTTCACCGCGTTGCCCGAGCGGATCCAGTTGTCGGGCGCCGCGAACTCCCCGCCGATCATCTCCAGTGCCGGCAGCTTCGGCCGGTTCTGGCTGCGGAACCAGGCGGGCGGCAGGTAGACCAGCTCCTGGCGGTGGGTGAAGCCGCTGGCGGTGTCCGGGATGTCGACCTGGACGATGCGGCCGGTCCTGGTCTTGCCGTGGATCGAGGAGACCTCGGCCAGGGTGATCTGGTCCGGCAGCGGCTGGCCGCTCAGCTCGCCGATCGCGTCGTCGACCGTCGGGTAGTAGCCGGTGGCGATGTTCACGCTGTTCGCGGCGCAGAACAGCGCCAGCACCACGGTCGGCGCCACCAGCGCCCGCCGCCACCACCTCGCGCCGCGCCAGCCGAAGCCGAGCACGGCGAACGCCGCGATCGCCACCCCGCTCCACAGCCACACCCCGAACGGGATCGGGTCGGTGATCCCGGCCAGGGTGAGCACGGCGACGGCGACGACCGCGGTGATCGCCAGCGCCGTACCGAGCGCGATCGGCCCCCACTTGCGCTGCCACGTCCGGTCCCGCCAGCCCACCGCGGTCAGGAACAGGGCGAGGGCGGCGGCCTGGACCGTCCAGGGGAACCAGCCGTCGAGCAGCGAGACGTTCATGCGCGGAGGCTAGGGGCGGTGGATGAGAAGGGGCTTAAAGGCTGACCGTTCGCTGGTGACGGTCTGGGAGTGGCCTGGGAGGCTAGGGCACGGTCGCCTTCGCTGTTGTGGCGGTGCCGGTCCACCGCCGGGCGCCGGTTTGGACGGGACGGCTCTCAGAAAGTGTTGGGTAATTGATCAACTGCATGGCGTGAGTTGCTGGGGGTGATCTTCGCGGGCGTCTCGGCCGCGAAGATCACCGTCATGTGT